>MFJA01000038.1:21093-33057 GCA_001779055.1 Candidatus Gottesmanbacteria bacterium RBG_16_37_8
CCCGCCAAGGCGGGGCGGGACTAAATCCGTGATACTGAATCTTTCCCTCCTCTGGATTCTCATCCTCTTTGGCTATCAGGGCAACCAATTCGTCAAAGCTCTGCGTTATTTCTATCCCTTATACCCCTTTCTGGCTCTACTTTCCGCCTGGTTTATTTATCATTTGGCTTTATTTTTAGAAAATAGGGGCAAGCTAAATCTGTTTCTTGTTTCTTGCCTGCCCGCCGAAGCCTTGGCGAAGGCGGGATTCTTGTTTCTTGTTTTAGTTTATCCTTTCTCTTTTATTTCTATTTATTCCCGCCCTCACACCAGGGTTACCGCTTCAAATTGGATTTATCAAAATATTCCTCCGGGCAGTAGGATTTCAGGAGAACATTGGGATGATTATCTACCTCTCTCACTGCCTGCTCCCGGTTTTATTCACGAAAATTACCAAAGTGTGGAATTCCCTCTCTATAACGAAGATAACGGGGAAAAATGGCTTGCTATGAGCCAAAAACTGGCGACTACTGACTATATTATCTTGACTAGCAACCGCCTTTACGGTTCAATCATGACTGTTCCGGAAAAATATCCGGTTACTGCCAAATTCTATCAGCAATTATTTGCAGGAAATCTGGGATTTGAAAAAGTTATTGAGTTTACTTCCCGTCCCAATTTGCCCTTGCCTTTAATTAAAATTTGTCTAACTCCGCCTTTTATTAGGTATGGTATTGTCTCACGTGACGAAAAAAACTGTCTGCTTGAAGGCATCAGTTTTGTAGACGACTATGCTGATGAAACTTTTACTGTTTACGATCATCCCAAAGTCCTGATCTTTAAAAAAGTGAAACCTGTCGATTATTATCAAATCTTATATCAGAATTTAAATAAATAAACCGTGTCAGCTGCCCTTAAAATCATCTGTCTGGATCTGCTCATCCTTTCTTTATCTGTCCTGGAAATCTCAGCCTATAGATTAAACGGTATCTACTCGCTTGTTGCCGCCAAAGTCTGGTTTGTTTGGTTTCTTCTGTTTTTAATTACCGCAATTTATTATGTCGTTACTACACTTATTGATGATTTTAGAAAACGCCATTTTTCCGGTATCATCGCCCTTTTAATCGTCACTTTACTGGTCACATTTAAACTTGAGAGCTTTCCCATCGATATATCCGGAGAGGCAACTACCCAGGTGGCTGCCGGATTATCCAATTGGAAAAATACTGATTTCGGCTATACCGGCACCGCTTTTCTGGATAATCCCAATAAGCAGTTTTTACTAGTTTCTATTCCCAGCTTATTGTTGGGAAGATCAATTATTAATTACCGATTGGGATATATCCTACCCTTCCTTCTCGGTGTTTTTCTTTTCTACAGCGGATTAAGAATATTCTATGACCGGAAAAGAAAAAGTCCTGTTTTTATTGCCTTTGGCATACTTTCACTTATCGCGTTCCCCATTATCCCCCTGTTGCTGCGGACTTTTGAACAAATCACCAATCCCCTATCTTTCACCCTGCTTTCTATCGGCATGTTTCTTATTACAGAAAAAAGAAATCGATTCCTCAATTACCTGGCTCTTGCCTGGATTATTACCATGCTTGCCAATATTTACGTTCCTGCTCTTGCTGTTTAGCTTCTCTTTATTCTTATATTTCTCTTTATATCTTTCCGGGAATTATTCAAAAAAAATCCCGTTCGCCTAACCCTCTTGTTTTTTTGTCTTATTATTCCCCTGACTTTCGGAATAATTGTCTACAAATACCGTGGTGACATTAGAATCAATAATACAGGCTTATGGAAAAGTGAAATAATTCTTGAAAAATCCGTCAAATCCCTGGAGTATTTTTTCCTAAGGTCTACAAACATGTATAACCATAACCTGCCGCTGATCGGTCAAATAGTCTATCTGCCCACCGTCTTCTATCTTATTGGATCCCTCCTTTTTATTTTCGGATTCCCCCATTTCATTCTGGCTGTCTGGATTCTCATGGTCATTCTGATTTCCGGCCTCTCACAAGGTTATGCCAATCCGGAAATATCATTCGCAATCCACAGAGCAATAATCGTCATCCCTTTTATAATTTGGGGCATTCTCGATTTGATTTACAAAAAAAAATGCGCTGTTTCCCGCCGCATCACCGTAATCATATTCCTCACTCTAACTGCCTTCAACTTTTTGATGATTAAAGAAATTTATAATAAATTTGCAGAAGATTTTGATATCCGTTCATTATTTCTGCGGCAGATCATAAAAACTGCCAACCGGTTCAATCTGCTTCCAGATGAGAAAATTCAGTTAGGCGGATACGATAGTCCGAATCCGGATAATTCCGGCTTAATGGACGATCATTTAATTTATTTCTTTCCCCGATTTACCCAATTACCTGCTGACCAAAGCTGTTTAACGGGATTTGATCCTTCAGAAAATATGATTTTACTGACTCGTTCCTCCGCCTGCCGGGAAGAATTGGCTATGCTGCCATCCGCTCCCTCCATTACACAATTTAGTTTTGACTTTTCCGGGATAGACTATACCTTCGATGATATTGTTTATCTTAACTTCTCTGACTGAGTTTAAAATACTCCTCTTTATAAGGTAAAAACTGATAAAAGAGAATTTTACCTTCTCTCTCAATCGTATAAACAGGCTTCTGAGTTTCAACCAGCCATAGAGCGTAAGGATTACTTCTGAGCCATGTCTGTTTGTTCATAAAAATCACATAATCAAAATCATCCTCTGTATTATCCGTCAAAGGATTAGTTAATCCGTTTTGCTGTAATATATGAGCCCCGAGTCCTGCAGTATAAAAACGTACGTTTTTCCCGTACCTGGACCGTAATATCTTGCTTGCCTCCCGGTATACATTACCGTAATACTCAACGTCAAAAGCATGATTGACATAAGAAGGTTTTCCGGCAAACATATTGAAGTAAGCTGTACCGTACGGTCGGTATCTAAAAGTTAAAAAAATATTGTATCCCGTTATTATCAGCAGCCAAATAGGCAATAACACCTGAATTTTTTCAATTTTTTTAAATCTTTCTTTTAAAAAATAAATAAACAGGACTGCTAAAATCGGTATTGCCGGTACCACCTCAAAAAAATGCCTGATCTGATCATAAGAAATTGACGAAGTTTGCATAAAAAACCTGCTCAAGGGTAAAAACAACCATAAAAAAATCAGCCCCTTTTCATTCCCTTTTATAAAATAAATCAATGAAACAATAAATCCCGCTCCCGCCGTCAAAGCTAAAATCGGGGCGGTAAATAAAAAAAGCATAACATAGGGATAGTAAACAGGAATGTTCTTCATCGAAGCGTAAACTTTATCAAAAAAAACAGTGTTGCCGGCAATTATCTTTGGATCAGATAAAAAAAGCCACGTTTTCACTAGGTGATAAATCGTATTCACCCACAGGAACGGCCAAAAAGCTATAAATGTCCAAATAAAAATAACAAACAGCAAGATTAAACCTGCCATAAGTTTTACTTCTCCTATATTTTGGCCAAATCTCAAGAAAAAAATTGTGGCCAAAATTAATAATAACGCTCCGTTTTGCTTGGTAGCTGTAGCTATACCGATTAAAAAACCGGTTACCATGATTCCGCTGAAAAATCTTTTGTATTTAACCGCCACCAGCATTACCATAACCGTCAAGGAATAGAAAAAAGTCACACCCATATCCCTCACATTGTTATGCGCTTGAGTCACAAATTGGGGATAGAAAGCCAAAATTATTGCCGCTAAAATCGACAAAGAATAATTTTCCGTCAGCTGATAACTAATTATATAAACCACCCCAATAGTCAAACTCCCAAAAACTATTCCTGCCAAATGAAACCGGTCATTATCGTCAGGGAGGTATTTCTTTACCAATTCATTTTGTTCAAAAAAGTAGCCGAAAGTTGGTGCCACTGGCGGAAACCAGGAGGAATTTCCATATTTCATAATCGGTCCCAAATCGCCACTCTTTAAGAATTGATAATATCTTTTTCCGGTCTCGCGGTGAAAAATAAGCTCGTCCCAGGTTGGCCCGTAACTTTTATGATCGCTTAGATAAAATAAGAAGGTCGAGGCAGTGATGATAAAAAAAATTGCCAAGGGAATTAAATATTCCCGGATTTTAGCTTTTACTGGCAGATTTTCTGGTATCATTAATCGATGTTAATTGTCCTGAAAATTATCTTTCCCTTTTCATCATAAACTGGTTTTGAGAAAAGCAACGGAAAACAATCTCTATATTCTTCAATCAACTTAGCATCAGAAGGTCCGATTACCACTACAGCCGGACTTTTGTCTGCCTCAACGCATGAATCCAAATAATGACTGTATTCTACCTTTCTCTTCTTCTCCTTCATCTGATAAAAAATTGCTTTCGGTTCCGGTTGTCCCCACTCTCCCCAACAGCACGATCCGAAATAAACTGACAAATTCACGCCATAATTTTTATCAAGGTAGTCGGCAATGAATTTACCGGAAGCTAAATTGTCATCAGGAAGAACTTTGGGATAATCCTTATAATAAGTTTTTAAATTAGAGTATGATATCACAGCCATAAATAAAGAAAGAATTCCTGCGCTGACCAGTTTATTGAGCATTTTTCTGCTTGATAAATAATGCCCGCACCATATTAATCCTTCAGCAATAAAAAAATATAAAAATGGGATAACCGCTATAGTCCTGCTGCTTGATGGTATTTCTCCTCTGTTTATCGCCGGAGAGGAACTTGGTATCAACAATACTCCTGTTATAAATAGAACTAGTAAAAGATACTTTTTGTTTCTTATATATAAATTTAAAATACCGATAATAAGTAAAATTCCCGATAATCTGTCAAGCATTGGTTTTTCCGGAATATTCACTCGGAAAATCCCGTCTCCCTTAAAATGAAACATTGAAAGCGTGATCCGGTAATTTCGAATAAAAGTGGCAATCCGGTCTGAACTGTTATTTGAATTGTTGGAAAATATTTTCTCTCCGACATAACCGTGGGTAAAAAGATCTTTCTGCTTTTTTATCATTTGAAAAAAAGGCAGGCTGAAAATTAAAATCAATAAAATTGCTGTCAGAAAATGACTGATTTTCCCTCGTTTAAGATTTTTCAGATTGATCATTAAAATTAACACCAGATAAATCACAGGGAAAATAAAAGTCTGGGGATAGGTATAAAGGCCTAAAGATGCGCTAACACCCCCCAGTAACAAGTCCTGGGCTTTTTCTCTTTTCGTGTATTGGATGATGAAATATCCAAATATTGCTGATTGAAGCGGAATAATAATTTGGGAATTGCCGAGCCTGGAAAAGACAAGGTGCCAGAAGGAAAAACTGATAAGCACAACTGACATTAAAGCTTGTTTAACTCCGGAAATAACTTTGACCAGAAAAAAAATAGCACCTATCCCTAAAATGCTGACGACAACTGATGCTATTTTATACTTTAAATAGCCTTCACTTCGCAGTAATAAGGCAATTGGTGAAATCAAATAGTGGTAAACTGGTCCCGGACTTTGAAAGAAATAAAAAGGCCATTTACCGTTTAATATCTCTTCAACATATTCATGAACATTGGATATATCACCGTACCATTCTCCGGGTAAGTGGTTTAGTTGATAAAATCTGACAAAAATTGCCCCGATAAAAATAAGAATAAGGAAAAGTTTAGTTTTCACCTCTTCTCCAATTCAAAAAAAAGTGCTCCGGACACGTTCGGAGCAGGATTATTACTCATCAGTTTAATTAACAGTTTTCTTGGATAAATAATATCGGCAATTTTAGGAAAAAGCACCCATTTCCCTAATATCTGGTAACTTACTAAACTCGGCAGTGAAATATAATGAAGAATATCCAGAAGTGAAGATAAAAATTTGTCCAAATGCCCGCTTACTTTAACAATTTTAAAGCCTGCTTTTTTAAATTTTTCTTCCCATTGTTTTCTGGTCAGAAGGTTAATATGAACCTGCTTTTTCCGCATATATTTTTTATAAAATCCGCCGAATATTTTTGTTCCGAACAAATACTCTTCCCATTTTTTTGTCATGACTGTGGTTAAAAATTTGCCTCTAGGTTTTATTATTCTGTTTATCTCTCCAATCACCTGATCTAAATCCGCCACATGTTCCAGTACCGAATTGGAAACGACAGTTGAAAAACTGTTTGTCTTATAAGGAATTACTTTTCCGTCATAAATTACTAATTTCTTGTAGATTTGATATTTTTTGGCTTCATTGATCCTGCTCTCCTTAACATCTAATCCGACATCAATAAAATTTCCTGCAAAAGCTACTTTTGCAAAGTACCCGTCTCCGCAGCCAAAATCAAGAACAGGAGGTGTCAATGGAAGATAGTTGCTATAAAGAAAAGCTTCTTTTGCTCTTAGAAGTGACAGAAATAAAGGTCTGCTCCTTAAATACTGCTTAAGATATATTTCGAAGTTTCCATTCATGCTGAAAGTAAATTTTCATAAAATTCCCAAGTTTTCTTATGAGTAAATTCATTCTCAATTTCACTTCTTTGCTTAATGTAATCCTTTTTATTGTTGATTATCAAAAAAATCGCTTCAGCCAAAACTTGAGAATCTCTAACCGGTACCACAAGCCCCATCTTGCTTTTCTTGATAGGTACTCTTACACCTGGCAGATCAGTTGCAATAACCGGCACTCCCATCAACATAGCCTCAACCTGAACCATTCCAAAAGATTCGGTTGAATTGACAGAGGGCAAAACCAGAACATCCAAAAGTGAATAAAAAGAACCCATTTCTTCCTCCTTCAACTCTCCCAGAAATACCACATAATCTTTATATTTCTCAACTAATTTTAATATTTTATCTTTGTATCTCTCTTCCCCTACAGGCGTCATCGACCCGGCAATCACTATTTTGAACTTCTTTTTTTTGTTTATTGTTTCTTGTATCTTTGAATTTAATATCGGTATTGCCTCAAGCAAATACTCTATTCCTTTTTCCGACGCCAGTCTGGCCGCTACTCCAATTAAATAAGGCTTCTTGTCCCGCGAATCCCGATTAAATCGGGAGTAGTGGGAAATTTTTTCCCTGAATTCTTTTTGTACCCGTTTATCAATTTTTGGAACAATAATAGGCGGATAAATAGTTTTTATTTTCTTTTTAAAAAAAGAAAGTATCCGCGAATTCTCAGAGAAGTCTTCAGTATAAGTAACAATTCTCCAAGTCATAAGTAAAGTCAGGTAATTAGAAATATTAAGGGTAGACTCGGCAAAGTTATTCAATAATCCTGAAGGTAAAACCACCTCGCAGTGATAAACAGCAATAATTTTTTTTTTAAAAATCTTTCCCCACAAAGCTGTTATAAATCCTTCAAATTGAGGCAAATTAACAACCAAAACATCACTCTCTTGAATTAATTGAAAACTTTTAAGGATAAAATCAAGTGATAAAAAACCCTTGCTTATTTTAAATAACGGTTTAGCCCGGAAAACTGCAACTTTATTAATCTTTTCCTCCTTAGCCAAATCGTTTTTATGTTCCATACATAAAATACGGGAAGTATGCCCTCTCTTAGCCATCTCTTCAGCCAATCTTTTAACGTACAAAGTCAAACCGGAAACATAAGGTGAAAAATATGTGATTGAAAAAAGAATTCTCATTGCTCTTTGATAATTGCCTCTAGTGCTTTCTCTAAGTAAGGATATTTATATTCATATTTCCTTAACCGGTCAACCAGGTTATATATCCAAAAGATTTTCACTCGTTTTCCATAATTTTTATTGCTCTCCCCTAAATACTCAACAATATCCCAATTATCTTCAACAAAAATCTCGATTTTCTTATTTCTAATCAATTCTTCTTTGAACTTATGAGGCTGTTTATCCTTCCTGTTCCAGTTAATGCTTTTAAAGATTTTCCTCATACCGTATCTGTCCAGCCAGCTGTAAAGATGGTCATCCAGAAAACTGAATCTGCCGGAAACGAGGTGCACTTCGATCAAATCATTATTTACTAAATCCATTAATAAATTTTTCCCTTTGGCTGGAAAAATGCTTGAATCATGCATTAATTTCCAGATAAATTTCGAAAAATTTGTTTTCGGATAAAAAAAAGTCAGTTTTCTAATTCCTAATATTCTGCTTTTAAAAAATGCCCAAGGCGCCCGGACAATCCGGAATGGGTTATAAGCTACCACCCCGTCGAAATCCAACCCGACCCGAATTTTTCTTTTCATGCGGCAATTATAGTATCTTCTCAACTCAAATAAAACTCTCTATAATTGAAAAATATCTTCATGATTACTAAAGACCAAAGACTAACGACCAACGACTAAAAATATATGTCCGATTTCTCATCTATTTTTATCTGGTGGTTAACAATTCTAATTGTCAGTCTATGTGTTTTGCCTCTGACCCTGAATATTTTCCGTAAATTTATCGACCGGGGCTATATTTTCTCCAAAATCCTGGGGATTTTTATCTCCTCTTATTTGATTTGGCTATTTGGCAGTTTGCACATACTTCCTTTTACTAAAATCTCCGTCATTCTTGTCTTAATACTCCTGTCTATCATCAATTTTATTTTCATCGGCAGAATCAATAAGCAGAAAAATGTCACTTTCCCCTGGAAATGGGCCGTACTTTCTGAAATTCTCTTTTTTGCCTCCCTTTGGTTCTGGTCATTTGTTAGGGCTAACGAACCCTCCATCAGAGGCTTGGAGAAATTTATGGACTATGGATTTGTTAACTCCATTCTTAAAAGCACTTTCTTTCCTCCGCTTGATATGTGGCTTTCCAAATCACCTGATTATACCGGCGGACACTTTATCAATTACTACTATTTCGGACACTACTACACTGCTTTTCTTACCAAACTCTCGGGAATAAGCTCTAATATAACCTACAATCTCATGCTGGCCACACTATTCGCTTTTACTTTCACCCTGTCTTTTTCCATAGGTGTAAACCTCTTCCATTTTTTTCTCTCCTTCAAAGAACTTGCTTATAAAATCCACTCTTCCCAACTCATAACCCGCAACTTAAAACTTATTTTAGCAGGCCTGCTCACTGCTTTTCTTGTTGCTTTAGCCGGTAATCTCCACACTGTCTATACCTTTACTACCGGCTATCCTAATGAAAGTCCTAAGCCTTTCTGGCAACTTGGTTTTGGCTTTCATCCCGAAAGGTACTGGTATCCTAATGCCACCCGCTTTATCCCCAATACTATTCATGAGTTTCCCATCTATTCTTTCGTTGTGGCCGATCTCCATGGTCATGTTGCCGATATACCTTTCGTCCTTTTAACCATAGCACTTCTGTTAAATCTGATAGTCAATACTCTCACTCCCCAAAAACAGGAAAAAGAAAAGCGGGTTAATCAATCGTCTTTTATCTCATCAATTATTAACGACTACGCCGATAATAACCCCATTCCCCTATCCCAAATCATCCTTCTCGGTGCCCTGGTTGCCGTCATGTATATGACCAATGCTTGGGATGGTTTAATTTATCTCGTCCTGATAGGTCTTGTCTTCCTCTATTTATGTTATAAAACCAGAAAACCGGAAGACTCAGTCTTTGCTGTTATCTATAAAACCGGTTCCGCCTCTCTATTCCTTCTTTTCTTTTTTCTTTTAGTCAATTTTCCCTTTATGATTAATTTCCGCCCTTTTGTATCCGGTATTGGAGTTCTTTGCGCCCCCAAGTTTCTTTTGGAAAAAAAACTTGGTCCCTTCCTTTTTGAAACCGGCAAATGCCAGAGGTCTGACCTCTGGATGATGGGCCTACTCTGGGGCTTTTTCTACTATAATGCTGCCGGTTTCCTGATCTTTGCCGTTCGGCCGGTTCTACTCTCTGTTAAAGTAAGTGCTGATAAAATCAGCGGAATCTTTGCCAAACTCTCCCGCTTCTTCAAATTGCGTCTTGCCTTATTGACTGTCTTAAATCCCGTTGATGTCTTTACCCTCATCATTATTTTTATCTCCACCCTTCTTCTTATCTTTCCCGAGTTCTTCTATATCAAGGACATTTATCCGGCCCACTATCGGGCTAATACCATGTTCAAATTGGGCTACCAGGCTTTTATGATGTTGAGTCTTGTTTCAGGCTATACCGTTTTTCGCATTAGATCTGATTTGGCAAGCAATCGCAAAACACCCCTTTTCATTGCCTACAATGCTCTTTATATTCTTCTTTTTACTCTGGTAGCTATCTATCCCTATTATGCCATCAATTCTTATTACGGTAAGTTAAATGTCTATCGCGGTTTGGACGGCATTTCCTGGATGAACGACCAATTTCCTGATGACTATCAAGGAGTTCTCTGGCTCAGACAAAATGTATCCTGTCCTGAAGGCGCTTTTAAAGATTGTGATAATCAGCCGGTTATTGCCGAAGCTGTCGGTGAATCCTATACGGATTACTCCCGGGTCTCTGCCTATACCGGTTTACCGACAATAGTCGGTTGGCCGGTCCATGAATGGCTTTGGCGAGGCTCTTATGATGAAGCGGGCAAAAGAATTCCGGAAGTTCAAACTCTTTACGAAACAGAAAATATTGAGGACGCGCAAGCAGTAATTAATAAATATAACGTCCGTTATATCTTTGTCGGTCAATTGGAGGCTGAAAAATATCCTAATTTAAACAGTGATAAATTCTCTTCCCTCGCCGACGTCGTCTTCGAACAGGGACAAACCAAAATCTTCCGCGTCAAAGCTAACCTCTGATTTTGATCAAAAAAAATGTCCTCTCAAGAGCGTACAAAGTGCTATATCTTCTCAAACGGGGGGATAAGACGCCTGAAACGTAATAATTTTTGGATCTATCTACTTAAGTGGGGTGATGAGACGCCTGCCCTACATCTCATCAACCCCCTAAAATAGACATCAAAAATTAAACGTTTCTAGGACGTTAATCCCGATTTAATCGGGATTTTACGTCCTGCCCTTTGTTAAAATCCCCAATAAAAAAACTCTGGATTTTCCCAACAATTCAGGAACACCAGAGTACCGTTTTTTTACAATAATTTACTTGTCTTTTGGGCAACATAATGGGCACAAATACAGTAGAATTTACTCTCAGGTTGTACTAGCGGGCTATTCTACCAGCGGTTAGATCACTTGTCAAGTTCTACTGCTCTTTTCTTCTCTTGTGAAAAAAATTACCTGAATTTCAAACTTCTTTCGGAGTTTAATTAGGGTATGAATCGAAGTGCAACCACTATAGCTAGTGTCAACTGATCAATTTTGACACTATAAATATAGTATTTGTTTTATATTGATATGATAAGATAAATGGATGATTTCAAATCTGATTTTTTTCTTGACAAGGATTTGTATTGGGTGATATAGCTAACAAACAGGTGTTGGTCAAACCTGCTCATATATTTGGCCAACTCCATAATAAAAGAGCATTACTAATCGTAGTCGTAGCCCGCTAGCGTTAGTGATGCTCTTTATTTATCTCCCCGATTCAATCGGGGTTTTTTTGTAGTCGTAGCCCGCTTTTCCAGTCTGTATATTAGTTTCCTGCTATTACAGACTAGGCGTTAGATTTAGTCGTAGCCCGCTAGATTGTCACAACTGGAATGCTTATGCCTTTATCTTTTAGTATTTTGAACTGTTTTTTAGCTGTAACCTGAAATCTCTCCCATTCAAAATCTCTTGGACCCATCTTTTTCTTTTTGCCGAAAATTCTATCTAATATCTTTTTCATATTTAACCTCAACATCTACGCTATCATGTGTAAAAGTCCTTGTCAAGATCCTATAGTATTAGATATGTCAAAATAATAAAAACCTATAACAATGAATATAAGTTATAGAGCCTTATAATGGTCCGTTTGGACTGTGTAAAAAGTTGTGGATAATTATCTTAGTCCAAAAGACTGTCAAAAAAAGGCTGTTTTGCGGTTTCCTGTAATTTTTGAAGGGTAGTTGAAAATACTGTCTTATAATGTAGCTTATGAGTTATAGGAATCCCGGACGCCTGTTATTTCTGTTATCCTCTGCTCTCCT
>MFJA01000038.1:33097-33795 GCA_001779055.1 Candidatus Gottesmanbacteria bacterium RBG_16_37_8
TTCCGGGCTGATCGATTTTGATGTCTATCATCGCTACGGCCAAATCCTCTTATCCGGCCGGTCCCCTTATGGTCCGGAGTTCACGGAAGGAATACCTTTTAATTACCCTCCTTCTTCATTTATTCTCTTTGCCCCTTTAAGTTTTTTTCCTCTTAAATCAGCCTCACTTCTTTTTACCGCTTTCTCCTTGCTTTTCTTCTTTATATCCTCTTATCTGCTCCTTAAAAGATTTTTTCCCTCAAAACCCATCAGATTATTACTTCTGGCTCTTCTCCTTCAGAATTTCCCCGCCAAATTTACCTTAGTCACAGGCCAGGTTAATCTCATCATGCTTTCCCTCCTCATCCTTGCTTTTATCTATGACCAAAAAAATAGACCGTTATTATCCGGTCTCTATTGGGGTTTAAGCGTTATGCTGAAGCTAACCCCCCTATCACTTGTCCTTTACTTTCTTCTTAGAAAGAAATATTTATCTCTATTAGTCGGCCTCTCTGTCTTTATTCTCACCAATCTCATTTTTCTCTATCTTACTCCCCGCTCATTCTATTACCTCACCACTCACCTTCCGGCACTGCTGTTAAAAACAGGTGCTGTCACCACCTTCTATGATCACTCTCTCCGTGCTTTTTTTGCCCGCCTGGGAATTTTTTCTAACACTTTCTGGTCAAATCTCATTGTCTTATTGCTTTTTGTTTTCA
>MFJA01000038.1:33844-36288 GCA_001779055.1 Candidatus Gottesmanbacteria bacterium RBG_16_37_8
ACCACCATCGGTAATGCTTTTGCCTGGCAGCATCACTTCGTTCTTACTTTTCCTGCCTTTATCACCGCTTCAATCCACATCTACCGTAAAAAGAGCTTCCCTTATTTCCTTCTCACTCTTCTAGCCGCTATTCTTGTCGGTATGCACTTTAAAGACATTGCCCACCCCCCAACCAATAATACCTTCCTGATATCTCATTCTCTATTAGGCACACTGATCTTATTCGGACTATTACTTTACACCAAGAAAGAAGTCTGGACAAAATAGTTTATAATCAAACTGTATGTCTGACATAATTAATTTAAATCTTAGGGAAAAATTTCTTAAAATTTATGCCGATTTGCCTATTGCTGTAAGATCGGAAATTATCGCTTCTCTTCCTGAAACCGGACCTGTCACCTGGAATTCGAGCTTTGTCGAAGTCTCCCAAAATACCCCGCTTGGAGAAAAAATTTTAAAAGAGCTCGTGGAAATGGAGATAATCTGATATGAGAACCAAGGATAAAATAATTCAACTTATCTTAGCCCGCCTTGACGTTCTTCCCCCGGACGCCAAAATCGCCATAGTCGGCTTCGGCACTTATGACAAACATGAGCTCAAAAAGCATGTTCGGAAAGATGATGACATTGGCAAGAAAATCATTGAAATAGAGCTCGATTACCTGAAATCTCTTAAAAAAGGCGTTTTCTATGCCTGAAGTAGTCTTCACGCGCCCTGATTACGAGACTGTCACTCATTATCTATTTGTCTGGTCCCAAAAACTTATTTCGCTCGCCAAAACCAATAAATGGACTGTTTCCGACCTCAAAAAAACTCAGGCCAGTCTCCGCAAATTTACTGCGGTAATCAAGAAAAACACTCCCCAATTGGTTTTACTTCATGGACATGGCAATTATTCTGCCATTTCCTGCCAGAATGAAGAAATTCTCCTTGAAAAAGGACGCAATGAAGAACTTATCAAAAATACCGATACTTATGCCTTTTCCTGCGAAACCGCCAAAGAGCTGGGCCCGGCCGCCGTCAAAAAAGGCGCCAAAAGCTATATTGGTTACGACGAGGTCTTTGTCTTTGCCACCACCAAGGGAAAAGAAAAAGATCCGCTTAAAGACAAACGTGCCGCCAAATTTCTGGAGCCTGCACTGGAAGTATCAACTTCCCTCCTCCGCAGGCTTTCTCCCCGCACCTCCTTCCAAAACTCCCAGAAAGCTTTTAAGAAGAATATTGACTCCCTCATCTCATCCAAATCCAAAGAAGTCTACCTCGTCCGCTACCTCCTCTGGAACCTCCGCCACCAAGTCTGCCTGACATGATTTCTCCTCGGATGGTGGCCCCGATTTAATCGGGGACTCCTCCGAGGTGAAGAGATCAAACAGCAAATCTCATTGACAAATGATGCTATGTACGATACAATGTACATCATATGCAACAGATAATAAATATTACCCAAGTCAGAAATAATTTAAGCCGTCTGGTAAAAGAAGTATCCCGCGAAGATAAAACAGTAGTCATCATAAGAGATAGTCAACCGGAAGCAGCGATAATTCCTTATTCCAGAGTTAAAATTATGGATGCTGAAATAGATAAAAAAAGAAAACAGCAATTTTCTAAAGTTTTTGCAGCCATCCGCAAGCAGGGTAGAGCCTGGCTTAAGAAAAAGGGGGTCAATTGGAAAAAGATGACTGAAGAGGAATTTTATGATTTCATCGATAAGATATAAAGTCGTACTGGATACGAACGTCTTTATATCAGGAGCTGTATATGGAGGAAATGCAGATATAATTTTAAAGTATATAGAAGATGACAAATTTGACTTATTGATCTCAAAAACAACAAGTAATGAACTTTTCGGAAAACTTCATGATCTGAATATTAGCCTCACTATAATTAGATCTCTTGAAAAACTGCTGCTCTTTCATGGAAAAACATTTACTCCTAAGAAAAGAATCCAGATATGCCGCGATCCGAAAGATAATATGTTTCTGGAATTGTGTCTGGAGGCAAAAGCGGATTATCTCATAACCGGCGACAAGGATTTATTAGAACTCAAATCATTCAAAAAAACCATTATTCTCACCCCAAAACAATTCTTAGCCATCGCGGATTGATTACATTTATATACTTTATCTCATCCGCTACCTCTTGTCGGTTAACTTTTTCAGGACCTCGCTCAAACCTAACTTACATTTCCCTTCTAATCTTCTAATTTTCTTGGATCTACGGATAAATAATCAATACCAATATTACTCTGCTGCGCTAATCGCTGCGTCATAAAAACCATACTTAAATCACGAGCCAAATCATTCAGAACTAAAGCAATTTTCTCAAGCTCATTTGAATTTTTATCAAGAGTCAGATAACCGCTTATAGCAGATCCGGCAATAGCCATCATTGGCTCTCTCATTCGATAATCGTTGAAAGGCCAGATGGCCAATTTCTCTATTCC
>MFJA01000039.1:0-15162 GCA_001779055.1 Candidatus Gottesmanbacteria bacterium RBG_16_37_8
CATATGTTTTGAAGATATTTATCCCTGTCTTTATCTCCCTTGACGTATCTTGTTTTTTTTAGGTATGATTTTCCGTCGACACCTTTTCCCCAAGCGCCGAATAATGAATTGATATCCGATTTGGCTGAGGCGGAAATTTTTTTCCCTAAATATATTTTTAATCCTTCTTCAACAGTTTCTTTGAAAGATTTCCTTTCCGAAAGCGCTTTTTTCTTGATCTCATACAATAATTCTTCGGGAATAGTGATAGTGGTTCTAATATATTTGTTATCCATATTTGGCATCATAACATCAAATCTTCATGATGTCAATCAGGTCTTATATTTTTCCCACGAAAGGGAGGGAATGGAAGAGGAAGCTATCGGTTTTTTGGTTTTGCCAGCTGCCAGACAATCTCAAAAAGCTGTTTGTGCAAGTCGGCAACTTTCTGATTGTAAATCTCAACTCCGAAAATTTCACCTTCATGCCAGTTATAAATTGCCAGGACATTATCGTAGATATCCATTTGATGAGTGATATTTAAGATTTTAGAGGATATATAGCGTGATTGAAATCCTTTTGGGTCAAAGAGCACTGTTTTATCTCCATAAAACTGCTGTCTGACCTCCAAATATGTATCAGAATAGATATCCCGCAGAATCATCTTTTTTTTCATCCATTCATAAAGCCAGTCTGAAATAAATTTTTCCCCAACAATTTCTATATATGGCCTATGAGTAAAACCGACCAGAGGCTGTTGGCATTTGAGGTTGTTCCAAGCCATTTGTCTTATTCCCTGTTGTCCGCGGTAAAATAAGACTTTGGTACCGGGTTGGGCAGTTGTTGACACTTCATTAATTAGAGAGGAAATGTTCGGCAAGAGGTAGTTTAATTGTTTGACCTTTTCCTGCTGCTGTTTTACCAGTAATTCAAGTTTATCAGCACCAGTTTTGCGGAATTTGACTCGGTTTTCTTCAATTATTTCTTCAACCATTCCCAGACTTTTCAATCTTTCTAAAATTCTGTAAGTAGTAGTGCGGTTTACGTTGGCATTTTTGGCTATCTGAAGGACCGTTCGGTCGCTTACCTGAACGAGAGCTGAATAAACCCTTTTTTCTTCCGGGTTTAAACCGAGTAAATTTAGAAAATCTTCCAGCTGTTGGGGAGATTTGTTCATCATATGGACAACAGTTTGACTAGATTTATCTTTAATTATAACCTATTGGCGATATAAAGTTCAAGAGATGAACAAGGAGGTGAATTATATATGAATAATCCAATTGCCAGTGGCGCCCAGGTCTTTTTCGGAGCTGAAGCTATCAAAGGTATATATAAGCAGACTCTTGAGGCAAAATCTTTGAATATCGTCTGTTTATCGGAAAATTACGCTAAAGTCATCGGCAGTTTCTTTGATAAGGAATACGGACCGGAACTATTCGGTTCAAAGATTATGACCCGCGAAATTCTGCCTGATAGCCAAGTAAACCGGCGGGATGCAGCCAAAAAGGATGGGGTCAAGAATGCGGTGCGCTTTCTCAAAGTAGGCAAGCCCAGCGAGAGTGATTATATGCTTTACGGAGAGACAGCGGTATTAATTTCTTATAATCCGGACTCCCCATTTGCAGTAGTAGTGACAGATAAAGATATGGTTTCCAATTTAATAAATCAGTTTGAGGCTTTGTGGAAATGCTTGTCTTAATCATCTAATAGCCAACCGGTAGCGTGCACCTGCCGGTTGGCAGGAATATTTTTGACTGTTATTTTTGTTTATGCTATGGTGTATACACCATGAATAATTTAGTAAGAGTTCAGCTTTATCTTAATCCGGAAAATTTATCTTTAGTTGATGAAGTGGCTAAAGATTTAAAAGTATCAAGATCTCAAATTATAAGAGATGCGGTTACGGCTGCAGTTGATAAGTATTCTGAAACTGTTAGGTTGATAAAAATGAAGACTAAACCAAACCTTAAGCTATGGATGGATATGGCCGGAATTGAAAAAAGTAAAACTGGGACAGTGGGATTGAATGTTGACGAAATCTATTAAAATGATTGAGCCGGGGGGTGAATTGCAGTAAATTCAACCCCTTCTTCCTCGACGTGTATCTCTTCGTTCTTCCCACAATTGTATTCTTGTATCTACGACTTGTTCAATAGTAATGTCACCTTGTTCAAGTAATTCTTCAATTTTTTCAGATATAGCAACATTAGTTAATGAACCAGCATGTTTAATACTTTGTTCAGGTATAGGACCCTTACTTTTCCAGAGTCCATAAGCAGAATTTGTAGGATCCCTATTGAAAGGACCTTCTTTATTTGTAACCATATTAATCTTTTCTATTTTATTTGATTTTGCTGATGAGATGTTTGAGAAGCTTGCTTGGTTTGGATTTGGGGTTTTCAGCTAGCTCACGAAGTGAAACTTTTTTTTTCTTCTTTGACCACGTGGGAGTGGCGCCTTTTTTTATTTTCTTCAGTTTTACGAATAAATGGTGTTTTTTGGTAAAAAGGTAGCGGAAGATGTCTTTTTCAACCAAGAAGCCTTTGAGGTGATCGTCATCATCAATTACCGGCAAGATTCTGACATTATAAGCCATCATTCTGGAGAGAGCTTTAAAAAGATCCATATAATCATAGGCGGTATAGACTTTTTTATTCATAATATCATTAGCTGTTAAATGAACCTGCTGATCGATTTGATCCTCAATATCTTCAATACTCGGGGCATCAGGATAAAATTCGGTAAAGAAGTTGCGGTAATCAGGAACAAGATTTTTGAGAAGATCCTCCGGAGTAATAATTCCCTTAAGGCAGTTTTTTTCATCTACCACAGGCACCATATGCATTTGTTTGACGGCAAATAACGTCCAGACAATATCAAGAGGTGTATCGAGTTTGACGGTACGCGGTTTTTTACGCATCAAGCGGCTGACTTCCATAAAATTAACCCCTACATAATCTATGCTTATAGGGTCAGTTTGTCAAGAGATTTGAATCCCGTCTGGTATACTTTCTGTTATGGCGGTGTTGTTTGCTTTGATTGCCTTGTTCGGCTGGGGAGCCGGGGATATTTTTGTAACAATAGTTTCCAGAAAAATAGGCAATATTGCCAGTTATTTTTGGTTAGTAATTTTAGGATTGATATTTGTCTCCTTATATATTCCATTTGCCGGTAAAATTGACGATTTCGGTATGTTTGGAGTGGCCATAATTCTGAATATCATTCATACATTGGGTAATGTGTCTTACTTTAGAGGATTAGAGAAGGGGAATGCTTCAATTATAGGAACTCTCGGGGGAGCTTTTCCGCTGATAAGTGTTATTTTATCTTTATTCTTATTCCGGGAAAAGATGAATTTGATATTGGCATTTGGAATTATTTTCACACTTTTGGGAGTTATTTTAGTTTCGTTTTATCAAGAGGGCGGCGTTAAGATCAGTAGAAAGATATTGAATAATCATGGGATAAGATACGGTCTTTTTACAATGATTGCCTGGGGAATATATTTCGGTTTGATCAGGATACCAAGCAGAATAATCGGCTTTTTCTGGGCCGGATATCCGATGTATTTAATAGGACCATTTTTATTGTTATTACCAGCTTTTAGGAAAGTAAATTTGAAGAAAGTACTAGTAGATAAGACAATCATTATATTTTTATTTATTGAAGTAATATTATTAACTTTGGCCGATTTCAGTTATAACTTAGGCGTGATATCAGGATTTACTTCGTTGGTGGCGCCAATTGCAGGAGCTTTCCCGGTATTATTTGTTATTCTGTCGCGCTTTGTTTTTAGAGAGCGATTAACGGTGCAACAGAAGGCGGGTATCGGTTTGGCTCTGGCGGGGATTGTACTTATTGGGATTTCGTCGATTTAGGTTTAAAGAAGTTATATTTCTTGAAGATAGGAATAATTATTTCCAGGGGCAGGCCGATGACGTTACTGGTTGAGCCTTTGATATTGGTTATAAAATCCTGGGCACTGACCAGAGCGTAGCTTCCGGCATAACGGGTATAATCTGTGAGGGAGAGGTACGAGGAAATGTCCTGTCGGGAGAGCTTACGGAAAGTGACCAGACTTTCTGCAAAACCTTCTTGTATTACTTCTTTACTTATTGATTTATTTATATCTATTTTGATGATGTAGACGGCGGTGGCGAAAAGATGGGTACAGCCTGAGAGTTGGGTAAGTATTTTGACAGCGTCGGAGCGATCTTTGGGCTTACCGATAAGTTGCCGGTCGAGAATAGCGCCGGAGTCAGCGGAGAGAATGAGATAGCTTGTTACAGAGCCTTTTGTAAGGGCTGCCCTTGCAAGACGATCAGAGACGTTTTCAGCTTTGAGGCGGGCGCGGAGGGTAAGGGTGTCAAGGGGATCTTTGCCGATAATTTTTTCTTCTTCAACAGTGCTAGAGATTATATTAAAAGGCACATTCAGGTAGGAGAGCATTTTTTTCCGGCCCAGGGAGGCGGATGCCAGAATGACTTTTATCATAGGAGTAGTATAATGGATTTATGTCAGGTTTACAGCAAGCTCCAGGTTGGGTATATCCGTTGATTATTATTGATTTGGTGATGAAGGGATACGGTTTATGGAGGTCAGCCAAAAACGATCAGAAGTATTGGTTTATGGCTATTTTGGTTATAAACAGTGCCGGAATTTTGCCTCTTATTTATTTTCTGTTCTTCCAGAAAGGAATAAAAATAGGGAGCAAGAACTGGTTAAAACAAGCAGTATCAGGATCGAATAAATAAATTTAAGACACCAGATAAACCTTATCTTTTTGTTTGACTTTTTGATCTACTTTGATGGCTATTTCAGCCCCTTTTTTGCCTTTGTCAACAGCAATATGATCCAACTGCATAGATTTAACTTCCTGAACAAATTCCTGATCATGGCCGGAAAACTTGACAGTGTTGCCGACTTTTAAGGGAGCAGTCAGTTTTATAACTGCAACGGCGATTTTGTCATAATAATGGGTGACGGTGCCGATTTTTTTATCCATTTATTCACCCCCTAACTAATGTTTTATTTATTTTACAACTAAAAGGCAGGAATGGCTAGTAAATTACTAACTTGAAATTCTTGAAGTATGCTATACTTTTTAAAGACAAACATGGAAAACCAAAATAATAAGGTTAACTATTGGATGATTTCAACTCTTATTTTTGGATTTCTATTTTTCCTGATGCTGGGCGTAAACATATTATCTTTTAGAAGTTCCGGAAAAAACGATATAATTTCACCTAGACCGCTCCCAACTACTTTGCCTTCTGAAAATATCAACTATCCTACAGTACAACCCAACGCAGAAGATCAGATAACAATTGAGGGGCAGATTGATTGCTTACCTCACAGAGAAACAACAAGAGGAGTGACTTTGGAATGTGCCATCGGGCTGCGGGGTAAAGATAATAAGTATTACAGCCTGCAGGGACTTGACCAGCAGGATTTAATTTCAGGTGCTCTTGAAGCGGGACAAAATGTCAAAATAAGCGGAGTTTTAACTTCCAGTTCGGACAGCAGATACGATACGGCGGGAACCATTGAAGTTGCTTCGGTTGAAAATCTCGATTAGTTACTTATAGGTGTTTATTAATTATTAATAAATAAATTAAATATAAAGGAGGAATCAAAATGACTAAAAGCAATATTTATAAAGGTTTATTACCAGCAGGAATAGTTATGGTATTTGCTTTCCTGATATTAGGAGGCGTCAAGCTTGCACAGGCGTCGAGTTGTCTTAATTATACTTTTGATTACTGGCCTACACAAAATCCGTATACTTTTCACGCCAGATTGAACAAAGTCTGGTGCAAAGTTGTTTTAAAAAGGGGTTCCGAACGATACACGTTTACCACTTCTGGAAATCACTACATAAGTTGTAACGTCGCCGGAGGAATTATTATAAAAAACGGAATACTCATCAGCGGAATAAATACTGAGCATTTATACTTTAGTTGGTCACCGGGATGCCTCAACCTTCCGAGAGCGTGGCTGGATCAAAAGGATATTTAGTTTGCAAAATTTGTATCCCCGGGCAGAATTGAACTGCCATCGGAGGTTTAGGAAACCTCTGCTCTGTCCGTTGAGCTACGGGGACATTTGTTAGCCTTACTATTTTATCATCCAAGTGTTAAAATACGAAGTGAAATCAAGCGGGGCGTAGCGCAGTTGGCTAGCGCGCATCGTTCGGGACGATGAGGTCGGCGGTTCAAGTCCGCCCGCCCCGACCAAGAGGTCAAAATATTACTAAATCCGTGGCTAAAAGAGAACCGTCCCCTATATTACTATATTATTATGGGTGATTTAACAAATGAATTTGAGCTACATTCAGTCGAAGATAACCCTGAAGTGGTGAGAAATTATGCTAGAACTTCCTTGGAAGAAATAAGACGACTTTTTGACACTCAATCAGGTGTACAAAGGGATATTGAAATACCTGATGATGAAACAGGAGAACTTGTCAGTAAAAGAACTGTGAAAACTTTAAGATTAGGAGATATACCTGATATCTCACTTACAGAAGTTACAGGAGAGGATAAGGTGGTAAAGAGTGCTACTTTTATGTATTATCTTCCCGAAAGATCCTCTTTTATTCAAATACTTTGGGATTTTCGTGAGGAAAGCGAAAGACCAATATCCGCTCTTGATCGAGGAATTAAAAATAATCAAAATATTGAAATTATGCATATCAAACTTAGGGAAATAAGACCTCTTATTAAAATTGGCAAAGGCCTGTTAAAATAAGATCCAACTTCGTCTAACAGGGAGTACACATAGGAGAAGATCATCTAAAATTATCAATCGGGTACAATTGATCCAGTAGCTTGCTCCAAAATTACACCGGCATCTTTCTTTAAATTCAGGAGAAGCAAAAAAACAAAAGCATAGAATATATAATTCTTATGCATAGTAAAATAATAACATAACAAAATGAAATTAAATAAGGATGTCGTCAAGTTTATTATTATCCGGACGGTTGGGAATTTTTTGGTTCTAACTTCACTTTTGGGGATTGTTCTGACATTGGGACCGGCAGGATATCTTGAGGCAGCATACAGGATTAATCAGATTAGAAATATCCGCTATGAGGTGTTTTTCCGGCCGGCTAAAGCTGAACCTGTGGAAATTGCAGATCAATTGATTCCAACGCCGACTTATGTTCCTCCGAATAATACCTTTTTCGGGCAGATTGCCGGTGGCGACAAGATTGAAATCATTGAACCGGTATCAACACAATTCGGGATAGTTATTCCCAAAATAGGAGCCAATGCGCCAATTATTCCCAATGTTGATCCATCCAATCCTAAATTATTCCTGCCTATTCTCAAACAAGGGGTAGCCCATGCTTTGGGAACAGTATTCCCGGGGGTTATCGGTAATATTTATTTATTTGCCCACTCAACGGATAATTTCTGGAATGTAGGAAGATATAATGCTATTTTTTATCTTCTTAAGGAGATGGAAAACGGAGATGAGATTAATCTGATTTATAAAGGCAACAGATATATTTACAGGGTAACTAATAAGCTGATAATAAGTCCGACTGATGTTGAATATTTAACCAAACAGACAAATTATGAGCAATTGACTTTGCAGACCTGCTGGCCGCCGGGAACAACTTTCAAACGCTTAATTGTGATTGCCAGACCGGAGAAGGATTTGAATCAAAGTTTGTAAAGTTTATAAAGTACTGAGTTTATAAAGTTGTGGTGGGGGTGGGAGGTTCCGGTGAGGGAGTGGGTGATTCTAAAAGATCAGAGAAGTTGGAACGCCCCTGATTTTCCGGAGAGCTAATTGAAGCAGAGGGACTTGCTGAAAAATCTCCGGGAAAGGAAAAAAATCGCTTCAGGTCAGTTGTTTTGCTAAGAAAGTAGATAAAAACTACCAAGACAATCAAACCGAAAAAGAGAGCTAATGTTTTTTTATCAATCATAGCGGGATTATCTTAAATCGACTTCGTAAAGGTCAGCCAGCTCCTTTTGATTAAAATTGGTGAGAATAATAATTTTTCCTCCAGGAGCCCAGGGAAAGACGAGATTGTCAACAAAGGGACCGGAATAGAGGGATCTTTTATTCTGTCTATCATAATCCATTATATATATTTTATCTTTTTCAGCTATGAGAAAATGCTTGGAGTCGGTATACCAGATCGGAGCAGAAACGTCAGTCTGGCTTTTGGAAACATCAGTCAGATAATAATTTTTATCTTCCTTGATATCGTAGATATAGTATTTGTCTTTTTCTATCTTTCTTACTTCTTCTGTCGGATTAACGCCTATTAACGGCGGAATTTTTATGGGAGCAAGTTCTGCTGAAGCGGTGGCCTGGTATAGTATTTTGGAGTCATCAGGGGAAAAGCGGATTTGATCCGTATTTTCGGAGAGAAATAGAGAAACTTGCGGATTTAATGTTGCCAGTTTCAGATTTTCGTCTTGGTTAATTTCCTGCTGCCAATCCTGAATGATTTCATTAAATCTAAAGGTAACATCAATGGTTGGATTTCCGAAGTTTTCCTGAGAAACAAGATAGGCCAGGTAGGGAGAGGCTGATTTTGTCTTAGGATCTATAAAGGCAATAATAATTTCTTTTTCCGTTGCCGACCAATAAATTTCAGCCTGGTCATAATTATAATCCCGATTTGCGATAAAAACCTGTTTAGGTTCGGGTCTATTGCCCAAAGGACCGTTTCTTAATTCCATTAGCCAGAGTCCGTTTTTGGTTTTCAGAGTAACAGGATCGGTATCGGCGTTGGTAATAAAATAGGCTACTTTGGTTGAGGACGGCGAGAGATGGGGTGAAAGAATTCCGGTAGTGGTGACAGCTTTTAAGGACGGGTTGTTGGGGATAAGAAGAGCATCAATTTGGCTGACAACTTCGCCCTGAACCCTAATCCTTTTTTCCCATACCTGGTAGCCTTCTTTACTTATTCTTACCTGATACCAGTCAGGAGGCAGAGTAATGGAGGCATCGGTGGCTGAAGTTAATTTATCATTGACATAGATAGAGGCTTTTTCAGGGTAGGATGAAACAGAAAGGATTCCGGTCGGGTTGACTATATTTTTTTGCCGATCATAACGGTATCCCCGACCGTAGAGGATGATACTTGTTGCCAGAGTAATGACAAAAACAATTGAGAATAAGGAGAATAACAATCTCTTGGCCATAAAAAACGATTGTAATTATAGCATAGGGAAGGTAGAATAATTAGCGGTTAGGGTATAGCGTCTTTAGAATTTATGCTATTCAAAAGGTTGGGTATCGATCTGGGGACCGCAAATTCACTGGTT
Organism: Candidatus Gottesmanbacteria bacterium RBG_16_37_8; assembly: GCA_001779055.1. Taxonomy (GTDB): domain Bacteria; phylum Patescibacteriota; class Microgenomatia; order 2-02-FULL-39-11; family 2-02-FULL-39-11; genus 2-02-FULL-39-14. The sequence goes on from MFJA01000039.1 coordinate 9,273, forward strand.
TATCTGACCGGTGAGGGAGTGGTATTGAATGAACCAACGGTTGTTGCTGTGTCAATTGAAGACAACAGGGTGGTAGCAGTTGGCAATGAAGCCAAACAGATGCTGGGGCGAACGCCCGGCAATATCGTAGCCTCACGGCCGCTCAAAGACGGAGTGATTGCCGATTATGTGGTGACTGAAGCGATGCTGAGATACTTTTTGGACAGAGTATGCGGACGGACCCGCTTTTTCAAGCCGGAAGTAATGATTTGCATTCCGGCCGGATGCACCCAAGTTGAACGAAGAGCTGTTATGGATGCGACATTATCTGCCGGAGCCAGGACTGTTTACATGATTGAAGAACCATTAGCGGCGGCAATAGGAGCAAAAATTCCCATTGCCCAGGCATCGGGGAATATGATTGTTGATACCGGCGGAGGATCTTCTGAAACGGCTGTTATTTCACTTGGCGGAGTTGTGGTACATAACTCGGTGAGAGTTGCCGGAAATAAACTGGATGAGTCACTGACAGCTTACATTAAGAAAAAATATAATCTAATTATCGGAGAGAGGATGGCAGAGGAAGTAAAAATTCAAATCGGTGATGCCATGCCGCAAAGGAGTGCAGTTAAAGCTAATACGCCTAAGAAGATGGAAGTCAGGGGTAGAGATTCACTTTCTGGATTACCCAGAATGCTGGAGTTAACCAGTGAAGAAGTGACAGCTGCCCTGTCAGGACCGCTCAACAGCATAATTGTCGGGATCAAAGAAGTATTGGAAAATACGCCACCGGAACTGGCTTCAGATATTATTGATAAAGGAATTGTACTATCCGGAGGGACAGCACTTCTTCGCAATATCGATAAACTTATTACGCAAGCAACAGGAGTTGCTGTTCATGTAGCTGAAGATCCGCTTCTTTGTGTTGTCAGGGGAACAGGGGTGGCACTGGAGAATATTGATTTATACAAAAGGACGATAGCCAGAAGATGACGACATAAATAATAAATTCTAAGATACAAGAAACAAAGAATCATAGTAAAGTTGCATTGACTAAGAGAAATTTTGTCTTATAATTTCATTATATAAGTTTATTAATTCATTTTCTTCATGAACATCATCTTCAAGTCATTCAACACTTATAGTAAAATTGATTCCTGCTATAATGCTGTTAATCCATGATTACTATAGATGATAATTCAGATTACTATAATGCAATTAATACCCTGAATACCATATGTATACAGATGGGGCAAAAAAGAGATTTATTAAATTGGATACAGTGACTCTTAAATTTTAATTATGGGATTAAATTATAAAAAAATATTAGGAGTTAATATTACTATTGACAATGAAGAGAAAATCCTAGAGGAAATAAGAAAGTATCTAAAAACAAAGAACAAAGAACAGAGAACAGAGAACAAAAAGACGATAAATCCTTTTATTATTTGTACTCCGAATCCGGAAATTGTAATTTATGCCCAAAAAGATTCTGTCTTTATAGAGATCGTCAATACGGCCCAAATTAATATTCCCGACGGAAAGGGAATAGTCTGGGCATTAAAAAAAATATTTGATATTAAAATAAAGCCGATTCCGGGGGCAGATTTGATGCAAAGTCTTTGTCAATTGGCAGCCGGAAACACCTATACAATAGGACTTATAGGAGGAAGGGGAGGTTTAGCACTCGAAACACGGAAGTGCTTACGAAAAATGTATCCAAAATTAAAAATTGAGGTTTTGGGAGAGCCGGAAGTTGAAATAAAAAATAACAAATTACAAATAATCCCGCCTCAGCGGGATCCCGCAAGCGGCGGGACAAATTACAAAGAACAAAAAACAAATTTGATAATTTCAGATGATTTGGGAAGATCTATTAACATCAATAAATACTTTGATAATTTGGTCCAACAAATTGATAAGCAGAAAATCGATATAATATTGGTGGCGATGGGATTTCCCAAACAGGAATATTTTATTAGTCGTTTGTCGTTGGTCGCCCGCCTTGCGGCGAGGCAGGTTGGCCGTTGGCCGATGAGAAGACCGTTGGTGATGATGGGGGTGGGAGGCAGTTTTGATTATATTGCCGGCAGAGTTGAGAGAGCTCCGGATTGGATGAAGAGAGCCGGGATCGAGTGGTTATACCGTTTATTAGTCGAACCATGGCGGATTAAAAGACAACTTATAGGCTCACAGTTTTTTCTCCGGGTTATAATATCAACCTGTTGTCAAGGTGCCACCTTGACATAACATATAATTTGCTTTTTTCTTTTTAAATAATTTACAATTGCCCCACAATGAAAATCCTTTACTTGCAGACTTTTCCCAATTGGGGTTCCGGATCAGGAACATATGCCCGATTTCTGGCCAGTGAAGTCGGACGGCACTTCAAAGTGGCGATGGTGGCACCTGACGAGCGACACATTCCCAATGTCGAACTGTATCCCTTAAAAACTTCCCAAAAAATTGCCTTTACAGGACACCCGGAATGGCCGGAATGCAAATTGTATACATCAATTACCAATAAGGAGATGATTAGCCAATATGAGGAAATGCTGAACAGTGTTTCTGCGGCAGTTGAAGATTTTGCTCCCAACATCATCCATGTCCATCATGCTTTTCCTTTGTCATGGACTGCCAGAGTCGTTAAAAGCTTATACCAAATTCCTTATATTATTTCCATTCATGGGTCGGAACTGCCGACTTTGCAAAAAGATAAACGTTACCATGCCTTGACCGGAGATGCATTGAGGCGGGCCAGACGAATTGTGCCCAATTCTTTTTGGACTAAAGAGTGGCTGTTTAAAGTCTTCGGGGATGAGTTCAGACGAGAGGTAAGAGTCATTCCAGGGGGAGTAGACATTAAGAAATTCAACCCGAACCTGGATACAGAGGACATTGACCAACAATACCATCTCAAAGACAAAAAAGTAGTGATGTTTGCCGGCAAATTAACTGTCTATAAAGGGGTGAAATACCTGATTCAAGCAGCCCGCAAGATCCCGGCTGAGGTGGTAATCCTGGGGGAGGGACCGGAAAGAGTGCATCTGGAGCAACGGGTGCATGATTACGGATTGAAAAATGTTCATTTCATTGGTCATCTGGGTACAAGTAACACACTTAATAAATTTTATAAGAGGGCGCAAGTTTTTGTAGCGCCTTCAGTCTGGGATGAGCCGCTGGGGTTAGTAATACTTGAGGCAATGGCTTGCCGGACACCGGTGGTGGTTACAAGAAAAGGAGGTATTCCTCTGGCCGTTAAGGACGGGGTCAACGGCTATTTTGTACGCCCCAGAAATTCAAGCGAGATTGCTGAAAAAGTCAATAAACTTCTGTCTGATGATGCAAAAAGAGAGAAAATGGCGGAAAATGCCAGAAGGATTGTAGAGCAGAAGTTCTCCTGGGAGACGATTGCCCACAGGTTTATCCTGATGTATATGAAATACGCCTATTTTCCTAAAACTAAGAATAATCATGTCCCGAAACATAAGCAGTTGAGAATAGGGTAATATAATTTCCAATTATCAATTTCCAAAATATAAATAATCTTCTATACTGAAATCAATATGCGGATTGCGATTTTGGGTTCTGTGGTTTTGCCGGTACCGCCTACACATCAGGGCGGGACGGAGTGGATTGCTTTTTACCAGGCGAGAGGCTTGGCTAAACTAGGACATGAAGTATTGCTTTTTGCGCCGAAGGGATCGATGGAAGAGGGGTATAGATTAGTGGAGATAGGCCCCACTTCGCCCCGCTTAGCAGGGCTTCGCGGGGCAAGTAATAATTTAGAAGAAATTGAATCATCGAGGAAGTTACGCCAAGAGAATGTTTATTTGGCGCAAGTGATTGAGAAGTTGATCGAGTTTAAGGATGAATATGAGGTGATTTTGAATAATATGAGAGGGGAGGCTGTCTTGTTGCCGGTGGCGAAGCTGTTAGGTAAACCCCTGATTAACGTAATGCATCTGCCATTATTTGATGAACTGGCAAATCTATTTAAGAAATTTAATACTTCGATTGTCACCATATCCAACGCACAAAGAAAAAGTTATCCTGATTTGAATTATCTGGCCACTGTATACAATTGTGTCGATACGGAGAAATATACTTATAATCCGCATCCACTTGGTGATTATCTTCTGATGATGGGGACTATAGGACGGCATAAAAATCAGGGATCAGCAATTAGAGTTGCCAGGAAGCTGGGGATGAAGCTTATACTGGCCGGCAAAATTCGCGATCAGGACTATTATGAAGAACTGAAAAAGGATATCGACGGGAAGAATATCATTTGGTACGGGGAACTGGATTTTTACAAAAAAGTGGAGCTTTATCAGAATGCCAAAGCTTTTCTATTTCCCATTCTTTGGGAGGAACCATTCGGACTGGTGATGATTGAGGCAATGTCCTGTGGGACACCGGTAGTTGCCTTCTCCAACGGTGCAATTCCTGAGGTAGTAGTTGATGGAAAGACCGGGTTTGTTATAGATACCGGGGGCGGGGTGGAGAAAGCTGATGAGAAAATGGCGGAAGCGGTGAAAAGATTGGGGGAGATTAAGCGCCAGGACTGTCGTAATCATGCGGTTGATAATTTTTCAGTGGAGAAGATGGTCAAGGGGTATGAGGAGGCGCTATTGACAAATTGGTTATGATGAATTATCCTGTACAATAATGTACAGGATAGATATATTACTCAAGGAAAACCGGCAACTTTTCCACACCAGGGATTTAGCTCTTCTGTGGGGAATAGAGAATGATAATACGCTCTATACAGTCATTAAGCGCTATGTTAAAAAAGGAATTCTTATTCCGATTTATAAAGGATTTTATTCAACCGTTTCCCTGGAAAATATCGATCCTCTAAACTTAGGAATTACTGCCCTCTCTTCTTTTGCTTATGTCAGTTGTGAATATGTGCTATCCCTTAAGGGAATTATTTTTCAATCCATAACTTACATAACGCTAATATCTGACGTATCAAAAAAATTTAAGATAGGAAAACATGAATACCTGGTGCGGAAACTCAAGGATATCCATCTTTTTAACGGAGCTGGAATTTATGAGGAAAACGGAGTTAAAAAGGCAACTGCTGAGAGGGCTTATGCCGATTTGCTTTATTATAACCCAAATTATCATATTGATAACCGTAAAGGTTTAGATTTTAAAAAAGTCAATCAAATAAGAAAGGAAGTTGGTTTTGCTGTATGATTCTACCTAACCGAAAAGACGCTCTCCACAAGGCAATGATGTACCGCTTGCTTATTGGAGTTCTGGATGATAAAAAGCTCTCCAATTCGCTTTATTTCAAAGGAGGCACCTGTGCGGCGATGTTAGGTTATCTTGACCGGTTTTCAATCGATTTGGATTTTGACTTGAAGAGGGGAGCAAATAAGAGTGAGATAAGAATAGTTCTGAAAAAAGTTTATAAACAGCTGGCTATACAAATGAAAGAGGAGGCAAAAAATGAACTTTTTTTTGTGCTGAAATATGAAGCACCTAAAGACATGCGGAATACTTTGAAAATCGGAATTATGAGAAAGCCGGTTTGGGCAAATGTTTACCAACCGCTTTACCTTGCCGATATTTCAAGATATGCCATTTGTCAGACTAAAGAGACGATGTTTGCCAATAAATTGGTTGCGGTAACCGACCGCTATAAAAAGTATAAGACTATTGCCGGACGGGATTTTTACGATGTCCATCATTTTTTCCTGTCTGGATTTGACTATAAAAGGGAGATTATAGAAGAAAGAACAGGAAAAAAATGGCAATCATATCTTAAGGAACTGAGTAATTTTATAAAAGGGAAGGTTACTGACAAACATCTTCAGGAAGACCTGAGCACGCTTCTTCCTGGGGACAAATTCAGGGCTATAAGAAAAAGCCTGAAGATTGAGACTTTAGCTTATAT
>MFJA01000039.1:15213-16599 GCA_001779055.1 Candidatus Gottesmanbacteria bacterium RBG_16_37_8
CATGTGCTGGAGAATTTTACGGTGGAGAAGATGGTAGTGGGATACGAGGAAACGCTGAGGAAATTAATCTAAAGTTTATGTTATAGAATTCAGAAAGTAAATTAGAATGGATTCTGACACACTAAAATAATTTATTTCATATCTACTTTAAGTTATTTGCTTTTTCCTACCTCTTGTTAATCTTTTTCTAACTCCGTCATTTGACAAATTCAACTAATAACCTATAATATATCATTTAAATATACTATGAGTCTTGAAAACCAACTCATTCTTTGGCAGCCTCCGCCTGCTTTTCGAGAAGCTGCAGAAAACTCTGGAATCATGAAGGCGATAGATGATTGGGTTGTGTCAGTGTCGGATCGAATCGGTATTTTGGAACAAAAGGGCTTATCTACTATAAAAACAGCAATTTTATATGTTGAAGCATTAAATCAACAATCATCTTTGCTGGAGAATCTTCGTTTTACGGTTAAATTTTCTATACTTTCCCAATCTTTTAATAATGATTTGCTCTCTGGCCCTCAAAACCTGGGTATTAATGATGCAGCTATATTTCTTCCGCAAGCTTTATCGGAAAAAGAAATAAATGAAAAAGTGAGAGCAGTCAATCATGAATTTAATGAAAAATTATATTCTCTAGCCCTGATGCAGCTTCGTAACGACATTATTGCTTCCCAACTGATTGAGGTAATCGATGAAGCCTCTAGGGCTATATTGGGAGGTGTGCCATCTGATCAGAGAGTTGATATGTGGACACTTTATAATAATTTGATGATTGATAAATTGGGGCAAGATGAAGATAGGAAGTATGTTTTGAATCAACCTACTTCAAAAGTTTATGAAAAAATTCGTCAGGAACAGTTGAGCAGACAGGAAAGTATTCCAATTTCTACTCTTACGGCTGCTTTATTTTGCTATAATTATACACTATTAAATGATGACAGATTACCCGAAGAAGCAGTTGAAACAATTAGAAGACAGGTAAGAATGGATGGTAGCGGATTTTGGAATTCAATACGAGAGGAGGAATTCCCGGGCGGATTTGGGAATGTTTTTGACAAACCTGCTATATTGAAGATGAATTAAATATTGCCGAGACCGTCCGAATCAGGTGATAAAAGACTTCAGGGCTGAGAAGATGGTGAAGGGGTATGAGGAGGGATTGAGGAAGATTTGACATCAAGAATATTTTCTATTATTATAGAAAATAACCGGTATAAAAATTATCGATAATAGAAAATATGCTGAAAATTGAGTTTGTTTGGCGAGAGCTTCTTTATCGGGCAATTGAGAAAAAAGACCCGTATTTTTCCATAACCGATCTTTCCAAACAGTTTGGATTATCCACCAGTGTTATCTCTCATGCAATAAAACCTTTAAGGGATC
>MFJA01000039.1:16671-18792 GCA_001779055.1 Candidatus Gottesmanbacteria bacterium RBG_16_37_8
CCAGGCGGAATTTAAAGAAAGAGATAATATATCAAACATACAGTCCAGGATCTATTTTTGAGATTGAGTCTTTGATGCCACAGGAGGTTACAGCAACGGCTTATTCGGCCTGCCGACTTTTTTTTAACCTTGTTCCCGCTGATTATGACAAGATTTATTTTTATACCAAAAATAATAAAGCAATAGAAGAAAGATTTCCGGCAAATAAGAAACGTGAGGCTAATATCTATATTTTAAAAAGTGATGAATTTCTTTCTCTTTATAGAGTTATACCCATGGGACAGGTTTTTGCTGACTTGTGGAATTTACCCCAGTGGTACAGTCGGGAATTTAGGGAGGGATTACTTAATAAAATTAAGACAGAATTAGGAATATGAACAGACAATATTATCAGGAGGTAGTGACGCAAAAAAGCTGGGAAGAGCTTGTTGAATTAAAAAAACAATTTGAATTTATTCTGATCGGAGGCTGGGCGGTCTTCTTATTTACTAAAAGTTTAAAATCAAAAGACATAGATATAATTGTTGACTATAGCCAATTGAATTTATTTAGAAAACATTATGAGATGTTTAAGAATGAGAGATTAAAAAAATATGAAATTAAGAAAGAAGGGATTGATATCGATATATATTTACCCCATTTTTCCGATTTGGGACTGCCGGTTGAGGAATTAATAAAATATAAGACAAAGATCGAGACATTTACAGTATTAGAGAAAGAGGTATTGCTTATTGTTAAACAGAAAGCTTATATATCAAGAAAAGCTTCAATTAAAGGACAAAAGGACTTGATCGACATAATGGCACTTATATTATTGAAGGATTTTGATTTCAAATTTCATAAAGAATTGGTGGTGAAATATAAGTTGGAATACCATATTAAGATATTAGAAGAGATGATCAATGAAATTACGGAGGTTAAAGAACTTAATTTAAACAGACACCAAATAGCTTCCGAAAAAAAGAGAATTTTAAAAAATTTTAAGTGATGGAGAAGTGTACTATTGACAAGATGGTTGGTGGGTATGAAGAGGCGCTGAAGAAGTTGCGACTTGTGGTACCATAAAGCTGTTGATGCGCACAAGAGGATTGATCATTCTGATTTTAATTATCTTTCTTGCCCTTATTCTTCGAATTTTTCGCCTGACAGAAAATACCGTATTCACCGGTGAGATAGGACAGACTTATCTGGAAGTCAGGGACCTATTGATTTCCGGCAAGCTGCCTCTTACAGGTCTTGCTACTTCACATCCGTGGTTGTCTTTCGGTCCCTGGTATTATTACCTGTTGATGATACTTTTCTCCCATTTTGGCTACCATCCCGTTATACCGGCTTATTTTTCCGCTCTGGCTTCAACAGGAACGGTTCTATTAGCATACCTGACAGTGTTGCAGCTAGTTAACCGGCGTACAGCCCTACTATCCGCTCTTTTAATGGCCTTTTCTCCGGCATTTCTGGCTTTATCAAGGGACGCAAGGTTTTATACATTGACAGTCTACCTGGTATACATATTCACTCTTTTTTTTATAGGCTCTATATACCATCCCGGACAAGCTAAACCTTTGTTTCTTTCCGGGTTTATCTTGGGTTTAGCCGTTTCCATCCACTGGTCAGCGCTGGTCATTCTGCCCGGAGTTCTCATCTTATATTTAATCAACAGCAAAGGCCATAAGCGGCGTATCAAAATGATGCCGGTTGGGACAGCCGGGTTTTTCCTGCCCTTTTTGCCGTTGATTGTGTCCGAAATGAAAAACGGTTTTGCCATGACCGCCAAACTTGCGATGTGGTTTCCCTACCGGCTATTATCAACATTAGGTGTGATTAACCAGCGAAGCGTAAGATTGGGTTCAGGTGGAAATTGGGAAGGGGTTACGGAATTTTTCCGGCAGTTGACAGGCTTTTCCGGTCAATACTGGGGCATATTGACAGGGTTTATAATTTTTATTTACTCCCTGATAATCCTTTTCAAGGGGCAAAAAGGGGAAAAAACAGCAGTTATCTTCTTGTGGGGAGGGATTGCGGCTGTGTTCTTGCACGGGCAGCCTCCGCTACATTACTTCGCACCGCTTTTGCCTTTTGTCTTCATCCTTTTTTCCATGATTATCGGCAGATTCGTCCTCA
>MFJA01000039.1:19036-20215 GCA_001779055.1 Candidatus Gottesmanbacteria bacterium RBG_16_37_8
ATTACCGTTATCTGATGTGGATGTATGGCAATGAGCCGAAAAGCGCGAAAGAATCAGGGCTTGTCTACACGATCTATGATGATCCGAAGAGATTGCCTCTTGATGCCGATCCTTCTTCTACCTTACGGGCAGGGAATATCATGGCAGTCAGGGAGGAGAGATAATGATCCGGAAGTGTCCAGATGGCACACTCGAGGGGTGTGTGCTTCCGTATTATGATATATTAGAAATATGTATGCCTTTTATTCTTCATTGGTATTAGGAATTACAGCCGTAATAATTTATATAGTCATCCGTTCAAAACCCTGGAGTAAGGTCTTGAAATTAGCTATTTTATTGTCTTTTCTTGCTATAGAAAGCAGATTGCCAATTTTTATCTATGGTAACGGTTGTACTTTCAGAACTGAAAGAGATTTTTCATATTTAGTCCCTTGGGGAGGGACTATTGTGTCAAAGTCATCTAGTGATAATCCCAGTTATGGAGGAGTTATACCTTTTCCTCCAAGATTCTGTACGTCAGCTTTAACTCCTGATTTTCTTTCCAGCCATTATTTAATAGCTGATTTGGCAGTAGTAAGTTGGATAATTTATTTCTTCTCCAAATCTTCAATAAAGAAAATTGTTAAAGTTTAGATTACATCAATCAATTACCGAATCACGCATATACTTGTAACGATTCGGGATTGTGAAGGCAAGATCCAATAGTGAGATTGACATAAGTATGTTTGTATGTTAGTATGACTTTATGATGGAATACAATGTTAGAACGACCGTAATAATTCCCAGAGATTTATTGAAGGCAGCTAAACTGACCGCTGTGGAGAGGCAGACAAGCGTATCTGATCTGGTTCAGCAGGGATTAAAGAAGGAAATTTACGCTGAAAAGAAGAAGAGAAAAAAAGGCAAAAAACTGACTGACTTTTTAGGAAAATACAGTATTGGCATTAATAAGATTGAAAGAAAAGATATTTATGACGATTACCTCCGGAAAAAAGTATCTGGTTGATACCAATATCCTGATTTATTCGCAGGATAAGCAATCTACAAAGAATAAGAGAGCACTGGAAACGATCGATGAATTGGAAGAAAAAGCCTCAAATGCATTCTTAACAATACAAAATCTATTGGAATATTCTGCAGTTTTTTCCAGACATTACAAAATATCCAAAAAAGAAATTG
>MFJA01000039.1:20234-24587 GCA_001779055.1 Candidatus Gottesmanbacteria bacterium RBG_16_37_8
CAGCAATCAGTCAATTTTCAGCGTTTTATATCCTAATGAAGCAGTATTTAAAAAATTTATTTCTCTTTTGGAAACAAATCCGCAAATTTATGTTTACGATCTTTATTTGGTGGCTTATATGAAGGTTTACGGTATTGAGATAATAATTACAGATGATACGGATTTTAATGAGATAAAAGATATCAAAGTAATAAATCCTTTTGAATAAAACTACCGAGGTGTCCTACCTAGGACACTCCTAAGGTGTACTTGTACTTTCTAGTTGAGACGTTTTTCTATATACTAAATTCAGAATGAGAATTGCACTACTTGCTCCGCCGTATTTGAGCGTACCGCCCAAAGCTTACGGGGGAACGGAGAAGATTGTTTCACTTCTATCTGACGGACTGGTTGAGCGCGGGCATGAGGTGACTCTTTTTGCCAGCGGAGACAGCCAGAGCCGGGCAAAACTGGTGAGCGTTTTTCCGGAGGAACTTGGCAACAGCGGACTAGCAAAGGGAAGTGCGCTTTTGCCGCTTCTTCATTTCCGGGAGTGTTTCAGACGGGCAAATGAATTTGATCTTATCCATAACCATGCCAAATACCTGCCAATGTTTCTGGCCGAATTTGTTAAAACTCCGATTGTCCACACCATGCACGGATCATTTTATCCGGGAGAAGTACCGGAGGAGAAAAGAAAAATTCTGGCAACTTTCAAAAAGCAGTTTTTTATTTCCATTTCCGATAATCAAAGGGGAGGGATGAGGGAGCTTAATTACGCGGGTACGGTATATAATGGGCTTGATGTCGCGGAATATACTTATGTGGAGAAACCAAGAGGCGATTATTTACTCTGGGTAGGCAGAATTACCGAGAAAAAGGGTCCGGGGGTGGCCATAGAGATAGCTTCGAGGGTGAATAAACAGTTGGTGATTGCGGCAGCGATTGATCCTGTCGATATGTCTTATTTTGAGCGGGAAGTTAAACCTAAGATTGACGGAAAAAGGGTTAATTTTGTCGGGGAACTGACACAAGCAACATTGGATGAACTTTACGGCAATGCTTTTTGCACGCTATTTCCCATTTCCTGGCATGAGCCGTTTGGCCTGGTGATGATTGAATCAATGGTCTGCGGGACGCCGGTGGTTGCCTATAATATGGGGTCGGTGGCGGAAGTGATTGAAGACGGTAAGACAGGATTTGTGGTTGATCCTAAGGTTGGTATTGACGGATTGGTTCATGCTGTTAAGGAGATAAACAGGATTCAGAGAGGGGACTGCCGAGGTAGAGTGGTGGCGAAATTTTCCAAAGAGGCGATGGTGGCCGGATATGAAGCTGTATATAAAAAAATTACCGGAGGTGTCTAGCTTGTTCACACGGGGGGTGTGCATACACAAATGAGAATTGCACAGATATGTTCAAATTTTATCAGATTGCCTCCAGAATATAATTTTATTCCCTTAGGATTTTCCGGGGCAGCCGAAGCCATCACCTGGGAGTTAACCGATCAACTGGTAAAACGCGGACATGAGGTGACTCTTTTTGCTTCCGGAGACTCACAAACAACCGCCAAACTGGAATCAATAACGGAAATTTCCACCTCGAAAATGGAAAACGTAGGAAGAGAGTATATTTTTGAGATGGAACATCTTCTTATAAATCATGCCTACAAATTGGCAAAGACCGGCAGATTTGACATAATTCATAGCCAAATGCCCTCCAGGACTGCTTTTTACGCGGATTTTAGCGAAATTCCAACTGTGGCGACATTACACAGTCCTTTAGACGGACATTCAGGGTTAATTTTAAACCGGTTTAAGAACAGCCAGCATTATGTATCAATAAGCAATGCTCAACGGACGCCGTTAGCGGATATGAATTTCGCGGCCACGATATATCACGGAATAAATCTTCAAGACTACCCTTTCAATAATGAGCCCGGAGAATATTTATTGTATATAGGCAGAATTAACAGAAAAAAGGGAACTATTGAGGCGATTGAGGCTGCCAAGGCGTCGGGAAAACCTCTGGTGATTATGGGTTGTATTGATGAAACAAGGGATGAATTTTTTTTGAAGGAGGTCAAACCTTTTATTGATAATTCATTGATCCGTTATGAAGGCTATGTGGAAAGAAAACGGCTGATAGAAACAATAAGAGGGGCAAAGGCTTTGCTTTTTCCAATAAAATGGAATGAGCCTTTTGGTTTGGCTATGATTGAAGCGATGGCCTGCGGGACACCGGTTATTGCCTTTGCCAACGGGTCAGTGTCTGAAGTTGTTAAGGACGGAGTGACGGGGTTTATTGTTTCGTCAGACCGGGGGGTTGAGGGGTTGGTGGAGGCGATAAAAAACATTAACTCAATGGGAGCAGAAGATTATAAAGGGATGAGAATTAACTGCCGTAAGCATATTGAAGAAAACTTCAGTTTGGAAAAAATGGTTGATAATTATGAGGAGGTTTATAGAAAGATATTGAGTTCATAAAGTACTGAGTTCGTAAAGTTCATAAAGAAATATGCAATTTACATTACAAACTTACTACTTTAAGAACTTTATAAACTTTAAAACTTGTAACTAATTAAATGAAAGTATTGTTTGCAGCCTGGGAGATGGATCCCTATTTTAAAGTCGGAGGACTAGGAGATGTGGTGAGATCGTTGCCTAATGCCTTAAGTCAACTGGGGGTTGATGTGAGGGTTATTATGCCTTTTTATAAATCCTTAAAACTTGAAGGCAGCCTGAAAAAAAGAGTAGCTAAAACAGAAGTTTTATACGGGAAAAAACTGCAAAAAGTAATCATTTATAAAGTAATTAATTCTTTGGCCAAGGTACCGGTATATTTAGTGCAAAACAAAAAATATCTGGATGTGGCCACATCACAGGAGACTTTTGCTTTTTTTGATAAAGCTGTAGTTGATATTATAAAAAATAAGGTTATTAATTTTATCCCAGATATAATTCATTGTCATGATCACCATACGGGACTGATACCCTTCCTGATTAAGAATAGCAATTTGAAGGTAAAAAGCGTTTTGACTTTACATAATTTGGCTTATCAGGGATTTAGCCCGGTTGACGTGCTTGCTAAGCTTTCCATCAATAGATCTGATATGAGGCTGTCAAAGTGGGAAATAAACTCGAGAAAACTGAATTTCTTACTTGAGGGTATTATCCATGCGGATATCGTGACTACCGTATCGCCCACCTACTCAAAGGAGATTCTCAAGGAAATGTACGGTATGGGTCTGGAGGATGTTTTAAGAGACTACCGGCATAAATTATACGGTATCTTAAACGGCATAGATATTGACTATAACTATTTATTACATTTTAAGCATGTACCTTTTCCCTTTTTAGAGCCGGATGAGAAGGATAGAGCGATGAAGCACTATCCAGTTGCCGAGGGGAAAAAACTTAACAAGCAATTTTTACAGCAACAGCTAGGCTTAAAAAATGATGAAACGATTCCGCTTTTTGCCTTTATCGGCCGCTTTGACGCCAAACAAAAGGGGATTGATATCCTGCATAAAATGATCAGGCGTTATGCTCTCAAAAATGAGCAATACCAGTTTGTTATTTTAGGAACCGGCGATCCGGATTGGGAAGAACGTTTTGACTGGTTATACAATTTTTATCCGGAGTCTGTATCATGCAACTTCGTTTTTGATACAAAATTGGCACAAATTATTTATGCGGCTGCCGATTTTATCCTCATTCCTTCAAAATTCGAGCCCTGCGGTTTGATTCAGATGCTGGCGATGGCTTTCGGTACATTACCGATTGCTCACAAAGTAGGAGGATTGACCGACTCTATTAAAAATAGAGTCAACGGATATCTATTTCCTGAATATTCGGCCAAGAAGCTTTTTGAAACCATGGAGAAAGCAGTAAAAATATGGCAAAAAGACAAGATAAACCATTTTAAAATGATCAAGGCTGCCATGAAAGAAGATTTCAGCTGGAGAAGAAGCGCCGGGGAATACCTTGATTTATATAAAAAATTGATTGCAAGATAATTGGGTTGAAATATTCATGTATAAAAAAGTAGCTATTGCCGGAACTTTTGATCATCTTCATAAGGGACACAGGTTTTTCATTTCCAAGGCATTTGAATCAGGTGAGAAAGTTGTTATTGGGTTAACTTCTAATTCTTTCGTTCGGAATAAATATCTAATTTCTAAATTTAAATTTCTAATGAATGCTAAAATTTTCAATGAAAGAAAAAGGGAATTGGAGGAGTTTTTGAAAAAGAAGGGACTGTTTACGAGGGTAGAGATAGTGGAAATTAGTGACATATATGGTCCTACTTTGAAAGAGATTGATATAGAAGCTTTGGTAGTGACGAAAGAAACAAGGGAAGGAGCGGAGAAGA
>MFJA01000039.1:24645-26372 GCA_001779055.1 Candidatus Gottesmanbacteria bacterium RBG_16_37_8
GATCCTTGCTTGGGATAAAATTAGAATTTCTTCAACCAGGATCCGCATGGGTGAGATTGACCGCTGGGGGAAAGTTTTTGAACATTTAAAGATTTTCGGAACTAAAATTGACGAGAAATTACGGCAAAAGCTAAAAAAACCGTTAGGTATATTAATTGGCGGCGAGGCAGACATAATTAAAGAAATGCTTAAAAAAATTCTCCAAAATAATCAAAATAATCTGATAATTTCCGTTGGTGACGAAATCACCGGCTATCTTAATAAACTAGGGGAGCAGGCTGATATTTCAATAGTAGATTTTTATATCAATAGAATAAAAATTCATGAAAACTTAACAGACTTGAAATTCGCCCGTAAATTTCTGGAAGCTAAATATACAGATAAAGTAATAAATACGGTTAATCCGGCCGGAAATATTACCAGCCAGGCGGTAAAGGCGGTTAAGAGAGGATTAACTGCATTGATTAAAGACGGCAGAAAGAGAGTAATTATAGTTGAAGGAGAAGAAGATTTAATAGCTTTGCCGGCAATACTCTTAGCTCCTCTTAATACTTTAGTACTATACGGACAGCCTGATGAAGGAGTAGTAGCTGTTGAAGTGACGGAAGAGAAGAAGAGGGAGATTGTGGAGATGATTGACAAGATATATACAACAAACATATAATACAAATATGATAAGAACTCAAATTTACATTCCAGATGAGCTTCATCAGGAAGCAAAGACTATCGCTAAGATAAATGAGGAACCCTTAGCGAAAGTATTAAGGAGAATTATCACTGCCGGAATTAAGGAAGAAAGACAAAAATTAAAGCCAAAATCTCTAAGTCCGCTAACTAAACTTAATATAACAGACGGACCTAAAGACTTATCCAGCAATATGGATAAATATCTATATCAAGAATGACGGTTGACAGATCTGATGATCAAGATGAGTCAAGTAAAGTATTAAATATTCTAGTAGATGCGGATGTACTGGTAGCTCTTTCTAAAACTAACGATTCGAACCATAAAAAAGCAACTGTATTAAACGATTTACTTCTGGAAATTGGTGCAACCTACTATTTTTCTCCTTTTACTATAGCTGAAGCGGCGACCGTTTTAAGTTACAAAACAACCCACCAAGCTGCAACAAAATTTATGAAACAAATCAGAAAACTTAATATTCCGACTATTGAATTAGACGAAAAGATGAAGTTGCTTCCTGATCAGTGGTTTTTAAAACAAAGGAAAAAAGGCACGTCATATTTTGATTGTTATAATATGGCACTTCTTGACAAATATAATAAGCAATTGTTAGCCATTTTCAGTTTTGACTCAATTTATAAAAGAAATGGTTTTATTCTTGTTCAGGATTTAAAGTTCTAATAAACTTTTGATGGGAACTTAGGTTTTATACGGACAGCCGGATGAAGGAATAGTGGCGGTTGAGGTGAGCGAGGAGAAAAAGAAAGAGATTTTAACCAAAGTTAACTCAATGGGGTAAATGATACTTGACAAGGAGAAGATATTGAGGGTAAATTAAATTAATGAGAAAGCTGCTCCTTTTGATTTTGAGTCTTGTCAGCGCAATTTTCTTTTTTAAATCCCCTTCGACTGCATTATCACAAGAAGAAGTGATCTCACCTGATGAAACAACGGCAAGAGAGGAAATAATAATTGCTCCTCAAGGGAAAATGATGCCCCCGGACTATTATCCCGTGCCGGACAGACAACAATTGCCGTTCAG
>MFJA01000039.1:26489-29070 GCA_001779055.1 Candidatus Gottesmanbacteria bacterium RBG_16_37_8
GGAAATCATACCGTCAGATATTGCCGTTTATCAGATATTTGTTCAGGGCTACTGCATGAGGTATGATGACAGGCCGAGGATTTTGGACTCTCAAGATTATCCGGTAAATTATACACCGAGATGCATAGAATACAGCGAGCCTGATTATTACGACTACTATGGAGGCGGGAAATACCAGAAAGCCAAATATCAATTAAGCACAGACACATTGACAATTGAATTGCCTAAGCCAATTGAAGCGGAGAAAACAGGGTCATTTTTTGTTTATTTCAGAGCATTTGGCATCGCCAAAAAAAATTTATTGGGAGCCTTCAAATATACTTTTGAATCATTAAAAACCGAAAACTCCATCAACCAGCTGACAGTCGGAATCTCAACGGACAGCGATTTGTATCTTAAAGGTGTCAAAGGAGAGGTGGATTACAGATTTGAGGCGGCACCGGCCATGTTGAAAATGAAGTCAAGCGGTGTTGTTTCCAATTCGGCGATGGACAATGTTATATCGCAACTCGGGCAGGGAAGTATCAGCAAAAACGCTTCCAATCTGGCGCCTCTTGAGTCCTATAAAGTAAAAGGCATGTATGCCAATTCCAAAGTAAAGCTTTACGGAAAAGAGATATTGGTGACACTGGGAGTTATTTTATTTATGGCAGCCGTGATATTGTTGGTTGTCAGAAAAGTGTGGGGCAGGATGGCACCGGCTCCGGTGGCGGCTAAAAAGGGGACAGCTGAAGTCAAACGGGAGGAGAACTACAGATTGTTTCTGACTTGCCTGGGCATATCGTTTATTGCCTCATTGGTTTTGGCAGGATATAGTATGGTGGTAATTTTCCTGATGCAGAATATTGGTTATATTGATTATCGGATGACATCACTGGTCGGAATGGCCTTAATTATATTTTCCTTCTGTATTTATTCGCTACTTTTGTTTATCCCGGGAATTTATTTCGGCTATAAGAAGGGCATGGGGTGGGGAATTTTGACAATTGTTTTGACTGTCGGCTGGCTGTTTATCTATTTTTTAGCGGGTATGGCTTTAATTTTCCTATTTGGTTTTAATTCTTCTTATCCCCGAATTATGCCACTA
The DNA here is from genome assembly GCA_001779055.1 of Candidatus Gottesmanbacteria bacterium RBG_16_37_8. GTDB lineage: Bacteria > Patescibacteriota > Microgenomatia > 2-02-FULL-39-11 > 2-02-FULL-39-11 > 2-02-FULL-39-14. Next base: position 27,577 of record MFJA01000039.1, read on the forward strand.
ATGAAAGGCATAAGAGAATAAAAATCAGCAAAACCCAAAATTCACATTGACCGAAGTAATTTTTTTTGACCCAAAACTTGAATTTGTTCAGAGAGAAAGTAGCAAGGTTTTGGAATTTGTTAAAATAAAAATAATAATCGTGATAAATTTAATTTCAGTTTCAAAAAGCAGGATTTGGGAGAACGGAGCAGAGTTGTTAATTAGGAGGTTGGAGGGAGTTTTGAAGGAAGGAAAGAGATGTTTATTGTTATTGTCAGGGGGGAGTGCGGTTAATTTATATCAAAGATTAGCAGAATATATAGATAAGTCACAATTTGGGTCAGAAAATTTGGCAGTGGGGCAGGCGGATGAGAGGTTTCAGCCGGATTCTCCTGATGAGGTAAATTATCGGGCAATTGAGAAAAGCGGTTTGATCAGGGTTTTGAAGAAGAAAAACATTTCAATTTATAAGATTTTCCAAACTGAAAATTTGGCTCAATCGGCAGGTCAATATAGCCGAATTTTAGACGATTTATTTAAGAAATACGATTATAGGATGACGGTTCTGGGGATAGGCCGCGACGGGCATACGGCCGGACTTTTACCGGGTTATAAACATGAGTGGGATAAAAAGACATGGGTGGTCGGATATGAGAATAACGGTTTGTACCGGCAGAGAATTTCCATAACAGCAAAGACAATAGGGAGACTGGATTATGGGATGGTTGTTATTTCGGGAGAAGAGAAGAGGGAGGCGATGGGAAAAATTACGGGAAGACGCGGCAATATCGATAAAATACCCGGATTATTAATACATAAAATAAGGCAGGTTGATCTGGTGACGGAGATAAAAAGAGGTGGAAATCGGAATTAATTGCTAAAAGTGAGGCTAAAAGGTGATCGTCCCCTTTTGGGGTCCCCTTTTGTTCTCTTGTTTTTTTGTCTATGGTTCTTGACAACTTCTTTGATTAGTTCTCTAATAGATATAGAAGCTAAAAATGTCATTTAGTCGTAGCCGTCAAAAAGGTGATATAGCCACTATCGTAACTCTCGTCGGACTGGGGATTGTGACGTTGGGGTTATTTGTTGCCCGCCAGCTAACTCAAACAGGCCCCCGTTTTCTGCCTCAAGCTGAAGAGATAAGATTGACAAGAACTCCTACGCCAACTAAAACACCGACTCCTAGCAGGAGACCGACAAGTATTCCGACACCGACCTGTGTACCAAGACCCGATTGTCTAGACGCACCTATACCCTGTCAGTTGGTTATGCCTCCAGGCGGATTCAATTTTTGTCCGAAAAATACTCCAACTCCAAGCAGAAGACCGACGAGAACACCGACACCTTCTCCCATTTTAACCTGTAAAGATTCCGATGTCAGCCGCGAATTTCCCGACGGCAAAAACTACTTCCAAAAAGGCACAATTACCGGTCTAGCAGAGGATGGAACCGTAATGGTCCGGGAAGATACCTGCATATATCCCGGTTTTTACGGAGATAATTATTCCTATGTAG
>MFJA01000039.1:29203-29404 GCA_001779055.1 Candidatus Gottesmanbacteria bacterium RBG_16_37_8
CTCCGACACCCTTACCAGTGGGCTGGTATGACGGGGCAAATCAGATTTGCGACAATATCAATTCCGCCAGCAATTATTTGACCTACTTCAGTTCGCTTAATTGCGGTGACAATAAAGCCTACAACACCAGTATTTTTATCAATAGAATTACCTGCTCGACTGACGGAACCGGTTTTTGCTACAAGGCTAAAGGAGAGAAGG
>MFJA01000040.1:0-15064 GCA_001779055.1 Candidatus Gottesmanbacteria bacterium RBG_16_37_8
AGAATGCAAATTATATTCTTGGTTTACTTAACCGGAAAGACATCCCTATATATTCGGGAAAGGCGCAACCTTTAAAAAGAAAATTAATAAATGCGGTAGTCCACGGAGACAGCGGTTTGGCCGGAGCAGATACGATAGATACGGATTATCAGTTAACAGGAGATGCCGATCGGAGAATATTTGAGATTGTCAAAGATAATCCAAATGAAGTGACGATATTAACGTTAGGACCGCTGACAAATATTGCCAGGACGTTTCTAAAGTATCCAGCTTGTCCGACACTTATCAATAAAATTATCATGATGGGTGGCGCAATAGATGTATGCGGCAATAAGAACAGGGTGGCAGAATTTAATATTTTTGTCGATCCCGAAGCGGCTGATATAGTTTTCAGATCAAAAGCAATAAAAATTCTAGTCCCTCTTGATCCCTGCAACAAAATCACTTTATCATTGGCAGATTTCGAATGTTTACATGGAAATTATCTTTATAAACCATTAATAAGAACGATGAAACAATTTTTAAGAGGGTTAGTAGAGGATGAAGGATCTAAAGAACTTCTAGTTTATGATGCTCTGGCGGCTTATTATTTAATTAATCCCAAAGCATTTAGATGTCTGGGAATGGATATTGCCGTTGAGACTAAAGGGGAAATTACGCGAGGCATGACCGTTGCGGAAAAAAGGAAAAAAGCAGTTAAAAATAATAATATTGAAGTAGCGGTTAATATATCTCAAGAAGAATTCCGTCGTGATTTTTTTAATATTTTGAAGAATGAAGTTATATAAAAGAATTGGGGACAATTTATTAGTTAATTTTTATTTATAATAGAGGTAAAGGAATAAATTATGGATGAAACAGTAAAAAAATATCTTAATGAATTAAAAAAGATGGGGATAGAATATCAGATTTTGGAGCATCCCCAGCTTATTTCTGTGGAAAAAGTTCAAGAATATCTTGGCTATGGAATGGCTGATGCCGGGGCAACGCTTTTGATGAAAGCTGATGAGAAGTTTGTGGCGATAATTAGACGGGGGGATACAAAACTGGATAACAACAAAGTGAAGATATTTTTAGGAGTTGAAAATTTGGGAATGGCAACGGAGGAGGAATTTGCCAAAATAACAGGAGTACCAAGCGGAGCAGCAAGCGTTTATATTAAAGGACTTCCAACTTATATAGACAAGAAAGTTTTTGAAAAAAAATATATTAATGCGGGAAGCGGCAGTCTGTTGGTCACTTTACGCTATAAAACTTCCGACCTCAAAAAAATTCCGGGTGTGAAAATTGTTGATTTTACGGAGATTAAATCTGATGAAAAAATCAGTAAGACAATAATCGGAAAAAAAAGAATATTGTCAGGGATAACACCTTCGGGAGATGGAAGTCTTCATATCGGAAATTATCTGGGGGCGGTGAGGCAGTTTATAGAACTGGCGAAGAATAATGAGTGTTTCCTATTTGTGGCTGATATTCATGCTTTGACTACTGTTCAGAAGAGAGAGGAACTAGAGAAAAATATTGAGACACTTATTTTGAATGAGTTGTCACTTTTGGGGGACTTAACAAATATTACTTTTTTCCGGCAGTCGGATGTTCCCATGCATACGGAATTGCAGTCAATATTAAATAATGTAACTTCATTAGGACTTATTAAACGGGCTCATGCTTATAAAGACAAATTGCAGAAAAATCAAACTGAGGAGGATATCAATATGGGTTTATTTAATTATCCGATACTAATGGCTGCGGATATCCTGCTTTATAAAACTGATATGGTACCGGTTGGACGCGACCAGAAACAGCATATTGAAATCACCAGAGATATTGCCGATAGTTTTAATAAGACTTTCAATAAAAAGATATTTAAATTGCCGGAGCCATTCATTCCTCAAGAAGTAGCGGTTGTTTTGGGAACAGACGGGAAAAGAAAAATGAGCAAATCTTTGGGGAATATTATTTCCATTTTTGATGATGAAGCGGTTATAAAAAAACAAGTAATGTCCACCTATACCGATCCGACCAGAAAGCATGCTACAGATCCGGGGCATATTGAGGGGAATATGGTGTTTACATATTTAGACTTTTTTGGCGAGAAGAAAAGAGTGGAAGAATTAAAAGGTTTGTATAAGGAGGGGAAAGTGGGGGATGTAGAAGTAAAAAATTTTCTATTTGAGACTTTGATGAAATATTTTGCACCGGCGCGGGCGCGATATCAAGAATTAAAATCCAATCCGCAACAAGTGAAAAAAATTCTCATAGAGGGAGCAGAGAAAGCCCGGGAAGTGGCGAGAGCAACGATGGTGGAAGTCAGGGAAGCTGTGGGGTTGACTAATCAATATTCTTTCTTCAAGTATTAAAGCCTTTTACCTTTAAATTATGGATTACCGAAAAACAGCCATAGTGACGGGAGCAAGCAGAGGGATTGGTAAGGCAGTTGCCGTGAAACTATTGGAGAATGACTGGAATGTAGCGGGAGTTTATTATGCGAATGAGAAGACAGCTTCAGAATTGGAGAGGAAATATAACAATTTATTGATGATAAAAGCCGATGTGGCAAGGGAAGATGAGGTGATAAGAGCAGTTGGTCGAACAGTAAAGAAATTCGGAAACCTTGATTGTGTAGTTAATATTGCCGGAATTGATATTTTTGGTGAAGTGGAGGATTACAATCCGGATAATTGGGACAGGATGTTTGCCGTAAACGTTAAATCAGTTTTTTTATTTTCCAAATACACAATTCCTTATCTTAAGAAATCAACGGATCCGGTTATTATTAACATATCTTCCCGATTGGGAACGGTGGAATATGCTGAAGCAAAATTTACCGTTTACAGCGCTTGTAAAGCGGCAGTGATTATTTTTTCCAAAGCATTATCCAGGGAATTATCCCATACCAAAATAAGAGTGAATGTTTTTATTCCTACTCCTACTAAAACTGATCTGTTGGATGAAGTATATACAAAAGTAGAACAGGAAGAACTTCAGAAAATAGGAAAGCTGGGGAAACCGGAAGAAGCGGCCGAATTGGTGTGGGAATTGATTCAGGACGGACGTGCCAACGGAAAGATTCTTTATGATAAAAGAGTGTTTCTTTAAGTATTAAACCACTTTAAGACCAGGGATTCTTTGGTAATGTTTAATATTGCCTGTTTTAAGGGTAAGAGAGTTTAATTTGGCTGTTATACCGATGAGAAGATCAAATTCGTCCAGTCTATTACCTATTTTTTCCAAGGCAGTTTTGACTTCGGCATATTCCCGCATTATTTTTTCATCAAGATTGATGATTTTGATGGATAAATCATTTAAAAAAGAGCTGATAAGATTTAAAGATTTTTCTTTATTTTTTGATTTACAAGCGCCATAGAGAAGTTCACCGTAAGAAATAATACTGATGGTGCTTCCTTCTGAAATAACTTTCTTATCGATTGCCTTTTTTCCTCTGATATGGTTAATGATGACATCTGTATCCAGAAGATATTTCATAAAGAAACATTTCGTTGGCGGAAGTTTCTGGTAATTATCACTTTCGGGAAATCAGGTAAAGATCCGAAGTAAAAATCAAGCTTATCGGTAATATTGGTTTTGCTGTTTTCTTTTTCGTCTATGGGAATAATTTTGGCAATTGCTTTGCCGAATTTTTCCACGATAGTAATATTTTTTTTGTAATAGACGGAATTAAGAATTTCCGCGGCATTTCTTTTTAATTCTGAGGCGGAAACGTGAGTAATATTCATAGTTTGTATATTTTATACAAAATAGCTAAAATAGTCAAGAAACAGTAAGTAATCGTTTACAGATAAAAAAAATTCCGGTGAAATTAGTTGGAAATACTTATGATAGAAGTTTGGAAAGTAGTGGGACTTACTAATAAAAATTCATTCTTCAAGTATTAAAGACCTAACTTAACTTTTTTGGTTATGTTTATTGTTACAGCCTCGAATTTGGAGTATAATTATTTTCTTGTATGAAAGCAGATATCTCCTTTGAAGAATTCCAGAAATTGGATTTGAGAGTAGGAGAGGTAGTTTCAGCTGAGAGAGTTACAGGATCAAATAATCTTATCCGACTAAAGGTAAACTTAGGCAATGGTTTTAGCAACAGAAATATACTTTCAGGCATTGCCAGGTGGTATAAACCTGAGGAGTTAACCGGCAAGAAATTTATTTTCGTTGTCAATTTGAGACCTAAGAAAATAATTGGAGAAGAAAGTCAGGGGATGATTTTATGTGCAGACAGCAATCACACTGCAATTGCAGTTGAAATTAATGATAAAATTCCGGAGGGGACAATAATCAGATAATTATGGCAATTACCAATAACAGTAAAAACAATAAGAATAAAAAAGGAAAAAAGATTTTTGAGTTCCGGTTAAACCTGACACCGAAAAATATTTTTCTGTGGTCGATAATTTTCCTTATCCTTCTTTTTATAATCATGTCGGCCAGGGACATTTCCAACATATTTCCCGAGAAACCGTTATCCGCTTTGATTTCAGATGTAAGAGGCGGGCAGGTAAAAAAGATAGAGGTGGTAGATGATAAACTTCTGGCAACATATAAAGACGATAAGGTTTATTCATCAATTAAAGAAAGCCAGGATTCCTTTTATAAGATACTAAGTGATGCGCAAATTGATCCTAAAAGTGTGGAAATAGAGATTAAAGACACATCGGGAGGAACAATCTGGTTTAATATATTGTCCAATGTGTTGCCGCTTCTTCTGATGGTCGGGTTTTTCCTTTTTCTTATCAGACAGGCAAGAGGAGCACAGGATTCAATATTTTCATTCGGGCAATCACGGGCTAAACTTTTTTCCAAAGACCATCCGAAAGTAACCTTTAAGGATGTGGCAGGAGTTGATGAAGCCAAACAGGAGTTGGCAGAAGTGGTTGATTTTTTGAAAAATCCTCAGAAATACAGAGCACTGGGGGCCAGAACACCTAAAGGAGTAATTCTGGTTGGACCTTCCGGCACCGGTAAAACACTTTTAGCCCGGGCATTGGCAGGGGAAGCAGGAGTGCCATTTTTTTCCATGGCAGGATCGGAGTTTATGGAAATGCTGGTAGGTGTCGGCGCGTCGAGAGTGCGTGACCTCTTTTCTACTGCCAAGAAGAATTCACCATCGATTATTTTCATTGACGAGGTTGATGCCATCGGCCGCATGAGGTCAATTGGAGTGGTTGGAGGACATGATGAGAGAGAACAAACTCTCAATCAGATTTTGGTTGAAATGGACGGATTTACTCCTAATGAACATGTGTTGATAGTAGCGGCAACAAACAGGGGAGATTTACTTGACCCGGCACTTCTCCGACCGGGAAGGTTCGACCGGCGGGTTGTTCTTGATTTACCTGACATGGAGGGAAGGAAAGATATTTTGAAGATACATTCCCAGGGAAAACCGGTTATTAAAGATATTGATTGGGATAAAGTTTCCAAACGGACGGTTGGCTTTTCCGGAGCAGATCTGGAAAACATGCTTAATGAGGCGGCCATTTTTGCTGCCAGGAAAAACAAAACAATTATCGAATTTGAAGATATTGAAGAGTCAGCTACCAAAGTAAAGCTCGGGCCGGAGAAAAAGAGATTGCAGAGCGATTTGGATCGGAAGATGACAGCTTATCATGAGGCCGGGCATGCGGTTGTAACATATGCTCTACCCCATATGGATCCGGTTCACCGCATTTCCATTGTATCCCGGGGTATGGCTTTAGGATTTACTCTGATTCCTCCTCAGAAAGACAGAATTCATGAAACCAAGACACATTTGCTGGAGGAAATTGCCTCTATGATGGGAGGCAGAGCGGCTGAATCACTTATTTTTAGTGAGATGACGACCGGGGCTGCCAATGATATAGACAAGGCGACCATACTTGCCAGAGATATGGTTGTTGAATTCGGGATGAGCGATTTGGGACCAATCAGTTTCGGACCATCTGTTGATGTAACTGAGTGGGGCGGAAGGTATATGATAGAAACCAAAGTATCACCGGACATGCAGGGTAAGATAGACAGTGAAGTCAAGAAAATTCTGGATACCGGGTATAAGCAAGCTTCAACTATATTGAAAAAAATGAGAGCGAAACTGGATATAATTGCCAATGAACTCGTTAAGAAAGAAACTTTGGAGAGTGAGGAATTTGAAAAACTGATGGGTCCGAAACCTGCTAAAGCTATAGTAACGTCTTGGTGATAAAATTATCCCCATGCTGAGATTGGTTCTGATTGACGGTCATGCCATTTTATACCGGGCATATTATGCTCTTCCTCCTTTAACAACCAGTAAAGGTGTGCCAAGCGGGGCAGTCTACGGCTTTATTTCAATTTTGCTTAAAACAATTAATGATTTGAAACCGACAAATTTAGCCGTTGCTTTTGACAGACCGGAGCCGACTTTCAGAAAGAAATTGTTTAAAGAATACCAATCGCAAAGACCGAAGATGGAAGAGAATTTAGTTAGTCAGGTAGATTTAATGCACAGTTTAATAACAACACTGGGAATTGCGGTTTATGAATTAGCGGGATTTGAAGCAGATGATGTGATCGGGACACTGGCAGACCAGGCAGTCAAAGGAGAGAAATCCGAAGTTATTGTGGTTACCGGAGATCGGGATATGCTGCAGTTGGTTGACGACAGGATAAGAATTTATATGCCGGTAAAGGGGATTAGTGATGCCAAATTATTCGGTAAGGATGAAGTGGTTGAGAAGTTCGGGGTTTTTCCTTCACAGGTTGTTGATTATAAAGCTCTGATTGGTGACCCGTCAGATAATTACCCGGGAGTTTCCGGGATTGGACCAAAAACAGCTGAGAATTTAATAAAAAAATATGGATCTTTGGAGAATATTTATAAAAATATAGACCAGGTCGAGGCGAAATTAAAAGAAAAGCTTATAAGGGATAAAGAAAACGCTTTTATGTCCCAGAAATTAGCAGAAATTGTAAAAAATGCACCGGTTAATCTTGATTTGGCGTCAACAAAACTTATTAATCTTGACAGACCGGATGTCAGAAGTGTATTTGAAGAACTGGGGTTTTTAACTTTGATTACGAGATTAAGCGGAAGAAATGGAGAGAAAATAAAAAAGAAGGATGATAAAAATAAAAAAACGGAGAATAATAATTCAAAAGCGGAACAAACTTCTTTGTTTTAGTTATGAAAGTAGCTATAGTACATGACTATATAAAGGAATACGGCGGCGCGGAGAGAGTACTTGAGGCTTTACATGAAATATGGCCAAAGGCAACTGTTTTCACTTCAGTCTTTTTGCCAGAATATCTTGGACCTCATAAAAATAGATTTATGAATTGGAAGATTAAAACTTCTTTTTTCCAAAACATTCCTTTCAGGGAAAAACTGATCAGCCCGATGCGGATATTTGGTAGAACAATTTTTGAGCATTGGGACTTTTCACAATTTGATGCGGTAATTGTTTCGGCAACAGGAGCTTATATTCCTAACCTTATTAGGAAAAAAACCAACGGCCTTCATATTTGTTACTGTCATACACCACCGCGATATTTATACGGATATCCGACAGCCAGAAATTGGACAAAGACAATGATGGGAAGAATGGCAGGTGGAATGGTTAATCATAAGATGAGACTTATTGATTTTGAAGCAGGGCAAAGAGTAGATTTTTTTATAGCCAATTCAAATGAGGTTAAAAGAAGAATAAAAAAGTTTTACAGACGGGAAGCAACAGTTATATATCCGCCGGTTGAGATGGCAGACAAAATGAAAGAAGCAAGGTACAGGGAACAAGATACAAATAAAAGTTATTATTTAGCGGGGGGCAGACTGGCCAGAGCCAAGCATATTGATTTAGTTATTGAAGCTGCTAATAAAATGAAGTTTAATTTGAAGATTTTCGGTAAAGCATTTGCCGGTTATGACAAAGAATTAAAAAGCATGGCAGGACCTACGGTTGAGTTTGTCGGAGAGGTTGGTGATGAAGAGTTGGTGGATTTATATGAAAACTCAAGAGCCTTGATCTACCCTTCAGAATATGAGGATTTTGGAATAATGCCAATTGAAGCACAAGCTTTTGGAAAAGGGGTAGTAGCATTCAGACAAGGGGGAGTAAAGGAGAGTGTTATTGAGGGGAAGACAGGAGTATTTTTTGATCAATTGACAACGGATGATCTTATTTCAGCAATCAAAAGGCTGGAAAGAAATAAATTAAAACCAGAAGATTGCATTGAGAATGCAAGGAAATTCACTAAGGAGAGATTTAAGAGGGAAATATTAAAATTTGTAAATTCTAAGATGCAGGAAATAAAGAAAAATGCCTGAATTACCCGAAGTAGAAACGATCAGACTTCAACTGACTCAATTAATTCCCGGCGTTACCATCAAAGATATAAAAATTCTGAAAGAGAAATCTTTTAGCGGTGATAAAAAATTGCTTTTTGGAGCAACAATTACCGATTTACTGCGTTTGGGGAAAATGCTGGTTATTAAGACTGATAAGAAACTGGCTTTGGCTGTTCATTTGAAGATGACAGGGCAGCTAATTTTTAAGAGTCAAAAAACTTCAGAAGATTTGCCGAACAAATTTACCAGGGTAATTATAAGTTTTACTGATGGCAGCAAGCTTTATTTTAATGACGTAAGGAGATTCGGGTGGATGAAGATAATTGAGACAATTGAGGATTTGAAAAAGAAAATAGGACCGGATCCATTGAAGGTGAGCAACAGTCAATTTTATAAAATTCTAAAACAAACCAAAAAACCGGTAAAATTTCTTTTGATGGATCAGGAAAAATTAGCCGGTGTTGGTAATATTTATGCTTGTGAATCACTATTTCTTGGAGGAGTAAATCCTAATGTTTCAGCAAATAAGTTAACACAAGAAAGAAGCGAAAAATTATTGGACAGTTTAAAGAAAGTATTAAATTCAGGAATAAAGTGGGGAGGAGCATCAAAGCAAAATTTTCGCAATGCTTACGGGGAGAAAGGAGAAATGCAGGAGCATTTTTCCGTCTATGGAAGAGAGGGAGAGAAGTGTTTAAACAATTGCGGAGGGAAAATTATGCGGATAAAAATGGGAGGCAGAAGCACTTTTGTTTGCCCAGTTTGTCAACAATAACAGTTCGAATTATTTGTTTAATACCTAGTTTTTTGGTTTAACTTTAATGCCCAGATTAACATACCTGAACTCCAAGCGAATGGATGTTCTGAGGTATAAATAAATCTTTTAACCGGAATTCCGGATCGTTCGTAACATTCGAATATTGTTTTATCTATAATAATTTTTTGAGTTATTACATCGATTACTTTTTCTATTTCTGATTTTTTATTTGTTTTTATTAAGGCTGCCAGATAACATATAACGGGCTGCCACCAAAGCAGACTTTGATTCTGATAATCACTCATCCCAATCATTCTATGTAAAATATCGATTCTCCACCAAGGATATTTGGGGTAATTTGTTTCTAATGTAAATGCAATTTTTATTTTTTTACAATGATTTAGAATTGATGCGGATTCTATTTTTGTGGTGAAACCCCAAGCTATAGCCAAACAATTTGCGAAAGGATAGAAATAATCGTGACGCTTATAATCATACCAGTCAGCAAAGAATTTGCCCGTCCATAATTTATTCCGAATTTCCCGGGCGATGATAATTTTCCTGTAATGCAATTTATTAAACCAATTATAATCAAATTTTTTGACCCATTTTGACAAACGATCATACATATACCAATAAATGATATTGGAATAAAGAAGGTTACCCCATTTAAAAGTTGAATCATTCCATTCAGCCATAACTCCATCAAATAAAAGACCGTTTTTCTCACGGAACTGCAGATATCTGAGAGCCTTCTTGATATGAGTTAAATATTTTTTTGCCTGTGGCCAATTTTTTAAACCTCTTAATGCTGTAAAAAGTACCGTAAGTGTAGTACCGTCCAAAACCTCTTTGCCTATTCCCCGTAGATTATAAGTTGGACGCGGTTTTTGATATAAAGAAGGATAACCAAAATATTTTTTCAGGATTACCGGTCCTCGTAAAATACGGTAGGGAATTAGACCGTCAGCACGTTGATATTTGTAAAATAGACTTATCATTTTTCCGACAATGGCATGATCACCAATAACTGTCGCACCCAGTGCAGCAAAATAACCATCACGTGCCCAATAGTCAGTAAAGTGGTGTCTTCCTGCTATGATACCGTTTTTGGTGTAGCAAGTACGCAGTTCACGAATGGCTATTTTTATAACGCTTTGTAGTTTCGGAGACATATTAACATTATAATATTATAATTCAGGCTCGGAGCATAATGAAGATTAAAAGTTTAATCAGACATTATTTATTTATACTTTTTTTTACAATTTTAACCCTCTTTGTAGTTGGATACCGCTTCGGTGACGGAGATCAGAATTCTCATATTCCATTTTTATTAAAGACAATAAATTCAGATTATTATCCAAATAATACTTTTATAGAGCTTAGGAATGATCACTATTCTTATTTTCGTGCTTTATTAACAATACCCATAAAGTATCAATTGATAACAATTGAAAATCTTTTTTTTGTTTTATTTTTTTTATCGCTTTTTCTTTTGTTTGAATCATATTATCAATTATTAAACATCTTTGTTAAAAATGAAAAAATAAGCTTATTAAGCTTAATAGTATTTATCATTCCCGTATTTTCTTTTACAGTATTCCCGACTCACGAAAACTATTTAGTAGACAGGTTTTTTGCTTTTCCTTTTTTGATTTTTTCCATAGTTTTGTATTTAAAAAGTAAATATAAATACTCACTGTTGTTGCTTGGAATTATATTTAACTTTCACCCCTTATCTGCGACGTTCGTCCTGGTGATGTTTTTTATATCTTTTATGATAGATTTCTTCAAAAAGAAATTAGATCTTTCGAAGATTTTAAATTCAATATTTATTTTTATGCTATTTTCGCTTCCAGTTAATTTATGGAAATTTAGAAATTCCGGATTGGATTTAACAATTCGATGGGATTGGTATAACGTTGTGAGCAAAGGTGTATTGTGGCATGTATTTCATGTATTTAGTATAAATCCTCCTACAATTATATTAACGATATTGGGTTTGGGTAATACTTTTGTTTTTGTGTGGTTAATTAAAAACAGTGACATTATTCCTGGTTTAAAAAGAAAGCTAAAGAGTTTTTTTGTGGCAATTTATATCATTTTGTTTGCCGGAATTGTTACCGCGGAATTTTTACCCGTTACAACAGCAATTCAGTTTCAATTAATAAGAGTAGGGGTGTTTGTTCCTGTTCTAACATATCCATTTTTTATAGGATATTTATATCGACAATACTGTAATAACAAAATATCATGGAGAAAATTTTTAAATACACTAATTATTACCAGTATATCCGGTTGTCTTCTTATTCCTTTTGTATATTTTAATAATACCTTTAAAAAGAAATTCCATCTGAGGAATATTTTGATTATTATAAATATATTTTTGGTAATTATAGTGATGATAATAGTTAATAAATTCGATATTTGGAAACCAGGAATATTTATAAGTCCAATAAAAAATTCCTGGTATGAAGTTCAAATTTGGGCTAAAAATAACACTCAAATAAACGATATCTTTATAACTCCTGCAGACAAATGGTCACATTATCTGTCTGATTTCTTGATGTTTTCCCAAAGGAGTTCAGTTGTTACTCTGGGAGAACTATTTGAAATTGCGTTTTTTCCGGATTACATTGATAATTGGGAAGAAAGATTTGAAGATGTAGTACCGGGTGCAATTGCACAATTTAACGGCAATTTTGCAGATAACCGAATAATTGTTTCAAATATATATAATAAAAATACAACTGATGATTTTTTACGCATATCTCACAAATATGACGCAAAATATGTAATTATCGAAAAACCAAAAAGATTAGATTTACCTTTGGTTTACGAGAACAGCGATTATCTAATATATAATTTAGAATAGATTTTTTTATAAAATAAATAATATTATGATCGATGGAGAAGTCCCAATACAAAACGAAGAGTCGGCACGACCCAGTCTTTATTTAACTGAAATTACAAGGGGTTTGTTTAATAGTGAGACTTTTGGTGATATTACGATCAATATATTAAATAAATCCGGAAGAAAGGTAAGAGTCGAAGGAGCAGATAATATACCAGAAGGCGGCAGATATATAGTTGCTGCAAATCATTTTGTAAGGGTGGAAGATACAGATAAAATGACAGGCAGTCAAAAAATGAATGATCTTCTTGAGTTAATGGGAGCAATTAATAAATTAATTAAAGATAAAAACCAAAATGCAAGAGTAATATGGACTCCATCAGAAATTCCAAGACCCGAAGGTTTACCGCCTGATATAACGCAAGGTAACAGTGCAGCTGAAGTTTGGAATTGGCTTATAAATGATGCTAAATTTCTTCCAATAAATATATCAAGAAAAATATTTTTAAGGCTGTTTAATAATTCTCCGGATATAATTCCAGTACCCCATACAATTAAAGGGATGAGAGCTTTTCTAGATAAAGTTGATTCAAGCATTAGTGATGGAAATGTACCGGCAATTTTTCCGGAAGGTGAAGTGTCGCGAGAACTCTTGAAAGCTCATGACGGTGCCGCTTATATTGCTATTAGAAAAAATATACCTATCTTACCTATATCTCAATATGATGAAAACGGAACACTGGTTGTTAAAGTTGGACCTTTAATAAAGCCACCATCCACTGAAGACCCAATGAAAAAAACTGATTTTACATATAAAATAATGAGTTCAATTGCAAGTAGGTTGCCTGAACAATTGAGAGGATTTTATAAAGATAGCGTAAGCTGAGTTAAAAAAATTGCTATTACAAATTATATTATCAACTTCTGATATAATAGGCACTACGCAATGGATAAATCCAAACCTATTGTTATATCGCTTGGAGGTTCATTAGTTGTTCCCAACGGAGGAATTGATACTACTTATATTTCCCAGCTTAATAAATTCATAAGACGCAAAATCGCCGAGGAATGGCGATTTTTTATTGTTGTCGGGGGCGGTGCAACAGCCCGTCGTTATATTGATGCGGCTAAGGATATTACAGGTGAAATCAGCGATTGGGATTTAGATTTTTTAGGTATTCATTCAACTGAACTTAATGCTCATTTTATAAGAACGATTTTCAGAGACATTGCCCATCCGAGGATAATTCTTAATTATGAAAAAAAGATTGAAAGGTTAAAGGAACCTTTGGTTATTGCTGCCGGCTGGAAGCCAGGGTGTTCAACTGATTATGATGCCATGATTCTGGTTCGGGATTATAAAGCTGCAGCTTTAATAAACATGTCCAATATAGAATGGGTTTATACAAAAGATCCGAATAAATTTGCCGATGCCCAGCCGATTAAAAAATTGTCATGGTATGAGTATGAAAACATGATTGACAGGAAATGGAGTCCGGGGATTAACATTCCATTTGATCCTGTGGCCACCAAAATGGCCAAAGATATTAACTGCACCGTTTATATCATCGGGAAAGACCTGAATAATTTGAATTCACTTTTGGAAGGACAGGATTTTAAAGGAACGGTAATTTCTTCTTAATGATTATTTCAAGTATAAGTCTTTTAAAGTTTCGCAACCATTATAAAAATAACTTTTCATTTTCTCCCAAGACAACAATAATTGTCGGTAAGAATACTTCCGGGAAAACCAATCTGATTGAGGCAATTTATTTTTTGACGATCGGGAAAAGCTTTCGCTTAGGACGAGACTTACAGGTGATTACATTTGGAGAGGAGTTGGCCAGAATAAAGGGAACGGTTAAAGAAAACGGTGAAAATATTGTGTTAGAGTTGGTATTAACAACAGGTGAAGTAATAAAAGTCCCGACACCTTTGAAGAAATTTCTGGTTAATGATGTTGCTAAAAGAAGCATTGATTTTGTAGGGATTTTAAAAAGTGTTTTGTTTTGGCCTGAAGATATGGAACTGGTTACTGACTCGCCTTCTTTAAGGCGACATTATCTGGACTCGGTTTTGGTCCAGGTTGACCGGGAATACAGACGGACAATTTTATCTTATGAGCGGGCAGTCAGACAGAGAAACAAATTACTTGAGGCAATTAGGGAAAATAAAGCACACAGGCATCAATTATTGTTTTGGGATCAATTACTGATAAAACAGGGAAATTACATGACTGATAAAAGAGAAGAGTATATTAATTTCGTTAATGATTACCGATTACTGCAGATGGAGAAACTGGGAGCAAGGTATCAACTTTTTTATGATAAAAGCATTATTTCTGAAATGAGATTGGAGCAATACAGTGAAGCAGAAATAGGAGCGGCTGTGACACTGGTTGGACCGCACAGAGATGACATAATTTTTAAAATCAAAAATCAAAAATCAAAAATCAAAAATACCAATGATGAATATTTAGAATTGTCTGTTTTTGGGAGCAGGGGGGAGCAGAGGTTGGCAGTATTATGGCTGAAACTGGCTGAACTTTCTTTTATTGAAAAAAAGACAAATGAAAAACCGGTACTTCTTCTTGACGATATTTTTTCAGAACTTGATCACGAACACCGGGATATAATTTTTGGAATGATTGAAAATCAGCAAAGTATTTTGACAGTAACAGACAGACATCTTATTCCGGAAAGATATTCCAGTGAGGCAAAAGTGATAGAATTATGATTTAGTTGTGGGTGTAAAAAATGAATATTAACGATTATAATAAAAAAATTCATATGCCTTCGGCTGATTCACATAAAGGTCAAAACGGCAGACTACTGATTATAGGTGGATCACATCTTTTTCATGCCGCATCTTTGTGGGCTTTGAAAGTGGCAAGTCGGATTGTTGATTTGGTACATTATTCATCGGTTAAAGAGAATAACAAAATTGTTCAGCGACTTAAGGAGGAATTTCGGGACGGAATTGTAGTGCCAAGATCAGAGATAGAGGAATATATTGAGGAAGATGACTGCATTTTGATAGGACCGGGGATGGTCCGCACCGAAGGATCGAAACTAAAAATCAATAATAAAATATCAACAATTATAGAGATAGAAAAAATTCCGGATGAGGGAGTC
>MFJA01000040.1:15076-15412 GCA_001779055.1 Candidatus Gottesmanbacteria bacterium RBG_16_37_8
ACAAAATATTTACTAGAGAGATATCCGCATAAGAAGTGGGTGATTGATGCCGGAGCATTACAGATGATGGAATTGGAGTGGATTACTAAGGGTGCAATTCTGACTCCGCATAAGAGAGAGTTTGAATCACTTAAATTAAAAATTACTAATGAAAAAATAAAATCTAAAATGCAAAATTCAAAATTGGAAGAACAGGTGAAATTATTTGCTGAGGAATATAGTTGTATAGTCTTATTGAAAGGAAAAGAGGATATTATCGCTTCAAAAGAAAGAATTGAAAAAGTTTCCGGAGGAAATGCAGGTATGACCAAGGGAGGAACAGGAGATGTATTGGCA
>MFJA01000040.1:15437-16754 GCA_001779055.1 Candidatus Gottesmanbacteria bacterium RBG_16_37_8
GCTTTTACTTCGGCTGTGGTGGCTTCCTACATTAATAAACAGGCAGGAGAGGATTTGTTTAAGAAAATGGGTTTATGGTTTAACGCTTCAGATCTGGCCGACCAGATTCCCCAGACAATGAAAGAACTTCTTCATTGACGTATTTATGGTTTTATGGTAGTATGGTTATATTATGAATAAAGCAATTAAAACAACCATTATGCTTCCGGAGGATGAATTATTGAGGGCTAAAATGGCCGCACTACAGGAAAATATAACTTTGAGTGAAATTATTCGTGATGCTCTTGTCCAACGTACTCCACGTAAAACAGAAACACGGAAAAAGAAAAAAGATCCCATGAGACTTGCAGGTGTATTTAAACTTGGTGTTAAAAAAGGAGATACTTTCAGACGTAAGGATATGTATGACCAGTATCTTAAGCGGAAAATGGGTATTTGACTCAAATATTTTTATCTATTTCTTGGACCAATCATCACCTTTTTTTGAACAGTCAAAAACGCTGTTTACTGATGTAATTTCCGGAAAAATTAAGGCATATTGCGGGCAACAAAATATTATTGAGGTTGAACGTATTCTAATTCAGAGGTACAAAAGAACAGTATCTGAAACAATTTCCAAAATTGATATCCTTATTAAGGAATTTTCATTTCAAGTGTTGACCCCATTTCCATATACAATGAAGACATTTCATTCGGTTATTCCATCAATTACGAAAGGGGCAGATGTATTTGATTATTACCTTGCAGCTACGATGCTTGATAACGGTATAAATAGAATTTTAACCGTTAATACTAAAGATTTCTCCAAAATCCCCGGAATCGAAGCGGTGAATCCGTTCAAGTAGTTTAATTATTTTCTTTTGTATTCCACCACCATTTGAAAAATGTGCAGAGTCCATTATTGTTTAAATTAATAAAAAAAATTCCATCTAGTAGAGTTTTTTTACCGGTTTTGAGACGAATAAAAGATGCCTGAAAATGAGCAATATACCGGTTATTTTTTTCTGAAATTATTTCAAAATCAAACGACACATCTTTTTGGGATAAAGGTACATCCTGCCAAAGAGCTACCAATTCTTTTTTAGAAGTCAGAGGCTTTTCAAACGGAGTTTCGTAGTATTTGAATTTTTCAGCAAATAGGGGAGGGATATCTTTTGGATTTTTATTAATCCAAGCCTGTCCCATTTTATTTACCCACTTCCAGCCGGCGCTTTTTTTCATATTATAAAGAAAGCTTCAATGCGGAAAAAATCATGACAGCGGCAGCTGTAAAACGGATAGCATAAACTTTGAGAGTATGTTTTTCCAGAAGCCGGG
>MFJA01000041.1:0-4748 GCA_001779055.1 Candidatus Gottesmanbacteria bacterium RBG_16_37_8
GAATATGCACAAGCTGATGAAGAGATAAACCGTTGGTTTTATCTGACGGGCGGCACGGCACTTTCTGAATTTTATCTTCAACACAGACTCTCTGAAGACATTGATTTATTTTCGGAGAGCATGGTAAATGACATAAAAATTGATAACTTCCTAAAGAAAATCACTTCCAAACTAAAAATCAAAAAAATCAGTAAAGACCATATTATGGGTTTATTTGTATATAAACTTTTATTAAACACAGGAGAAACTTTAAAGGTGGATTTTAATGAATATGCATTTAAACCCGTAGAAGTGAGTAAATTAAAGTTTGGTAAACTTTCCGTTGACAGTTTTTATGATATTGCTATCAATAAAGCATACAGTATTACGGGCAGGTTTCAAAACCGTGATTTTATTGATTTGTATTTTATCTTAAAAAGAGATGAATTTTCTTTAGAGCAGTTACTCAATCGGGTGGAAGATAAATTTAATACGAAGATAGATGAGTTTTATTTTTCGAGCCAACTTTTGAGAGCTGTTGATCTGCCGAAAGCATATCCCAAAATGCTGGAGCCTTTTAATTTCGGAGAAATGGTGGAGTTTTTCAAAAAAGAAGCCAGAAGACTGGGAAAAAAAGCAATTAAAATTTGATAAATTACTTTGGCTATGCTGCTTGTCAAAAGGATATGCTTTTGTTAAGATAGACAAACTTTTCAGAAACTGGGGACTCCTGTCCCGATTGAATCGGGATTCCGGTTTTTAGATTAAGGAGATAAAATGAAAGAAATTTCTTTAAAAGATCTTCTTGAGGCAGGTTGCCATTTCGGACACAAAGTGACCAGATGGCATCCTAAGGCAGCTTCATTTATTTATCAGCCCAGGGAAGGTGTTCATATCATAGATTTGGTAAAGACCCGTGACTGGTTGAAAAAGGCCGCTGAATTTGTTTATGAGATGGGAAAGGAGAGGAAAATTCTTCTTTTTATTGCTTCCAAAAGACAGGCTAGGGGTGTTGTTAGTGAGGCAGCCAAAAAAGCAGCATTACCTTATATGACTAACAGGTGGATAGGCGGTTTTATGACTAACTTCGAAGAAGTGAAGAAAAACATCGATAAGATGAATACTTGGAGAAAGGAAAAGACAGATGGCACCTGGGAGCAACAATATCCGAAACATGAAGTGGTCAAATTTAATAAACACTTAAGAAAGATTGAGTGTGTTTATGATGGGGTAGAAAAAATGACTAATTTGCCTGATGCTGTTTTTATTGTGGATATTAATAAAGAAATGACAGCTTTGAAAGAAGCCGGCAGAAAAGAAATCCCGGTTGTTGCCATGGTAGATACCAATGCCAATCCCAACTTGGTTGATTATCCGATTCCGGCCAATGATGATGCTGTTGGTAGTATTGCCTATATTGTAAACTTTATAGCTGATGCTTATATTGAGGGAACAAAAATAGGACAGAAAAAAGAGGAACCCACCGCCGCTCCCGCCGACGCCAAGGATATAGCGGGCAAGAAAGAGGAAAAACCTGTTGAGAAAAAAAAAGAATCCCCGAAGAAGAAAGAAAAAGTTAAGAAATCAAAATGAAAATTACCATTGATCAGATCAAAAAAGTGCGGGAAAAGACAGGCGGCGGGGTAATGGATTGCCGAAGAGCTCTTGAGGAAAGCAAAGGCGACAAGAAGAAAGCTGTTGAACTTCTTAAAAAATGGGGGATTGAGAAATCAAAAAAAAAAGAAGGGCGGGAAACTAAATCCGGGATTGTTTCTTCATATATTCACGGGGAGGGGAAAATAGGAGTTTTGGTTGAACTTCTCTGTGAGACAGATTTTGTTGCCAGGACAGATGAATTTAAGAATTTAGCCCATGAACTTTGTCTGCAGATATCCAGTATGACACCAAAGGATGTCAAAACACTTCTTAATCAGGAATATATCCGAGAACCGGGAGTCAAGATTGCAGATTTAGTTAAGCAAACAATAGGAAAGTTAGGAGAAAATATAACTGTATCCCGCTTTGCACGCATGGAGCTTGGGGAGAAATAATTTCCGATAAAAAATTTCTACTTTTTGACCAGTTTAGTATATCTTTCTTTGGAGAGTCGAATGGCTTTCTCGCGGTTTTTGTTGACGGATTTAGGCAGAGGCAGGGTGATGGCATGGAAGGGAAAAGAGGTCAGGTTATCAATGGCCAATTTGATGATAATCTGAAAAGCTCCCAGGTTAACCAGATCTTCTTCTTTATACCATTGGCCGAATTCACGGGAGAGATGGTGGGCATCCTGGGCGCCGATAATAAAAGAAATTAAAGTTCCGGCATTACCGAAAATAGCTTTTTGGACATCTTCTTCTACTTGTCCGATATACTGATTGGCCAGATTGATATTAAGACGGTATTTTCTGGCTTCAGAGAGAATTTTAATAAAGGAGGTTGTGGCAAAATTCTGGAACTCATCTACGTAGAGATAAAAATCGCGTCGTTCTTTTTCTTGGACATTTACCCGGTTCATGGCAGCCAGCTGGATTTTGGTTATAAACATAGCTCCCAATAACGCCGCATTATCCTCACCCAATTTTCCCTGGGAGAGATTGAGGATTAAAATTTTTCCCTGATCCATTATTTCCTCAAGATCAATGGTTGAGACGGGATGTTCCAGGATCTGTCTTATGGTCGGAGACATGACAAATTGGCCGACTTTGTTTTGGATGGGGGAAATAGCCTCGCTTTTGAGCCTGGGATGCATTTTATCGTATTCATTTCTCCAAAAGTTCTGCAGGATTTTATCCTCGACCTTGTTGAGAACTCTTTGGCGGAAATTCTGATCTGATAAAAGATCAGGAACCATAACCAGAGTGGAATTGGGATATTCAAGAAGAGTAAGAATGACATTTCTCAAGATATATTCCAGGCGCGGTCCCCAGGAATAGGCATAAAGTTTGGAAAAAATAGAAACAATTCCTGAAGCGATCAGTTCTTTATGAACAGGGTTTTTGACCTCTAATGGATTCATCCAGAATGGGTTATTCTGATCAAAAGGCTCAAGGTAAACAATGTCATTAAGGCGGAAAGAGGGAACAAAATCCAGTAGAATTTCTGATAAATCACCGTGCGGATCAATGACACAGACTCCTTCCTTGTTTCTCATATCATTGATGGCCATATTGGCAATCAGAGTTGATTTGCCGGTGCCGGTTTTTCCGATAATATACATGTGTTTTCTTCTGTCATCTCTTTTGATGCCAAAAGTAGTTAACTGATTTTTGTATTCAGTCCGGGCAAAAAAGTTGATCTCCTTTTTTTCAATATCAGAAAGATCAGCAGAGACAGGCAGGGTTGAAGGTGGTTCTCCAAGCAGAGTTCTGCCCCAGGTAATGTTTTTTATGCCTGCCAGGAGTTGAGTTGGCGGGTGCCACAAAGTTGCCAGCTCTTCGGTATTTAAGATCTGATGTCTGGGGAAATGATTTTTTTCTCTGCCAACCAGGCGGTTAAAAGTTATTTTTTTAAAAAATAGCCTGGGGCGTCTTAAAATAAAACGGTTTCCCTCTCCAAGAGCAAAAGCCCCGAAGGCTCCGGCTAAATTTGATAGCTGATTTAACGCCTGTTGATTTGTTGAAGCGCCGATCATCAGTCTGATATAAGTCCGGAATCCGGTATGATTTATTTTTTCCTCAATCAGTCTGGAAAGGGGAAATGGCCTGGTTTTATCAGGAGCCCTGGAGGTGGGATCAGGCATTCCCTTTTGCAGCATGGAGGAAACCATCCTCTGCCAGTTAAAGTGGGGCGGTTCTGTAACAATCTGGATGATGCCTTTTTCATCTTTGGTAAATTTGGACATGACGCCGATAATTGAAGAAAGGGGATCGAGGTCCTTGAATTCCTTATAAGTTTTGATGGGGTAGTAAAAGTATGAGGCCAGCATCAGATTACCGATGGCCAGGGAAGGGCTTTTGCTGATATAGCCTAAGTATTCGGGTACTTTACTGATGATGATTTTGGGATATTGACTGACAATCTGGCTTTCAAGAAAAGTTTGAAAAGATTCCGGAACAACAGTATATAAATGAATTTCCTGATTATATGATGCTATTTCAAAGGAAAGTGTTCTGACTTTTATCCACAGTCTTTTCAAATAGGAGATATGTCCTCCGGCAAAAAGTGAAGAAAAAACCTGAGCCATCATTTCCGGGGTTTCTTCACCCGTTTTGGCGGATTTTATTTCCAGAATAACTTTTTTCTCGCTAGCCACGTTAGGATAAGTATAAATTATAAGTAGTGGAAGTTAAAGAATGTTAATAATATATCCTATAGCATTTGAAATTCTAGTTAATTTGACTATAATACCTGAGATGAAGAAAGAAGGATCAATTTTTACTACAAATTTTCTGCCAGAACAAAGAGAGCATTCTCAGACTGCTAATACCCTTGAATTCTTGTACCAGGAATTTCTTCGTAATAGTCCAGAGGTAGGTGAAAGAATAAATAATTTGTTAGATCGAGCTTGGGATCATTATGGAGATAAAAAATTAGAATATATTGAAAAAGCCGTAAAGATTGCCACTGTATGCTATCAATATAATTGGAATACTGGCAAGAGGTTCAGAAAGGACAGAGATGAACAAGGTAACCTTATTCCTACCCTATACCATTCCTTGGAAATAGCAGAAAGATTGGTTATGGAAAATTTCAATTGGGTAGGAGTTGTCGCATTACTTCTTCATGACGTACCTGAGGATGTGAAAATGGGAATTGCTGACAACGGAAGG
>MFJA01000041.1:4774-5688 GCA_001779055.1 Candidatus Gottesmanbacteria bacterium RBG_16_37_8
GGTTTGACATACTTAAAAACGAATTTAAAGATACCGGTGAATCTGATTTATTAGTTGATCTTATTGAAGGATTAACAGAGAAGGAGATGCCCTTATCAAATTCGGAAGAAGGAAAGAAATTGAGAGAAAGATTAGAACAAAACCAATTATTCAAAATGATCCAAGCTTATGTTACTTCCGGAAGAATAAAAGGAAAAATGGGTAAAAAAGAAGTCTATGGTGAGGAAAAGGAAGTTATTTTTGAAGTTATTTACAATCTGGAGAGTCTTTTTAATTCAGCTTTTAAATCAGAAAAACATTTACAGCTTTTAATACTTAAAATTACAGACATCTGGCATAATCTGAAATCACCTGATTGGGTAAAGCCAGCTAAAATTCTAAGGGGACGTCTGGCTTCTAGTTTGGCTGAGTGGATGGGGTGGTATTCATTGCGAAGTGAAATAGTTGAGTCGTTGGCTGAGATAACCGATACTACCAGACCATATGCTCCTGATATTACTAATAAAAAGACTCCAGGTCTCTGGGAGAAGGATATTAAGGAATATGAAGGATTTGCTAAGGAAACTGTTAAGTATTTATTAACAAAACTTGAGCTTGGTTGGGATAAGTATAAATTTTTTGAAGGTTGGCCGATTATTAATTCAGGCGACAAATATTCTTCCTGGCTGGAATCAACTTTACCACCTATTGAATATATTTATTGTTTGACAAGGGGCCAATATAAACAATTTATTGAATTACAGGGAGAAGAAATAGGTGATCAATTCTATTCTGTAGTCAGACCTGGGAATAGCAGTAAAAAATCATATTCTAGGGCAATTAACCATAGTTGGAGGAATGCTTCACAAATCACTCGAGATTTGGGCAGAGGAAGGGTTGATTATAAAGTAAAAGTCGGTAACAACCCTTCTTTT
>MFJA01000042.1:0-5153 GCA_001779055.1 Candidatus Gottesmanbacteria bacterium RBG_16_37_8
AGCCCTCTAAATATTGCCTGTCCGATATGACCGGCTCCTATGATTC
The DNA here is from genome assembly GCA_001779055.1 of Candidatus Gottesmanbacteria bacterium RBG_16_37_8. Lineage (GTDB taxonomy): Bacteria > Patescibacteriota > Microgenomatia > 2-02-FULL-39-11 > 2-02-FULL-39-11 > 2-02-FULL-39-14. The sequence goes on from MFJA01000042.1 coordinate 47, forward strand.
CGATTTTATTAGTTTCTGACATGGCCGTCTCCTTCAACGATCCATTTATAACTGGTTAATTCCTCAAGTCCCACCGGACCTCTGGCATGAAGTTTCCCCGTTGAAATACCCATTTCCGCACCCATTCCGAATTCATATCCGTCATGAAACCGTGTTGAGCTGTTGATAAAAAGCGCTGCTGCATCAACTGAATTAATAAAATAATCAATTACTGCTTTATTTTTCGCAATTATTCCTTCCGAATGTTTTTTACTGTGCTTATTTATAAATTCAATGGCTTCCTTAACAGTCTTAACAATTTTAATTGTAATTCTTAATCCCAGAAACTCAGTATCCCAATCACTTATTTTAACTTCAGTGCCAACAAGGACTTTAACTTTATGTTCCTTTAATTTCATGGTAATTTGTTTTAAAAATTTGTCAGCAATAGCCTTATGAATGATAACAGAATCTACTGAATTACAGGCTGATGGTTTATTTGTCTTGGCGTTAATAATAATTTCCTCTGCCTTCTTAAGATCTGCACTTTTATCAACATATATTCTAGCTCCTCCCCCCATATGTGCCAAAACCGGAATCTTAGATTTACTTACTATTGTTCTAACTAAATCATACCCACCTCTGGCAATGACCACGTCAATATAATCAGACTGTCTCAAAAGCCAATAAGTTATTTTCCTTTGCTGATCTTTGACAAAATTAATTGTTTCTTTTGCCAATTTTGTCTTAATAAGCGCTTTTTCAAGACAATGATAAATTGCTTGATTAGTCTCAATTGCCTCGCTGCCACCTTTAAGTATGGCAGCATTTCCGGATTTTAGGCAAAGGCTTGCCACTTCAATAGTCACCTCCGGCCTGGCTTCATAGATAATAAATATGACGCCTATGGGAACTCTTATTTTTTTGAGTCTTAACCCGTCATTACGGGTTTTTATTTCGATTATTGATCCTATTTGGCTGTCTAATTTTTGTAAAAAATTAAGCTTCCGAATTATCTGCTGTAAACCTTTTTCGTCTAATATTAACCTCTCAATAAATGATGACGGTAATTGAATCTTCCGGGCGTTCTTTACATCTAATTCATTTGCACAAAATATTTCTTTCTTATAGAACAGTAACTCCTCCACCAGATTTCTTAAAAAAGCGTTTCTCTGTTTTTCGGAAATTTTTGCCAGATGTAAAGTTTGCTGTTTTATTTTTTCTAAATTTAATCTTTTACTCATAAAACATTTCCCAAAATAACTTCTCTGATTTTCCCATCAATAATTTCTGCCTTAATATTAATGTTGCTTAATGACTCAATCGCTTCTTGTTTTGACACTCCGCCTCCTATTCCGTATTTTGATCCTTCCCTGCTTGAAAGAATCAGCAATTGGTCTGCACGAAATAATTTCGTTAACTCTGCGGCTAAAAAGTCATTACCGCCAAAACAATTGAGGTCAATCACATCATTCTCATTAAAAATCGGAATAATTCCTGTTTTTAAATAAAGTCTAATTATTTGCCGTAATGACTTTTGCTGTTTTAATGAACTCAGTTCTTCTTTTGTCAGGAGAATCTGAGCTAGCTGTAAATTTTTTTTAATAAATATTTCCTGAAAAACAGTAGTCAAATATACCTGGCCTATTCCCGCAGCTGCCTGTCTAAATTTAATATCTTTCTCTGATATTTCAATAAAATTAGCCCCATATGCCACTGCTCCGGAAACTACTAAAATAATTCCGTATTCTTTTTCTCTTAATCGCAATATCTGATCAGCAATATGAGCAATACGAAACTCATCCAATTTATTGCGCTTGGTTAATAAAATACTGCTGCCTATTTTTATAATTATTATTTTCATATTTTTTCCTATAAAAAAACTCGCCGTTACTCCGATATAACATCGGAGCAAGGACGAGTTTTCTCGTGGTACCACCTTGCTTCCCCTCAACCGTACTTATTCTGGTTCAGGGCTTATTCAGTGCTCCGTTTTTCTACGACACACTTGATTTAATTTTTACGGTCAAACTTCCGTCATACTCGTCGTATGCAGCTCGTCTGGCGGGAAACCAAACTGATAACGCTTTTATTGATTAATTTAAAGTATATCAAAAAAAACAATCCTGTCAATCTTTCCGGACAATCCCGGATCGTTACAGAATCATGTATAAGATAGTAGTCAACTTGAAATAAATCTTATCAAATCGTTGATTGTTACCAGAAAAAGAAGTAATAAGAGAATTATCATACCTATCTGGTGCACATAACGTTCCCAATCAGTCTTAATTTTCTTTTTGGTAATCCCTTCAATTACCACAAAAAGAAGCCTACCGCCGTCAAGTGCCGGAATAGGCAAGATATTAATAATAGCTAAATTTAGCGAAAGAAGCCCTAATAACATTAATACATCTCTAACACCACCATAGCGAACTGCTTCAGCGGTTATTTGCGCTATTCCAAAAGGACCAGCCACATCTTTAGCCACTGATTGAAAAGAAATTAATTTCCATAAAGTTATTCCTATTCCCTTAATTAACTGCCAAGAAAGATTTAAAGATTCAATTGGACCATAAATTGGTGCTTGATACCATGTATAAACTATAGTTTCTAAATCAGAAATCGCTACCCCGATAGGTCCTTCACGAGAAATAATCTTTTCAGGTTCAGGAATATGTAAAATTTTTCTAAGGCTGCTCTTAAATTGTGTTAAAAAATTCATTTCTTCAGGAATATCTTTATCAGGAAGTTCATTATAAGGGGGATCTTTACGCGGGATAACTCTAACTTGCAAATACTGACACTTATTACAATCAAGATTTATGTTTTTATAATGTTTTAAAGAATCACCACGCATTATAGTCAAGGTGATTTCCTTACCCAGATTATTCTTAGTTAATTCGATAAACGATGTTGTACTTTGTATTTTTTCTCCATTAACTTCATGTACAATATCGTTAGTTTTAATCCCTGCTATTTCAGCAGGCGATTCTTTATCAACATTTACAATATGCACTCTCTTTACCGGAATCAAAACTCCCTGAGTAAACATAAAAGAGATAATAATAAGAGCCAAAAGAAAATTCATTACCACTCCGGCGATTATTACAACCGTCCGTTGCCATGGAGGTCTAGCATAAAAAGCTCTATCATTGGGAATTTTTCCTTTTTTTTCTTTTTCCTCTCTATCTTCACCATATAATTTAACAAAACCGCCAATTGGTAAATAATTTATAGAATAAATTGTCTCTCCTATTTTTTTTCCGATAAATCTTGGCGGCAGGCCAAAACCAAATTCCTCAACTAAAATATTGAATTTTTTAGCCATGATAAAGTGGCCGAGTTCATGTACCAAAACCAATACTGAAAGAATTAGTAAAAAAACAATCAGGGTTATCAGCATATCTCTTAAAAATAAAAAGTAATATATAATACTACAATAATAATTTTCTATGAACAATAATCATTCCGAAAAAATCGATCCAATTGAAATTCATATCAGAACCTACCGCTCCCTGTTAAAATCGGCAGGATATGTTCAAATCGAAAAGTTGATAGATTCCCATAAGCAAATGTCCTCATTTCTTCATGAAAAGGCTAAAACTCCTGAAGTGGACACCTCTGCTTTTATTTATTCGTTGTTAAGGCTCCCCAGCTGTATGTCCATGGTCAAGAAAGTAATCCTCGGTCAATCAATCAGGGTTTTTAAAAACAACCGTTTCGCTGCTATTGAAAGCTGGCAGGAAGTTGAGGCAGTAGGCCGTCGAAGAAAAATGTATTTTAACGGTCGCGACACTCTGGCTGTTTATATTGCCTCGGTAACCGATGTTGATGATCTGATAACTCTTCTGACGGCTTTTCAAATCGAATGGAATAACCTTCATGGAGCATTAAAAAAAAGTAATAACGTCGTTAATTCCTTCCAACAAATTATCGATCAAGAAGATATCTCCCGTTTTAAAAAAATCTGGGGAGAAGATTATCATCAATTCTTAACCGCTATTAAATACCGTAAAATTGATTTCCATGTCCATCTTCTGTCAGGCTCTTATATGGAATACTCGCGGGCTACCCAATACTGGTGGAACCATATTGAAAAATCAATTCCTAAGCTTGATCTATTAAATATGCCGATCTATTTCGTCTCCTCCAATACCCACTCGATAATCAATCTGATTGCCCGATTTGTCCTTTATGAAAAGGATTTATTAATTAATTACTTATATAAAACCAAAGACCAAAATTTACAGAGCATCTGGGAGAAATTAAATTTCGAAAATAACGTCTTAAGCCAGGAATTTTTTCTTTATTATCTGTCCAAAAAACTTTTAAGGGAAAATAAAGACTTAAACACAAAAAAAATTAAAAAAGAACAGACTCTTGGCATTTACAACATTAAGGCAGAACACAATCTGGATATAGATGCTCAAATAATACCGATTGCCAAATTTCCCCAATCGAAATTAAACAGTTTATTGAATCTTGATCTTGATATTTTAAAAAAAAGCCGTTCCCTGATTGTTAATATCGATTATCCATTAGGCTGGGCTGCCTATCAGGTCTTAACTGAAATCGGCCAAAATGTCGGCCAGGTCTTAGGTATTTATATCATGGGCAAAGCTGCTGCCCTAAACGGCCATATTGGGGACATTCTCCTGCCGACAACTATTTTTGACCAGCATACTAAAAATATCTATGCCGTTAATAACTGTTTCGGACTTTCTGATTTTAATAAAATATTTAAAGGAGGAAGCGTTCTGGAAAACCAAAAAACTGTAACGACCAAAGGTACCTTTCTGGAATCGGCCTCAAATATTGAAAAGTGGTTCAGGGAAGGCTACACCGATATTGAAATGGAGGCAGGACCTTACCTAAATGCCGTCTATGAGTTTATTTACTATAACCGCTATGAGGAAAGTGAATTTATTAATCTCTCTCCCACACCCTTCCAGCTGGGAATAGCCCATTATGCTTCAGATACTCCCTACTCCAAAGCTAAAAATTTGGGCGCCCGAACTCTTTCTTATGAAGGCGTAGAATCAACCTATGCCATCAGTCTTGTTATCCTTAAAAAAATCGTGGAAAGGGAATTAAAGCTTCTGAAAGATAAAGAGTAATGTTTTCTCAA
>MFJA01000042.1:5184-5477 GCA_001779055.1 Candidatus Gottesmanbacteria bacterium RBG_16_37_8
TACTTCAATTTCAGCGATCATCTCATCTGTAATTTCCTGGATTTCCCTCTCAATTCTTTTTTTTAGATCCTCGTCAATTTCTTTGGCCTCATATTTTCTTTTTAACGAAGACATAAAATCATGTCTTACCTGCCTGATCATGATCCTGCCGCCTTCAATTTTACTGTTTGCGAGTTTAATAAATTCTTCACGTCGCTCTGTTGTCAAAGGAGGAATATTAATCCTGATGAAATTCCCGTCAACTGCAGCCGAAAATCCCAGATTGGCTGAATTTAATCCTCTTTCAATATCTC
>MFJA01000043.1:0-116 GCA_001779055.1 Candidatus Gottesmanbacteria bacterium RBG_16_37_8
GTAACGGCAGATTTATCAGAAGTTATCTTTACATCAATGATGTAGTGCGCGGTTATCTGATGCTGATGAAAAATTTGGACAAAATCAAAGGTGAAGCTTTTAATTTCGGCTCGCCT
>MFJA01000043.1:347-1095 GCA_001779055.1 Candidatus Gottesmanbacteria bacterium RBG_16_37_8
AATCAGAGAGAGATTTCTTATTTATTCTGGAAATGGCTAATAATCATATGGGTGATTTCAATCACGCGTCAGAGATGATTACCCATTTTTATGAAAAAATCAGGAAATATCCCTTTTTATTTGCCTTTAAATTTCAATTCCGTCATTTATCTGCTTTCATCCACCCTGATTACAAACAGCGGTCGGATATTCCTTACATTGACAGATTCACTAAAACAAAATTAACCACAGATGAATATCAAAAGTTGGCCGAAAGAATAAAAAGTTTAGGAATGATTACCATGGCTACTCCTTTTGACGAACAGTCGGTTGATTTGATTGATGAGTTAAATTTGGACATTATTAAAATAGGCAGCTGTTCCTTTAATGATTGGCCTCTTTTGGAAAGAATTGTTAAAAGCAATAAGCCCGTTATTGCCTCGACTGCCGGAATCAGTCTGGCAGAAATTGATAAGGTGGTGAGTTTTCTCCAGCACAGGGATAAAAAACTGGTCTTGATGCATTGTATTGGCGAATATCCCACCAAAGAGGAACATTTACAGATAAATCAGATAGATCTTTTATTATCAAGATACCAAAATATTCCGGTAGGCTTTTCCACCCATGAAGATCCGGCACTTTATGAAAGTGTGGCTTTGGCCATAGCTAAAGGTGCGACCGTTTTTGAAAAACATATTGCCCTGGCTACCCCTAAGTATCAGCCCAATAAATATTCAGCCTCACCCGACCAGGTTGATAGCTGGTTAAA
>MFJA01000043.1:1328-1660 GCA_001779055.1 Candidatus Gottesmanbacteria bacterium RBG_16_37_8
AGAACGCACCGGTCATCAAGGTTAAAAAAACTGACAATAGGGACAAAATCTATAAAATTATAGTTGTCACACAGAAACTTTTAAAAAAAGAAAACATCATTCTCCCCAATAAGCTGGAAGTCGAAATCTCTCACCATTACGGTCTGTCAAAATTCAGTCAATTCGGAGCGGTCATTATCAATTGTATCAATCGGGATTACTGTAAAAAAATAATCGTCATGTTCAAAGGCCAAATTCATCCGACCCAATACCATAAAGCCAAAGAGGAAACTTTTTATATATTAAAGGGGAATTTTAAAGTGACTATCGACGGTGTTGAAAAGATATTTAAT
>MFJA01000043.1:1827-2639 GCA_001779055.1 Candidatus Gottesmanbacteria bacterium RBG_16_37_8
AGATGAATTATAAGCTGATTTTCCAGCCGGATGCCCCTCTATTTGATCTTATATGCAAAATCTGTCAAGGATAAGTAAATCTTCTTTTTTCAATAAAGTTTTGTCATTACCCAGGATAAATCTTAATTCCAGGCAACTCTGCGATTTAGAACTTTTGATGGACGGCGCATTTTATCCTTTGGACAGCTTTATGAATGAAGCGGATTATTACGCTGTTTTGACGAAGATGAAACTGGCCGGAGGAAGTATTTGGCCAATTCCGGTAGTGTTGGATCTTGGCAGCATAAATAATTTCCGGACCGGTGATGAAATCCTGCTGTGTGATGAATACGGAAAACCTTTAGCGGTCATGGAAATCTCTTCTGTCTTTACACCCGATAAAAATTTAGAAGCTAAAAAAATTTATAAGACAGTTTCTAAAAACCATCCGGGAGTCAATTATCTCTTTTACCAGACGGGGAAATATTATCTCGGCGGTAAAATAATAGCTTTAGACCGCGTAGATCACTATGATTTTACGGAGTACCGTTTGACTCCTGAAGAGCTTAAAGACTGGTTTAGTAAGAACAGCTGGAAAAATGTTATCGGCTTCCAAACCAGAAATCCGCTGCATAAAGCACACTATTATCTGATTAAAAATGCAGCTGTGCAGTACAAAAGCAAAGTTTTAATCCATCCGGTGGTAGGCTTAACCAAAGAGGGCGACATAGATTACCTTACCCGTGTGAGGTGTTATATCAAAATGTATAAAAACCATCTTTCCAGGATATCCAAATTAGCCTTGATACCGTTGGCCATGAGGATGGCCGGTC
>MFJA01000043.1:2646-2920 GCA_001779055.1 Candidatus Gottesmanbacteria bacterium RBG_16_37_8
AGCCCTGTGGCATGCCATTATCAGGAAAAATTACGGATGCACGCATTTTATAGTCGGACGCGATCATGCCGGCCCCAGCAAAATTAACGGTGAAAGTTTTTACGGTTCCTACGAGGCCCAGAATTTGGTAAAACAGTATGAAAAAGAAATCGGTATAAAAATGGTTCCTTTTGAGGAATTAGTATACGTCGAGGAAGACAGGAAGTTTATTCCGATCGGACAGGTTTCTCAAAATAAACCCGTCAGAAGGATATCAGGTTCCGAAATCCGCCGT
>MFJA01000043.1:2959-3551 GCA_001779055.1 Candidatus Gottesmanbacteria bacterium RBG_16_37_8
CAGCTATCGGGAGATAATCGAAGAAATTAGAAAAGGTCTTGAAAAGGACAAGAGAGACGGGCTGACAATTTTTTTCACGGGATTGCCGTGTGCCGGTAAGTCAACTATTGCCAGAATCTTGTATTATAAGTTGTTGGAATTACAGGATAAGAAAGTTGTCTTGTTAGACGGTGATGTCATCAGGCAAAATCTCTCAAAAGGCCTGGGATTTTCCAAAGAGGACCGAAATGAGAATATAAAAAGACTGGGATTTGTAGCCAATATGATAACGAAAATGGGCGGTATTGCCATCTGTTCGGCAGTCGCCCCTTACCAGGAAGCACGTCAGGTAAACAGGACACTTATTAATAAAAGCGGAAAGTATATTCAGGTTTATGTCTCGACACCCGTATCCGTCTGTCGGAAGCGGGATATAAAAGGTTTATACCGGAAAGCAAAATTGGGGCTTCTCAAGGGTCTGACCGGAGTTGATGACCCTTATGAATTTCCCGAAAATTCCGAAATAGTCATCGATACGGTAAAATCAAATCCACTGGAAAATAGTCAAATAATTATTAAATATCTGAAAAAAAACCGGTATATATCTGTCAGA
>MFJA01000043.1:3680-4151 GCA_001779055.1 Candidatus Gottesmanbacteria bacterium RBG_16_37_8
AATTCAGCCACTGGCGGCTAAATATTATATGGGTTTAATAAGCAGGAAAGCTATCTTAGCCGTACTAAAGAACAGTTATGCTTCGGCGGTTTACTATAGTCCTGCCAAATACTGGATTGACTGCTCCAATAAGTTATCTTGGTTGATCGAACCGTTATCCATACTGTTTCCTGAAAGTAAATTTGTCCATATCATCAGGGACGGCAGAAAAGTGGTCAGCTCTTTTTATCATAAGCTCCCGTTTGAGATGTATGATGATAAGTCAGTTCAAATTCTGCAAAATTGGCTTGTTGATAATAAACTGCCTGAGCCTCCCCCCGAAAAAAAATACTGGTGGAATATTCCCCGTCAAGGTCAGCCTTATGACAGAGATTTTAAAGATTATAATCAATTTCAAAGAATCTGTTACCATTGGGTAGAAATTCTAAGAGTCATAAAAGAATCTCTGAAAACAATTCCGGACAATCGGAA
>MFJA01000043.1:4220-5173 GCA_001779055.1 Candidatus Gottesmanbacteria bacterium RBG_16_37_8
AGTCGACTACCAGGAACAGCTTTATAGGTATACCCAAACTCCACAAAATGTCATCATGCCGGTTGATTTTAAAATGACTCCTATTGAATCAAAAATGTTCAAAGATATCTGCGCTAAAACAATGAAAGAATACGGATATAAAGGAAAAGAATATGAAGTCAGATATTGATAAAGAGAATAAGCCTGTTTGTGACTTTTGCCGCCGGCAGAAATTGACTGCGATTTATAAAGTTCCCACTTCCAATCTGGGAGTTTCGGTCTGTTTATGTCTAAATTGCGGATTAGCCCAGAGTATCAGTAAACAAAAAATAATTAAAAATAGAACAGTCAGCACCTCCAGTGATGCCGGTTGGGGGAATATCAGGCAGGGCAAGAGTTTGCGTTTTAAAAAGATCCGGAATGAAATGGATAACGAGATTGATTTTACAGGTCTAAAACGCATTCTTGACATCGGCTCAAACCGCGGGGATTTCGTTAAATGGATAAGGGAGAAAAATACTTCTTCAGATATAACTGCGGTCGAACCGGATAAAACCCTGGTGGGAGGATATAAAAACATTTCCAATGTACTGTTGATAACAGACAGATTCGAAGACATCGCTTTACCGGCTGTACATTTCGATTTCATCTATTGCCTGCATACCCTGGAACACGCCCATTCAGCCCGGCAGATGCTGGAAAAAATCTATGATTGTCTATCCCCGTCAGGTTTTTGTCTTCTGGAAGTACCCGATCTCGAATATATCAGCAATAAATTTATAGTAGAAGAATTTTTTATCGATAAACATACCTTTCATTTTACGCGCCGGATATTGACAGGTTTTTTGGATTTCCTGGGTTTTGAAATTTTAAAAACTATTGAGAAAGATAATTTTAATATTACTTTAATTTTAAAGAAAAAGGCCGTAAATTCTTCTGCACAACCTTCATTCAAAACAAGCGTCAAGTTGATA
>MFJA01000043.1:5289-5511 GCA_001779055.1 Candidatus Gottesmanbacteria bacterium RBG_16_37_8
CTGGGGGGCAGGCAGGATTTTTGATGCATTAGTAAGATACGGAAAATTGAAAACCGACAGGATTGATTATCTTATTGATACATATTTATCTGTCTTTCCCGGTCAAGTTCATGGGATAAAAGTAGTGGAACACGGTATTTTAAGGCAATTTTCTCCCGATGCGGCGGTTATTCTGGCCACCAGTTCCGTTGAAGAAATTCAAAAAACCCTTTTAAGTTACGG
>MFJA01000043.1:5522-5868 GCA_001779055.1 Candidatus Gottesmanbacteria bacterium RBG_16_37_8
TAATAAAATTCCAGGATTTAATGGAAATATAGTATATTTCAATCATGAAATTAAGCGATTACCTGGTCAGTTATCTGAAAAAAATTACCGATTCTGTTTTCCTGTTGTCCGGCGGCGGCATTATGCACGTGGTAGACTCTTTGAGAAAAAGCAGTTTAGCAGTTTATTGCTGCCATCATGAACAGGCAGCCGCCACAGCCGCAGAAGGTTATGCCAGGATTAAGGGATCTCCCGGCGTTGTCGTGGTTACCAGCGGTCCCGGAGGTACCAATGCGATAACCGGAGTTGCGGGAGCCTGGCTCGACAGCATTCCAATGTTGGTGATAAGCGGCCAAGTTAAAACCGA
>MFJA01000043.1:5895-7470 GCA_001779055.1 Candidatus Gottesmanbacteria bacterium RBG_16_37_8
ACCGCTCCTGAGAAGTCTAGGCTTCCAGGAATTGAATATCATCGATATGGTCAGGCCGATAACCAAGTATGCCGAAATGATTTTAAATCCGGAGGATATCAGATTTCACCTTGAAAAGGCAATCTATCTTGCCACGAACGGCCGTCCCGGACCTGTCTGGCTGGATATTCCTCTTGATATCCAGACAAAAGAAATAAACACAGAAAAACTTCACGGTTTTCAAACTAACGGGAATAAAACCGGCTATAAAATACCCTGGAAATTAATAACGGATAAATTGACTTCAGCCAGAAAACCGTTACTGATGGCCGGTAACGGTATCAGACTGGCATCCGGCAGGGAATCACTTTTAAAAGTAATCGATATGTTTAAAATAAATACGGTTACCCCCATTTTTACCGCATCGGATCTGGTCGAATCTGATAACCCCTATTATTTGGGTAGACAGGGCATGTGGGGAAATGAAAGAGCTAATTATGCCGTTGATAATTGTGATGTGTTATTGATCATCGGCGAGAGAATGCAGCTGACTCAAACTTCATATGAATATCAGGATTTTGCCAGGAATGCCTATATTATCATGGTCGATATCGACAAAAATGAGATAAATAAAAAAACTTTACGGGTAGATTTACCTGTTGTCTGTGATGCCCGCTATTTTCTTGAGGGGCTTCTGAAGCAAAAGCTGCTTTTGCCTAAGTGGCAGGTTTCGAAGAAAGAAATTAATTTGCATGATTTTTCTACCGGTAAGAAATACGTCAATCCCTATCTTTTTTTTGAAGAATTAAATAAGCATCTTGATGGGATAAACATCGCCACCGCCGACGCTATGGCCAGCCTGGTGACAAATCAATCTGCCAGAATAAAAAATAACCAGAGATTATTGACCAATGCCGGATTGGGCCAGATGGGATCGGGCTTGCCTTTAGCTATTGGAGCCTGCATAGCTTCCGGGAAAAAAACCACTGTCTGTATGGAAGGGGATGGTTCTTTGATGCTTAATCTTTCGCAATTGCAGGTAGTCAAACATCACCGCTTACCGCTAAAACTGTTTATTTTCAATAATAACGGTTACCTTTCCATAAGAAATACACATCTAGCTTATTTCGGCAAGATTTTTGCTGCAGATCCCTCTACAGGAGTCAGTCTGCCAGATTATAGCAAACTGATTAAAGCCTGGGGATTTCCCTATGAAAAAATATCGGAAGAGAAAGATCTAGTTAAAATTAAAAAAATCATGAATCATCCGGGTCCGGTTGTTGTTGAGCTGATGATTGATCCGGAACAGCCGATGTTGCCAAAATGGACGGCCGGAATACTCACTGATCAAAATGAAAAAAAAGATTTTAATAACCGGCAGTAAGGGATTCATCGGCCGAAACCTGAAAGAACAGCTGGCAAATGATTATGCCGTTTTTGCTCCTGATTCCCAAGAATTGAATTTACTGGATGAAGGGGAAGTCCTCTCTTATCTTAAAAATAACAGCTTTGACCAGATTCTCCATTGCGCTACCCATAGCGCCACCAGAAATTCCGAGAAAGATCTCAATAAAGTACTGGAAAATAATTTAAGAA
>MFJA01000044.1:0-13697 GCA_001779055.1 Candidatus Gottesmanbacteria bacterium RBG_16_37_8
AGTGTTTATCATCTCAGGTGGTAGCCAAGATGATTGAGGCGATAGGTTTTGACAAATTGATCACGGTTTAGCTTCACAATGAGGCTATTATCGGCTTTTTCAAAATTCCGCTTGTCCATATTTCAGGATTAAATGTTTTTCAGAATTTGATCAGCAAACTTCAGGAAGAAATAGTAATTATTACTCCTGATGCCGGAGCTTTAAAAAGAGCCCAGCGTTTTGCTGAAATCATGGATTTGCCTTTGGCTCTAATTGAAAAAAAGAGGGATCTGGATAAACCCCATAAGATATTAAGCATGAGAGTGGTTGGGGATGTTCAAAATAAAACAGCCATAATTGTTGATGATGTTATAGTAACTGGTGGAACATTGATGAATGCTGCTTACTTACTTAAGGATAAAGGAGCCAATAAGGTTGTTGCAGCAGCAACACATGCCGATTTTGTAGGTGGAGCTGATAAAATTCTTCAGGATTCACCACTTGATGCTATTTGGGTGACAGACACAATTGATATTCCTGTAGGGAAAGTTTTTCCTAAATTAACGATAACTTCCATTTCTTCACTGATAGCTTCGGAAATAAGGAAAATGTTAAAATAACTTCATGTCGTTTTTACCCAAGACGATTGAGAAACTGATTGAAACATTCCAGAAACTGCCGGGTATCGGTCCGAAAACTGCCGGTCGCTTAACTTTTTATTTGCTTCATATGCCTCAAGAGGCACTTGATAATTTCAGCCGCAATATTGCCGATTTAAAAAAAACAGTCGTCTATTGTTCAATCTGCAGCAACATTGCTGAAACTGATCCTTGTTCGATCTGTGATGATATAACCAGGGACATAAAAACTGTCTGCGTGGTTGAAAATCCGATAGAGATTTTATCAATTGAAAAAACCGGAAAATATAAGGGTGTTTATCATGTATTGCACGGAGCCATTAATCCTTTAAACAATATCGGACCTGATGAGCTTAAAATTGAACAATTGTTAAAAAGAATAAGTTCAGGCAATATCAGGGAAATTATCTTGGCTACTAATCTCAATATGGAAGGTGAGGCAACAGCTATGTATATCAAAAGAGAGATATTAAATATTAAATCTAAAAATGAAAATCTGAATGGAATCAGCATAACAAGACTGGCGCATGGACTTCCGGTTGGAGCAGATTTGGAATATGCTGACGAAGTTACATTGTCACATGCCCTTGAGGGCAGGAGGGAGTTTTAGTCATGAAATTAACTAAAAAGATGATCATGGAAAAATTAAAAGAGGTACCTGATCCGGAACTGGGGATTTCAATTGTAGATTTAGGGTTAGTTTATGATGTAATAATTAGTAAAAAAGGTGAAGTTGAAGTTTTAATGACTTTGACAACCATGGGTTGTCCCTTGTTTGATCAAATCAGGGAGCCGATTGAGCATACTTTGTCAGATCTTCCCGAGGTAAAAAAAGTGACGGTTAATCTGACTTTTGAGCCTCCCTGGAGTGTAGAGAAAATGAGTAGAGAAGCAAAAATAAAGTTAGGGTTTTATTAAATATGACAACTCTCAAAAAAATTATTGGAGGTATTGCAGAAGGTGTTGGAGAAGTCATCAAAGAAGGTGCAAAGGAAATTGCTGAAACTGTTGATCCTACCAAATTAATTGAGTCTGCAATCGGACCTAAAAAAACCGGCAATGAATTTACGGAATATTTAAAAGGAATCAGTGGTAATTTATCTTCTGAGGATTTAGAAACAAAGAGAAAAGAATTTGAGAAAAAGGAAGCTATAGAAAAAGCTGAAGCTGAAAAAGTAATCAGAGAAGCATTACCGGCTCATTTAAAACCAACACATACTTCCAGGGAGCCGTCTGTTTATGAAAGAAATATTAGGGAAGAAGAAATGAAAAATGCCCAGGCAATAGAAGCACAAAAGAAACAGCCTAAAACTATTATTGAGCCTGCGGGAAAAGTACGGGGGGTTTTAGGCGGCAAAAGAAGGCCGAAATCAGCAGACTTTGAAGCGAAACATGATGCGAAGGTAGGATAAAATATGTTGAGATTATTTAATACCCTTACCCGTAAAATAGAAGAATTTAAACCGTTAAAGCCTCCGATTGTAGGTTTTTATTCCTGTGGTCCAACTGTCTATGATTATGCTCATATCGGTCATGCCAGGACATATATTTTTTCCGATACTCTTCAGCGTATTCTGGAATTTAATGGATATCAGGTAAAAAGAGTAATGAATATTACGGATGTTGGACATTTAACCTCGGATGCGGATTCCGGTGAAGATAAGATGGAGTGGGGAGCCAAACGGGAGAAAAAATCAGTTTGGGAAATAGCAGACTACTATACTGAAGATTTTTTGCTGATGCTTAATGATCTGAATATTAAAAAACCCAAGATTATTACCCGGGCGACAGATTATATTCCGCAAATGATTGAATTAGTGCGAATTCTGGAAGAGAAAGGATTTACCTACAAAGTTGCTGACGGGATTTATTTTGACACCTCAAAATTAAAAGATTACGGAAAGCTTAGCGGAAAAACACTTGACGAACTTCAATCGTCACTTAAAGCTGGCGCCAGGATAGAAATGGTTAAGGATAAAAAAAACGTGACTGATTTTGCCTTATGGAAGTTAACTCCTGTTGGGGTTAAGAGGCAAATGGAGTGGGATAGCCCCTGGGGTAAAGGATATCCCGGCTGGCACCTGGAATGCAGCGCTATGGGTATTGCCCAATTGGGAAAATCTTTTGATATTCATACAGGAGGCGTTGATCATATCCAAATTCATCATACTAACGAAATAGCTCAAAGTGAGGCTGCCACCGGTAAACCGTTTGTCAAATACTGGCTGCATGCCGGACACCTTACGGTAGAAGGCGAAAAAATGAGCAAGTCTTTGGGAAATTATTTCAGGGTTTCTGATTTAATTATAAAAGGATTTGAGCCATTGGCGCTAAGATATTTATTCCTGACGGCTTCATACCGTAAAGAAATGAATTTTACCTGGGAAAGCATGAAAGCGGCTCAAAGCGCATTTGTTGAACTTAAAGATAAAATATCAGAAATAAAAAATTCAGTTGAGCTTGCAGAGAGAACCAGTTTATCAGAAGAAAAACTAGTAACAATTGATGAATTAAGGAACAAATTTACTTCAAGCATAAATAATGATTTAAATACAGCTGAAGGAATAGCTTTATTATGGCAGGTTGTTAAGAGCAACGTTCCGCCCGCTGATAAATTGGATTTAATTT
Source organism: Candidatus Gottesmanbacteria bacterium RBG_16_37_8 (assembly GCA_001779055.1). Taxonomy (GTDB): domain Bacteria; phylum Patescibacteriota; class Microgenomatia; order 2-02-FULL-39-11; family 2-02-FULL-39-11; genus 2-02-FULL-39-14. Next base: position 3,246 of record MFJA01000044.1, read on the forward strand.
ATCTTTTTGACGAGGTGTTGGGATTAAAATTAAATCAAATCAGGACAAAGGAGGATTTAACAATACCCGATCATATTGCAAAACTGGCGGAAGACAGAGAAAAAGCCAGAAAGCAGAAAAATTTCAAGGAAGCGGACCAATTAAGAAAGATGATTGAGAAAGCGGGTTATATTTTAGAAGATCTGCCCTCCGGCCCACGTATTAAACTCCAATGAAGGTCAAAATCGGTATTGATATTGATAATGTTCTGGCTGAGTCCTATCCGGCTTATCTTTCGAAATTCAATTCACAATTCGGAGTTGAAATCCAGATGGAGGAGATAAGGGAATTTTATTTTCTTGATAAATATATAAAGGATAATAAAAAGGGCAAGGTCAGGGAAATGGTGAATTTTATTGATGGACTAATGCTGGATGTGGAATTTCAAACAGGAATCCTGCCGATTCCGGACAGTATAGAAATAATTAAAAAATGGTCTAATCAAGGTATTCAAATTCATTATATTACCGCCAGACCTGTTTCCATCCGGAAGATGACAGAGGTGTGGTTAAAAAAGCACGGATATTGGGTTAATGAAGCAAAACTTGATTTGTACAACTTTAATAAACATTCAAACGACACTGATTTTAAAAAAGAGGTTGCTGATAAAAATAATATTAACATATTTATTGAAGATGCCCTGGAAATTGCCATGGGAATGGATATCCCCGTTTTTCTCCTTGATAGACCTTGGAACAGGGGAAAATTGAAGAAAAATATCATCAGAGTCTATTCCTGGAAGGAGATTGAGGAAAAGCTGCCTAGGGTGTTGAATGGTGTTGGCGGAAAAAATTAAGGTTTCTTGAAGCGGCTGAATTCCAACTGCCCTGATTGAAATTATGGTCTTCATTGAGGTAAGTAAAGTACTCTACTTTTTTGTTTTTTTCTTTAAGTATTTCTACCAGTTCATCTGACCACCAGACGGGTACTTCCTGATCCGCTTTTCCCTGGTGGATTTGGAGAGGAGCATTAATATAATCAAAATATTCATCAATTGAATAAAGGTAACTTTGATAATCTTTTTCGAAATCAGCAACCAATTTTCTTAAGGATTTGCCTTTATCTTCAAATTCGTCAGTATAATACAAAATAGAGTAGGGAAAGGGTTTTGATACCGGTGCCCAGAGAACTGTCGGGTAATTTTGTCCGGTAATTTCCAGAACAGTTAGAGTAATATGTCCGCCGTTGGAATGGCCAAACAGTCCGATATTGTCTGCAGTGAAATCTGAAGGAATTGAAGGTATTTTCTCTATAAGAGCTTCGGGTAAATTAGGAAGTGAAGCAAGTAGGGAAAGAGCTGTTGTGTAAGTCTGAAACCTTTCCTCTAAGGGATAGACTGAAGGGGATGAGGATTTGCCGTAACCTAAGAAATCGGGAGAGAGAGTTATAAAACCGTTTTCTGACAGAAACTCTCCCATTCTTTTAGTACCGATTCCGGTCTGATAAACTTCCTGATCAACATATCCTCTTAAAAGAATGATAATGCCTTGAGGTTTGCTTATTTTAGGAATATTAATAAGACCACTGACCGTGGCGTCGTTATCGTAAAAATAAAAAAGACGTGAAGAAAAATTATCATTATCATCCAATATTTCATTGAGGATTATTTTTCCGGCCGGAAATTTTTTTAATTTAAGATTTTCAATGGTATATTTATCCAGAATTTTTGCTTTGGTATCTTTTTCCTGACTTACTGGCGAGATTAATTTGAATTTTTCCTGACTGATCTGACTATAAATTAAAACAAGCCCAGCGGTGATTAGAGAAAGGGAAATCAAAAATAATATTTTTGAAATAATACTTTTGGACATATATTTTATTTAAAAAAGATATGATATACTACTACCTCAATGGATAATTTATACGAAATAATGCTGATTAACAAGCCGTCACTTAGTGACTCTGAAGAGTCAAAGCTGTTTGATAGAATTGCCAAACATATCGGTGACAAGGGCAAAATCATAAAAAAAGAATCCTTAGGCAAAAAACAGCTTGCCTACAGAATAAAAAAAGAACAAGAGGGAAATTATCATTTGTTGAATCTAAATATACAATCTGCGGAAATAGCTGCAATTTCACAAAAGTTGACTTTGGAGGATAATATTCTCCGTTTTTTAATTCTGAAAAAGCAAACTCAAAAACATGTTTCCGATAAAAAAATAACTGAAAAAAAAGAGATCAAGAAAGAAAGTAAAATAATAAAAGTTAAGACAAAAAGGAGTAAGAAATAATGTCAGTAAGATCTTTAAATAAAGTAATACTTATCGGAAATTTAACCCGTGATCCGGAACTTAGGTATACACCGGCAGGAACTGCAGTTTGTACCTTTGGACTGGCTACCAACAGACAGTGGACAACCCAAACCGGGGAAACCAAAGAGGAAACGGAATTTCACCGCATTGTTTCCTGGAATAAATTAGCAGAACTTTGTTCTCAGCTTCTATCAAAAGGCAGAAAAGTATATGTTGAAGGAAGGCTGGCCACTCACAGTTGGACAGGACAGGACGGCAATCAGAGGACTACAACAGAGATTGTAATTGACGATATGATTATTCTTGACTCCAAAAAAATCTATAAAGAAGAGGGCGAAGCAGTTGTTTCTCCTCAGATTTCTGAAATAAAAGCAGAACCAAGTGAAGCAAACGCAGAAATTGCCGGTCAGGAAGCAGTTGCGGTATCTGTAAGTCAGGTCAAAGCTATTCCAGCTGACGATAAAAAGAAAAAACAGAAAAAAACTTCCGTTAAAGAAGACGAAGAAGTAAAAACAGCTGTTGAGAAATCACCATCCGAGGATATAACTCCTGACGATATTCCATTTTAAGTTAGAAGTTCGAAGTTTATAAAGTTAAAATAATATGGCCAAACGTAAACCTGTCAGAAGAATAAAAAGAAGAATAATTAAAATTAAGGATTGTCCTTTCTGTAAGATTAAGGGAGAACCTGATTATAAGGATACCGATAATTTGAAGCATTATGTTTCAGAGCGGGGAAAAATTATACCCAGAACTTATACAGGAGTATGTCAAAAGCATCAGGTAAGACTGTCAAGGTCAGTAAAACAAGCCAGATATATGGCGCTCCTTCCATTTTTAGTCAGACCAGCTTAAGTTGAATTTATAACTCATGAAGACGGTTGTCAAAATTTTCCTCAATAACAGCGGCAAAATATTAGTTGATGTGGGTGACGAGATTGAAAAGGGTGGTGCTGTTTCAATAATAGGTGAAGAATCAAATGAAGTTGAAATAAACCTGTCTGAAATTTTAAAAGTAAAAACAGGGGATATATTTAAATTTTTAAAAAAAAGACCAACTGAAAAAGTCTCCGAAGGTGAGCTTTTAGCAGAAAAAAAGTCATTAGTAACTTTACTTTCTGTCAGAAGTCCGATTTCAGGAAATATTAAGGAAGTTGATTTAAAAAAGGGAACAGTAACTATTATAAAAGAAGGCAAACAGACAATTAAAGTTACAGTTCCGGTTAAAGGCAGAGTAAAAAGTATTGAAAAAAATTTATTGGAGCTGGAAATAAAAGGTGAAAGGATTTCAGCTCTGAAAGGCAAAGGTGAGAGTCAGGTTGCTAAGTTAATGCGCATTCCTGATGAAAAAAGTTCATTTTTTGATTTCGGCATAGAGGTTGAAAACCGTCTGGTTCTAATAAAGAAAGTAACAGCGGAACTTATGGCTAAGTTAGACACATTAGATGCTCTTGGGGTAATTACTTTGGGTGCAGATGAGGAGGGAAATTTTCCTTGTTTGGTAATATCTGATGATTCATACAAAGAATTGGCAAAAGCTGATGGTAAGTCGGTATGGTTAAGACCGGCAGAGAAGGAAGTAATTATTTTAGAAGACTGATCTATGCGGAAAATCAGAAATTTGTTGATATTATTTACAATTGTAATTTTAGCATTCGGCAGCGGATTTAACCTGGGAAAAAAAGACCAAAGAGTGGTATCTGTTAAATCTGCAGCAATTTCCGATAAAGATAGAACAAATCAGAAAGGACTTGATTTTTCACTTTTCTGGGATGTTTGGGATAGACTCTACTCCAATTACCTGGACAAGTCAGCTTTGGAACCGCAAAAAATGATTTATGGTGCCATTTCGGGAATGGTAGCTTCATTAGACGATCCTTATACGGTATTTCTTACACCTTCTCAAAATAAAGAAGCCAAGGATGATTTGGGAGGAAAATTTGAGGGTATCGGAGCGCAATTAGGAGTTAAAGATAAAAAAATAGTGGTTATTGCTCCTTTGAAAAAATCACCTGCAGAAACTGCAGGACTTTCTGCCGGCGATTGGATAGTCAAAGTTGACGGAAAAGATACTTTTAATTGGACTTTGCCTGAGGCTGTTGCCAAAATCAGAGGTCCGAAGGGAAGCAAGGTGATGTTAACAATTATTCGAAAGGATGAAGAAAAAAGTCGGGAAGTGGAAGTATTAAGAGACGAGATAAAGGTTGCATCTGTTGAGTGGGAGAAGATAACAGTGGATTGCCAATCGGTTAAAAACAGTGATCAACCGCAATGCGTCAGGAAGGATTCTGATTGTCCGAATTGTCTTACAGTTTATTATCTGAAATTAGCCAGATTTGGGGATAATACCAATGCAGAATGGACTAAAATTGTCAATGAAGTTGTTGACAGCAAGTCCAAATTACCGGAGAGTAAAATTCTGGGTTTGGTATTTGATGTCAGAAATAATCCGGGTGGTTATTTAGCAGGTTCTGTATATATTGCCTCGGAATTTATAAAAGACGGGACCGTTGTCATGCAGGAGAATGCTGATGGAACGAAAAAAACCTATAAAGTAAACAGGCAGGGCAAATTGACTGATATACCGATGGTTGCATTGATGAATAAGGGGAGTGCCTCCGCATCAGAAATTGTGGCAGGGACATTGAAAGTCAGAAAAAATATTCCCTTGGTCGGTGAAACTTCTTTTGGCAAAGGAACTATTCAGGAAGCCCAGGATTTGCCTGAGGGAGCAGGTATCCATATTACTACAGCTAAATGGTTATTGCCTGATAATAGTAATTTGAACGGAGATGGGATAAAACCGGATGTAGAAGTTACCAATGAGGAAAGCAATCCGGATCGGGATTTTCAGTTAGAAAAAGCAGTCGACATTCTTTATGAAAAAAAATAAGAGTGATATAATATTTTTCACTTTTAATATCCTATGAAAAGAATTCTTGTTCTGGTCGGTCTATTTGTAGTACTCATACTGATTGGTTCTTCAACCAATCAACTGAACTTTAATTTTTCCAATCTTAAAGGATTATTTACCCCTAAAAATAACAGTGTTGTAAAGAGCGGAGAAAAATTGAAAATAGTCAGCGAAGAATCGGTAATCACTAAGGTTGTAGAGGATACATCCTCTTCGGTGGTGACTATCTCAGTAATAAGGACAAGAAAAATCGGCAGAATATTTGAAATCGATCCTTTTGACCCCTTTGGAGTTTTCGGGCAAACGCCAAGGCAGGGGCAGGAACAGCCAACTGTTCAGGACATAGGTACAGGATTTATTGTTTCCAAGGACGGTCTAATTGTAACCAATAAACATGTTGTTTCCGACTCCGGTGTGAAATACCGGGTTATCACTAAAGATGATAAAGAATATCAGATAGAGAAGATTTATCGTGATCCGTCAAATGATTTGGCGATAATTAAAATAAATCCACAGGGGAACGGACAGGGACTAAAGCCTGTTGAGTTGGGTGACTCCTCCAAGTTAAAAGTCGGGCAGATGGCTATTGCCATTGGTACGGCTTTAGGAGAATTTAGAAATACAGTGACGGTAGGAGTCATATCAGGCTTAGGCCGCGGCATTACGGCAGGCAGTCCGTTTGAAGGCTATGTGGAAAGACTAGATGATGTTATTCAGACTGATGCGGCTATTAATCCCGGTAATTCGGGAGGTCCGCTTTTAAATTCTTCCGGTCAGGTTATCGGAGTAAATATTGCTGTTTCATCTGATGCCCAAAACATCAGTTTTGCTTTGCCGATCGATATAGTCAAGGAATTACTCAATGAATTTAATAAAAGCGGCGGTAAATTTGAAAGACCGTTTTTAGGAGTAAGATACAGAATGATTTCCAAAGATCTTTCAATAATGAATGAAATTCCCGAGGGTGCATACGTACAGGAAGTCGTTGCGGATTCACCGGCTGATCAGGCGGGAATTGCAGCTGAGGATGTTATTACAAAGATTGACGGACAGAAAGTGACAGAAGATAACAGCGGTCTGGCTAAAATAATCGCCGGTAAAAAAATCGGCGATAAAGTAAACGTTGAAATTTGGCGTGACGGTAAAAATGATACTTTAGAGGTAATAATGGGTGAAACAAGCGGAGAATAAATTTAATAGGAAGTAAGCTTTGCAGATAATTCATTAACCATTTTATCGATTTTTCCTTCCATCATATCTTCCAGATTATGCCAGCTCTTATTTAGACGATGGTCTGTGAGGCGGTTTTGGGGAAAATTATAGGTCCTGATTTTTTCTGCCCTCATACCACGGCCTATTTGCGATCTGGCATTTCCCAAAGTATTTGTCTTTTCTTCTTCTTCGATTTCCCAGAGTTTAGATCTTAACAGGGAAAGGGCAATTCTTCTATTTTGTTCCTGAAACCTTTCCGTTTGTGCTGTGACGATAATGGATGTCGGAATATGCTTCAACCTTACAGCAGTTGAAACTTTATTGACATTTTGGCCGCCTTTGCCTCCTGACCGGTAGAAATCCCATTCCAGATCATGGGGATTGATATATATTTGAGTTTCAGCTATTTCAGGAATAACTGCCACTGTTGCAGTTGAAGTGTGGATCCGGCCGTATCTTTCTGTTTTGGGAATTCTTTGCACCCGATGAACACCGGTTTCGGATAGGAAGATTTTATAGGCATCACTGCCTTGGATTCTGATGATATTTTCAGCTAAAATTTGGGTATTAAAACCTTTAATTTGGGCAAATCTTAAATACATTCTTAAAAGATCAGCAGCCCAAATTTTTGCCTCATCTCCGCCTGTTCCTGCGCGGATCTCCAATATGGCAATATTATTATTCATGGAAATAATATAAAATGAAGGTTTCTAACTGCCTAAAAGCATTTCCCGGAGTGTCTTTGGCTGGCGCTTGAGAGTTGCTTCCTCTGCTTTCTTCTTTTTCTTTTCCTTGAGAATTTTTAAAGTTACTGCCGCCTCTTTTTGTCTTTTCTGGAATTTCTCGACCCTTCCTAATGTGTCTAAAAATTTCATTTCCCCGGTAAAAAAGGGATGGCATTTATGACAGACCTCAACTTTTATTTGAGGTTTAGTTGAGCCTACTTTAAACATATTTCCGCAGGCACAAATAATTTGCGCATCTATATACCACTTCGGGTGGATATCTGATTTCATATTGATTTTATTATCGAAAAGGTAATTATACTTGATTTTTCTAATTTTGAAAAGTGAAAAATATTTAAATCAGTTCAACTGCTAAAAAGACCAGATATAAGAAAATCAGAATAACTCCTTCATTTCTGGAGATATCATTTTTAGATCTGGTGAAATAATAAAAAAGGAAAAGCCCGGTTGCCATAAATAGAAAAGTTAAAAGGAAATGATTTTCTAAAAAAATTGGTTTGCGGTTAAATATAGTCAATATTCCCATAAGGAGTGTATTTGTAGCTGCAGATCCAAGATAATTTCCAAAGGCAATCTGCTTGTTACCCGAAACAACGCTTCTTAAAGCAATTGATATTTCAGGCAGATTTGTTCCTAAGGATAAGACCAAAAGACTGATTAAGTAGGGAGTTATTTTAAAAACTTGAGAGAAATAGATAGTTTTTTCAACCAGAATAGAGCTGGACATAAATACAACAAAAGCACCGGCGATAATTTTAGTAAATTCAAATAAATTATGCTTTTTGGCAACTAAGATATTATTTTTTAAATGATCCAGGATTCCCTTTCTTTTTTCCATATTGTAAAAAAGTACAAAATATACAAATATTAACAGGAGGCTTTCGGGAATGGTCAGATTATTATCGATAATAAGGATGGCGGGAAGTCCGACAACATAAAGGGAGAAAATTAATTTTAAAGTCGACATTTGATGGCTTAAGGTAATTCTCTTTGAAAGAATTGCCAATAGCGGAATTACAAAGATAAAAAGAGTCAGAGATCCGCCGATCAGATCGCCGACGAATATCTCCGGGCGGTTCTCCAAGATGGAGTTAATTCCTACTGACAGTTCAGGCAGACTGGTTAAAAGTCCGAGGATGAAAAATGAAACAGCGAAGGCGGAGATTTCCAGCTGTTTGGAAATTTTATCAAGAGAGTAAACTATAATTCCGGCTCCAAGCCAAAGGGTTAAAAGGGCAAAAAGAAATAGGGATACATTTCCGAGCATTAATAAAAGTATAAAGGTACATTACAATTAATTTCAACTTTTGAAGCGGTGGAAAGGGTGATAATGGAGCCGGCCTTCGGCAATAAAGATGCCTCCAAATACCAAGATAGCCCCTAAAAGATAAATAGAGGTAATATGTTCTCCGAGAAGAGGTGCGGCAATCAGTATGGCTGCCAGCGGATCAATATAAGTAAAAATGCCTACATCTTGAGCGTTAATGTATTTAATTCCATATTCAAAGAGAGTATAAGCCAAGGCAGATGATAAAAAGATACCGAAGACAATTCCGATAACACCCCGGTGATCCAAAGCGTAATTATTATTGCCAGCCATTATTTCCCAGATAAAGAACGGTAAAAAGGTAATCGTTCCTATCAAAAATGACCAAAAAGCGATGGTGGTAGCCTGATAATTATGAACGATTTCTTTACTGATGATGATATGCCCGACACTGCCTAGTGTTGCTAATATGAGGAACAGATTACCGATAAGCTGACCGTCGATGTTCCCTTCCAGGAATGGTTGGCCAATTATTACAAACACACCAATTAAACTGACAATAAGTCCCAGCAGAACTTTGAAATGCGGTTTTTCTTTCAGGAGAAATATAGAGAAAAGATAGATAAAAATAGGACCGGAGGAGGCAATGATCGGAGCATTAATTGAAGGGGCATATTTTAATCCTAAAAAAAAGAAGGAGATATTAACAGTTACTCCGAAAAATGACAACCAAAAGATTTTCAGATAATCTTTTTTATGAATTTTAAGGTAGGGATAGGCCAGAGGTAAAAGAATAAGTGCTGCTCCATAAAATCTGATGAAAGCCAGGGTAAACGGGGAGATATTCTGGAGGGCGAATTTGAAAATAGGAGAGGCGGCTCCCCAGATGATATTGGCTACAATCAAGGCTAGAATGCCTTTTTGGTGGGCAGACATAATATCATTTTAAATATTAATTAAAAATTAAGATTAAAAGAATTGTACACCCCCCGGGTGAACAAGCTAGACACCTCCGGATAGCTCGGTTATTATTTTATCCAAAGCAACCATTTTTTGCTGTTTCGTTTTCATATTTCTAAGCGTAACCAGATTTTTTTCAGCTTCGTCGGGGCCGATGATAACTACAAAGGGAATTCCTTTTTTATCAGCATATTTCAGCTGTTTATCCAGTTTGTCCGTCGGATCAGGGTAAAGTTCGGTATTAATTCCATTTGATCTTAACAATTTGCTGATTTTTTGAGAGAAGGAAATAAGCTCTTTATTGAAAATTGTGGTCAGAACTTTAGTATAAGTTGTCAGATTAGGGAAAAGGCCCATTTCTTCCATAGCCAGAATTGTCCGGTCAAAGCCGACAGCAAATCCGACTCCGGGAACTCTTCTTTTAGAAAAGCGGGATACCAAGCTGTCAAATCTTTCACAACCGGCCAGCGATCCGCCCTCAAATTCTTCAACTATAATTTCCCAGATAGTTCCGTTGGAGTAGGAAAAGGAGCGGGCCAGAGTCGGAGTAAAGCGGTAGTTATCTTTCAGACCGTAATTATCAAGGAAAGAAAATATATAGTTAAGATTGTCATTGGGTTTATTGTTTTTGACTTTGTCCAGAAGTTTTTGGGCTTCATTTGGTGAATATCCTTTGGTCTCCAGTTCTTTTAAAACTGCCTGGGAACCTGTTTTAGTCAGTTTATCGATAGCTACTATGGCTTTATAAGGAATATTTTCATATAGATCCCGGTCGTTGATCAACGCCAGCGGTTTTTTAAAACCGAGATTTTTATAAATATCGATAGTTAAAGCTATTGTTTCGGCATCGGCAGTTCTGTCATCAACACCGAAAATATCAGCATCACACTGGAGAAATTCCCGGTAGCGTCCTTTTTGCGGTTTTTCCGCTCTCCAAACAGTCTGGATCTGGTAGCGTTTGAAGGGAAGACTGATTTTATCAGGATATTGGGCAATAACCCTGCAGGTTGGGACTGTCTGATCAAAGCGCAAGGCAACTTTTCTGCCGCCGGAATCTACGAA
>MFJA01000044.1:13769-14087 GCA_001779055.1 Candidatus Gottesmanbacteria bacterium RBG_16_37_8
CTCCAAAGGCTCAAAGCCGTAAAGAGTGAATGTACGCCTAATTATTTCAATGGCATATTGCCTTTTTTGAGCCTCTTGCGGTAAAAAATCACGGAAACCTTTTAATGTTTGCGGTTTAATCATATGATGGTGATTTCTTTTGTCGATTTTGAAAGTATCTCCACACCTGTTTTCTTCAATAGTAGCAGATCTTCTATTCTGACGCCAAATTCTCCCGGCAGGTAAATTCCCGGCTCTACTGTTACAACCATGTTGTTTGAAAGCCGGTCACTGCTTTGAGGGCCAATTTTAGGATATTCGTGGATATTTAAACCGACT
>MFJA01000044.1:14128-15206 GCA_001779055.1 Candidatus Gottesmanbacteria bacterium RBG_16_37_8
TTCTATATATTGACGGGCAAGAAGATCAATTTCTTTTCCGGTTTTGCCGACGGCTAATGAGGTAAGAGCTTTATTTTGAGCTTGCAGGACTATTTGATAGGTCTTGACTAGACGATTGGAAGGAGTACCGAAAAAAATAACACGGGAGAGATCAGCACAATAATTGTTATATTTGGCGCCGAAATCAAGAAGAATAAGACTGTTCGGGATCAAATTTACCTTGTTTGAGGGGAAATAATGGGGAATAGCCGAGTTTTTATTAAAAGCAACGATGGGTGAGAAAGCTGTATTTTGAGCATTTTTTTTAATAAAAAATTCGATTTTTAAAGCCAGTTCTCTTTCTGAAACCCCTTTATTTATCTGTTTTAAAATAAAGCTGAAAGTACTATCAGTAATATGGGCTGCTTCTCGTATATTTTTTATTTCTATGTCTGACTTCGTAATCCTTAATTTTTCGATGATACTTTCAGTTATTATTATTTTGACTCCAAGCTTATTTTTAAGCGATAAATACTCAGATAGATTGAGGCCATTTTTTTCAACAGCCATTTTTTTTATTTTTTCTTTTTTTATAATTTCGCTTAGAATATCGGTTAGATTCCTGAAAGGTGTAGCATAATGGATTTGCCAGTAAGTTTTATTTGTATCAAACAATCCGAAGTAAGTTGAGTAAGTGATGAAGTGGACGCTTTTTTCTGTAATTAAAAAGTAAGCTTCTCTCTCATGAGGAGAAAGACCGGTAAATCCGGTTAAATAACTGATATTAAAAACATCGGAAATAAAAATAGCAGCAATTCTTTTTTTTATGATTTCATTTCTTAACTGAACAATTCTTAGCTGATGCATTTTAGGATTTAGCCCTCCTGATCTTGCCTTTCGCCTTACCTATTATTCATAGCGCGGCTCAAGGAGCGATCTTAGTAGGGCTAGGAGTAGGGGATGCAGTTGAGGTGGGACTAGTGTTTAGAGACGGCAAATCGATAATTCTAAGAGCATTGAAACGGTTTTCCTCTTTAGTATTGGTAGAAGCTATAATGAAGACCGTATCACCCAGCTTGAATTTGGAAAAGCCTCCCTT
>MFJA01000044.1:15251-16497 GCA_001779055.1 Candidatus Gottesmanbacteria bacterium RBG_16_37_8
TTGGTCACCATCTTTGGCTTTGACTGTTAAGGTAAAGTTGGATTTATCCAAATCAGCGATTTTTCCGGTTATTCTAGTCGGATATTCCTGGATATAAATAAATTTGGACAGAAGCAGATCTCTAGCGTCATTATAATTACCAAGAGAAGATATCAGTTGGCCGTTTTTAAGATCAGAAGTTTTTGCTTCCTTTTTAAGATTATTTTCCATTTTAAATACTACTGTATCTTCAGAAAAGCTGAATTTCTGTTCGCCAAGAAAATTTTGAATAACGATTGTATTATTTTCAATTGATTTAATGATTCCCATCATTCCACTTTTTTGCTCATCTCTGACTTGGGCTACTTTGGTAGCGATTTTTTCTTTAAGAATTTCGATCTGTTTTAATTTATCAATCAGTTCTTTATCAGCAGGTGTAGAAGAGGGTGGGAGTAAACCGGCAGAAGCTGTTGGCGTTTTCGTTTGGGCATGGGTAGCAGAAATAGAGAAAAAAACTTGGGATAAAAATATTACTGTTATTATTGATATTATTAGACGAATTTTCATAATTTTTCAGTTGAATAGAAAAAAGTCAAAGTTTTGCTTTCCGATTCTCCTGTTTCGTCAATTGCAGTGATATAGACAGGATTTCCGCCTTCAGTAAGTTTCAATTTAGCTGAGAATGAACCGTTCTTATCAGCTTCGTATACATTGCTTGTTAATGGCGATTCAACAACTATAGCAGCTGAGGGTTTAGTCTTTCCAAGGAGAGTAATGCCATCTTCATTAAAAATAGTCTGATCCCGGGGCTGATTAATGGTTAATAATGAATCCTTTAAGTTTGTAACAGCTGACGGCAGGGGAGGAGTTTTATTTGTTTCCTCTTTTGGGGCAACTTTTGTTGATAACATGACCGGAAGTTTGACTGCCAGTATTGCTATACCGCTGCCAATGATAAAACCGGCAACGAGAGCTAAAATTACATCTTTTTTCATAAATATTTTTGAGGGTGAGCTTAAACATCTTAAAGCCATGATTTCCCCTTGTCAAGAAAGCTTAAAAGTGATAATAATACATAACGTACGTAACGGGTAATTTGAATTATGGATATTACTTTTCTTGGTCATTCTTCTTTCAGAATAAAAGGGAAAAAGGCTATTTTAATTACTGATCCATTTGATCCGTCAATGGTAGGGATAAAATTTCCTAAAACTGAGGCAGATATCATAACTATTTCACATCAGCATAGAGATCACAATTATATAGA
>MFJA01000044.1:16519-18921 GCA_001779055.1 Candidatus Gottesmanbacteria bacterium RBG_16_37_8
TATCGAAGGTCCCGGAGAATATGAAGTTAAAAATGTAAAAATTATAGGCATATCAACTTATCATGATGAAAAAAACGGTCAAGAGAGAGGGAAAAATACCATTTATCACATTGAAATGGATGATATTACGATTGCTCATCTTGGGGATTTAGGACACAAATTAGATGACAAAGCAACTGAAATATTTAATGGTGTTAATATCTTAATGGTTCCTGTTGGCGGATTTTATACCATAAGTCCCAGTTTAGCTTGCCAAGTTGTCACTCAACTTGAGCCAAGCATAATAATTCCTATGCATTATAAAACTTCAAAAATGAATCAGGATAAGTTCGGTAAACTTGATGAAGTTAGTGCTTTCTTAAAGGAAATGGGAAAAGAGTCAATTACACCTTTGGTAAAATTGTCCGTATCCAAAGATAAAATTCCCGTCGAACCGACTATCGTCGTTTTAGAGTAAAGATTACATTTTTATTATGGCCGAACCGCGAATTCCCCCTCATGATGAACAGGCAGAAGCTTCAGTACTTGGTGCTATTTTAATTGATAAGGATGCAATTTCCGAAATTATCGATTTTTTACGGCCGGAATATTTCTATAAGGAGAGTCATGCTGATATTTTTGAAGCCATGATGACTTTATTTGAAAAACATGAGCCGATTGATGTAGTCACAGTGACCGCCCAACTTAAGAAAATGGGCAAATACAAGGATATAGGTGGAGGAGTTTATTTAACAGAATTAACTAACATTGTTCCTACTTCTGCCAACGTTGAACATTACGGCCAGATTGTTTCAGATCATTACGTTAAAAGAAAGCTGATTGAAACAAGCGCTAAAATCACCAGTCAGGCTTTTGAGGGCAACCATGATACAAAAATAATTCTCGATACTGCTGAAATGGAGATTATGTCAATTGCCCAAAAAAGATCAAGACGTGATTTTATCAATATTAAAGATGCACTGGCTGAAAGTTTTGACAGACTTGATGAACTTCATAAAAGAGGAACAAATCTGCGGGGATTACCTTCCGGTTTTTATGATTTGGATAACAAGTTAGCCGGTATGCAGAAGTCCAATTTACTAATTCTTGCTTCCCGACCGGGACAGGGAAAGACTGCTTTAGCTTTAAATATAGCCCAATATATTACCGTACATGAGAAAATAGCTGTAGGAATGTTTTCATTGGAAATGAGCAAGGAGGAATTAGTTGACAGACTTTTGGTTTCACAAGCCGATATAGATGCCTGGAGATTAAAAACAGGCAGGTTGACAGATGAGGATTTTACCAGGTTATCTGAAGCTATGGGAGAATTGGCTGAAGCTCCATTATATATTGATGATACTCCGGGCATTAACATTTTTGAGATAAGAACCAAAGCCAGACGTCTTCAGATGATGCATGATGTAAAATTTCTGATAGTTGATTATTTGCAGTTGGTTGATCCCGGGAGAAGATTTGACAGCAGGGTTCAAGAAGTGTCTTTAATTTCGCAATCCTTGAAAAATTTAGCCCGGGAATTACAGATACCTGTACTGGCTGTTTCCCAATTAAACCGGGCAGTTGAACATCGGGGAGAAAAAAGGCCACAACTGGCTGATCTTCGGGAGTCAGGAGCCATTGAGCAGGATGCTGATGTTGTTATGTTTATCTACAAAGAAGATACTGAGGTAAAAAACTGGGAACAACAGATAGTTAAACTTTTAATTGCCAAGCATAGGAATGGCCCCGGGGGTGAAATAGATCTGATTTTCAAAGGCGACCGCATCCGCTTCTATTCAGTAGAAAAATCCAAAGAATAATTTAATTATTGACATAGTATTATGACTATGGTAATCTGACTATAGTCATGCAAACTATTGTTTCCAAATCACAGTTTAAACCCAGAGCGCTTGAGTATCTAAGAAAAGTCGAACAGGAAAAAAAGCCGTTGACGATTACCCATGCAGGGAAACCTGTGGTTAAAGTAGTGCCAATAAAAGAAAAAGATGAAGACGAAAAGTTATTAAAAGAGTTAAGGAATTCTGTTTTATGGTATGGGGATATTGTTTCACCGGTAGGGATAGATGATTGGGAAGCGCTGAAATGATTGTTCTAGATACTCATGTTATTATTTGGTGGTTAAAAAATCCTTCAGAACTTTCAGCGAAAGCAAAAAAAGAAATAGCAGTTTTCGAAAAGAAGAAAGAAATTTATATTTCTGCGATTAGTGCTTGGGAAATTGCACTGCTGGTTAGGAAGGAGAAAATTAACCTGGGGATTGATGTTGATACGTGGATTGATATGTTGTCAAGAATTCCAGCAATTCATTTTATAGCGGTAGATAATAAAATTGCCGTAAAATCAGTGTATTTACCGAATTATCCCAATAACGACCCGGCTGACAGGATTATTGTGGCAACAGC
>MFJA01000044.1:18936-23473 GCA_001779055.1 Candidatus Gottesmanbacteria bacterium RBG_16_37_8
AAAATTAATAACCAGTGATAAAAGAATTCTTTCATATTCCAAGGTTAATGCGGTTTGGTAGTTTTTACTCTAAAGTGTTTATCTCGTGTGGGCAAGGAGGGAATCGAACCCTCATGGGCGATTAGCCCATACGTTTTTGAGACGTACCTGTATACCTGTTCCAGCACTTGCCCGAAAACAATTTCAGATTGACTGTTAGAATTATATTTTGGTACACTTGCTTTAGTCAAATAGACTGATATGAAGATTTCCCTCAAGGCTTCAAAGATTTCACAGCTGGATGTAGATTCGCTTAATCTTTTTTTCTGGGAAAATGAATTAGAGAAGAGTTTAAGGGATATCCCAACTGGTTTAATTTCACTCATCAAGGAAGCTGAAAAGCGTGAAGAATTCAAGGGCGGACGGGATGAAATTTTGATTTTATCATCAAAAGGCTTAATTTCTTCCTATAAATTAATCTTAACCGGACTTGGCAAAAAAAACGATTTTAATAGGGCTGTTTTAGCTGAACAAGTGGCAAAATCAATACGGAAATCTAAGGAAAATAAGGCAGTTAGAGTAGGATTGGTATTATCAGATGACGGATTTAATAAGTTAGGGGTTAAAAATGCGGTTCAGACAATTGTTGAAGCAGTTTTTCTTTCCACCTACAGATTCCTCAAATATAAAAGTGAGGAAGAAAGAAATAAAATCCGGGAAATTGAAGAGGTTATCGTAGCTGTTTCTCCCGGCAGATTGTCTCTTGCTGAAGAGGGGATTGATATAGGCAAGAGTATGAGCATTGCAGCCCTTTATGCCAGAGATTTGGTTAATGAACCGTCTCAAGTAACCACACCCACCTTTTTAGCTGATGAAGCTATTAGGCTGGGCAAAAACTCTCAGGGACTTCTTAAAGTTACAGTTTTGGACAAAGAAGAGATTGAAAAGTTAGGCATGAATTCATTTTTAGGAGTAGCTAAAGGAAGTGATGAACCTCCCAAATTCATTATTCTAAAGTATAAACCGGCCAGGCCCAAGAAAAAATTGGTCATAATTGGTAAGGGAATTACTTTTGATACGGGGGGATTGTCTTTAAAACCGGCAGAACACATGGAAACAATGAAGTTGGATATGGCCGGAGCAGCTTCCATTTTAGGAATATTTTCAGCTTTTCCTTCCTTTAAACCGTCCGTTGAAGTGGTTGGTCTTATTGCCGCTTGCGAAAATATGCCTTCAGGGAAAGCGCTTAAGCCAGGAGATATTTTAAAAGCTTTAAACGGCAAAACAATTGAGGTATTAAATACGGATGCTGAGGGGAGGCTTACTTTGGCAGATGCTTTATCTTACGCAGTAAAACAGGAAAAGCCGGATGAGATTATTGACTTGGCGACTTTAACAGGTGCCTGTCAGGTTGCTTTAGGACAGGATATTGCAGGATTATTTGGAAATAATGAGAGTTTGCTGCATTCTTTGGAGAGAGCTTCCAAGGAAACTGGTGAGCAGGTTTGGAGAATGCCTCTGTCCGAACAATATAAAGAACTTAATAAAAGCAAAATTGCCGATATAAAAAATATCCAGACAGGGCGTTACGGCGGAGCAATAACAGCAGCATTATTTCTACAGGAATTCGTCGGCACAACTGCCTGGGCACATCTTGATATAGCAGGTCCGGCCTATATAGAGAAAGATACACCACTAACTCCAACCGGCGGAGCAGGGTTTGGAGTGAGGTTGGTACTTCACTATATAAATACTCTCTAAACTCACTTTTAATGAATACATCTTTTATTCGGGTGGCAGACAATTTCAATTTCAGGATGCTCTGGTTGGGACAGATTATTTCGCAAATATCTTTAAATATTCTGTCATTTGTTTTAGCAATTGAAGTATATAGATTGACTTTTTCCAATACAGCAGTATCTCTAATGCTTTTAACCTTCGGATTACCGGCGATTATTTTCGGTGTCATGTTTGGCGGAATCGTTGATCATTTTGATAAACGATCGATATTGGTCTTCTGTAATATATCAAGAGCTGTTATATTGGTAGTTTTCTATCTTTTTTCATCATATTTATTCATGCTATATTTCCTATCCGTTTTGATTTCAATTGCAACTCAATTATTTATTCCGGCTGAAGCACCAAGCATACCTCAACTGGTAAAAAAAGAGGATTTATTGTCAGCTAATTCTCTTTTTACGGTAACTTTTTACTTGTCAACAGTCATAGGTTCTTTATCAGCAGGACCATTACTTAAGTTAACCGGTAATCAGAGTATTTTTATGATCTTGGCCGTTTTTATGCTTATAGCAGCTTTATTTAATTGGCGATTGCCAAAACTAACGCCGTCAAGAAAAATTAAATTTGAATTTAATATAGTTAATTTTATAAAACCAATCTATGAAGGATTCTTATTTATACATCACAATCACCGCATCAGACAGAGTTTATACCTGTTAACATTTTCCCAGGCTTTAATTGCGACTTTAATTGTTTTGGCTCCCGGATTTGCTGATAGAATTTTATTAATTAAAATTGAAGATGTCTCTTTAATTGTAATGGGTCCGGCTGCGCTGGGGCTTATTATTGGTGCTGTTTTAGTCGGGAATATTGCTGATCGGATTTTAAGAGGTTCAATTATACTTGCAGGAATAATCATGTCCGGAGCGACGTTGATAATTTTATCTGTTTTAAGCCTAATAGATTCTCATGGTATGATATATCTCATTATGTTTCTTCTTTTATTATTAGGAGTATCAAACAGTCTTATTAATGTTCCGTCATCAACTATTCTTCAGGAAGATACGGATAAGGATATGCGCGGTCGCATTTATGGAGTCCTGACTTCATTAACAGGCGGTTTTGCACTTTTACCCGTGCTTTTTTCCGGAATCTTAGCGGATGTATTTGGAATTGGAAGGACACTTTTTACAATAGGAATAATTGTATTTTCATTAGGAATTTATTACTGGTTAAAAAGAATCAAATTAGTTTATTAAGATATTTTAATGATGCCTGTGTTATATACAATCGGTCCATTTAGCGTTTATTCTTTCGGCTTTTTCCTGGCTTTGTCATTTTTGCTGTCCACATTTGTTGTTTATAAACTTGCCCGTGAAGAATTTAAGGAAGAAGAATACCTTGATGCGTATTTTTATACTGCTTTAATAACTCTAGTTTCCGCAAGAGCAGTTTATATCTTCAGAAACTGGTCAGATTTTCAATTTACAATTTTAAAATACATACTTGTTGTTGAAACTCCGGGATTATCACTAATTGGCGGAGTAATAGGAGGATTTATTTTTTTATATTTTTACTGCAAAAAAAATAAAATTAAATTTTTTCACTTATTGGATATCCTTTCACAAGCATCAGCTCTTGCTCTTGTTTTAATTAAAATAGGTCAGCAGTTGGGCGGAGCAGCTTTTGGTCGGGAAACCGACTTCTTCCTGAAGATACGGCTAGTCGGCCGGCCGGGTTTTTATCACCCGACCGAATTATATGAAGCAATTATATTTTTGGTTTTATTCATTTTTTTAATTATGCTCAACCGATTTTTAAGAAGAAGAAAATTGAAAGACGGAATTATTTTTTGCGTTTTTGCTTTTTTTCTGGGTGCAAGTGTAATCGGACTTGAATTTTTGAAAGTCCACCACGTATACTTATATGGGTTATCTTTTAGGCAAATATTAGCGTTAATTATTATTATCGGATCTCTCACTTTTTTAGCTGACAGATTAAATATTTTCAGAAAAATATTAAATAATTTTAAAAAAAGCGGAAATGAAATTTCCCAAAGAACTGCTTAATTCGGTTTATACAAATCTTATTAAATTAAGAAAAATTGTTGAGAAGAGAATATCATCTCTTAAACTTCAGGATCCATTTTCAGATCCGGACAGGCTAAATGATAATGCTGCTTCAGATACGGAAGCAAAAGAGGAAAGTTCCCATGATCGGATGGAAGCTTTGGAAAAAGTATTAAAGCGAAATCTGGAAGAGATTAATTTGGCACTTATTAGAATTAAGAAGGGAACATATGGTAAATGCCAGAATTGCGGTAAAATGATAGATACTGACAGATTAGCTATTAAACCGACTGCTTTATATTGTGTTAGCTGTGAAAGAAAAAAAGAGAAATGAATTCAAATGAAAATCCCCATAATCTTCGAAGATGAGTGGTTAATAGTAATAGATAAGCCATCAGGAGTAGTAGTTAATCGTTCGGAGAATGCCCGGAATAAGACTATTCAGGATTGGGCCCTCCTTCGCCAAGGCTTCGGCGGGCAAGCAGAAGAAAAAAATAAATCTGAGTTTATTAATAGGGCAGGGATAGTACATCGTCTGGATAAAGATACATCCGGAGTTCTCTTGATTGCCAAGAATGAGAGTGTTTTTGATAATTTGCAGGAACAATTCAAAGTAAGAACTGTAAAAAAAGGTTACACTGCTTTGGTACATGGAATAATTAAAGCTAAGGATTTTACTATTAATGCTCCGGTTGGAAGGTTACCTAATAATCGAAGAAAATTTGGAGTAATAGTTGAGGGCAGGCCTT
>MFJA01000044.1:23490-24661 GCA_001779055.1 Candidatus Gottesmanbacteria bacterium RBG_16_37_8
TTAAAGTCAGGGAATATTATCGGGATAATTTTAATAATAAATTTACCTTAATTTCCGCCTTGCCTTATACAGGACGCACCCACCAGATCAGAATCCATCTTAAGCATAGCGGATTTTCAATTATAGCAGATCCCTTATACAGCGGCCGTAAAGTGTATCGAGAGGATATTAAAATTTGTCCCCGTCTTTTTTTGCATGCCCAATTCTTGGAGTTTAGACATCCTCAAACAGATAAAATAATTAAATTTGAGAGTCCTTTGCCTGACGAATTACAAAAAGTGTTAAATCAATTACATAAATTTAATGACTGATTTAGGATTTATACCGCAATTAACTCTAATTGTTGTTTTGGCTTTAATTGGAGGAACTATTAGCAAAATTATCAAAATGCCTTTAATCTTGGGATATTTGGTTTCAGGTATGATAGCTTCGCTATTTCTATCCCAGAATTTTTCAGTTAATACGGAAATTAAAAGCATTTCTGAAATTGGCGGAGCGCTTCTGTTATTTACATTGGGATTGGAATTCTCGCTTAATAAAATAAAAAATTTAACTCTGCCTTTATTACTGGTGACGTTAATTCAAATCCTGATGATAGTAGTTTTATCCATGATTATTTTGCCTCTTATCGGTATTAATCTTATACAGGCACTTATTATAGGATTGATTATTTCAATTTCATCGACGGCTGTGGTAGTTAAGTCTTTATCTGAGAAGGGAGAATTGGATACATACCACGGAGAATTAGCAATAGGCATATTAGTTATGCAGTACTTATTGACAATACCAATGATTATTTTACTGCCGTCATTAAAAATACTGCTAAACACTCAAGATAAAGCGTCCAATCAGCTTTTAATCTTTATTTCCAACTTCTTACTTTCCATTATTCTTTTTGTTTCTTTTTTTTATATAGGAAAAAAGTTAATTCCCAGAATCACCGAAAAAATGGCAACCTTTAAAAGCGGAGAAATTATGCTGCTTTTAGCCTTAGCAATATGTTTTATATTTGCTACCCTTTTTAAAAGTATTGGTTTTTCATTTGCCTTGGGTGCTTTTTTGGCAGGAATTTTGATATCCGAATCGGCTGCTCATCACGGGATATTTGCCGAAATAAGACCATTGAGGGATCTTTTTTCAACCGTCTTTTTTACTTCATTGGGATTTATGC
>MFJA01000044.1:24673-28401 GCA_001779055.1 Candidatus Gottesmanbacteria bacterium RBG_16_37_8
ACGTTTTAGATAATTGGCTGTTAATTATATCTTTGGTTATTATTCTCTACTTATTTAAATTTATAATAATTTTTATTCTTTTAACTTATCTTCGTTTCCATCCCAGAACTTCTTTTCGGGTCGGTTTTTCAGTTATCTCCATTGGAGAATTGGCTTTTATTTTGGCATTGTCAGCTTTTAATTTAAAACTACTTGATTCAAGACTATTACAACTGGTTATTTCAACCACAGTACTATCATTGATCACTTCCGTTCCTCTGATATCGTTATCTGACAGGTTGTATTACCGGCTTAAATCAATAGCTAAAAAATATTTACCATTATTGGATAAATTATTTGTTCATATTGAGACTATAGCTATTAAAACAGAGGAAAAAGCTTTTGAGGGTCACGTTGTAGTTTTAGGTTACGGCAGGGTAGGTAAGCATATTTGTTTTGTTTTAAAAGAGCAGGGGATACCGTTTATAGTTATTGATATCAATTACCGTCTCGTTTCAAAGTTAAATAACTCAGGTATCTTTGCCATATTCGGTGATCCGGCAAATCCGGATGTTTTGTCAATTGCCAATCTTGATAAAGCAAAAGTCTTAGTAATGGCTTATCATGACAGGCAGATGCAGTCTGTAATTATTGCAAACACCAAGACATTGAATCCTGATATTAAAATTCTTATTCGGGCTCATTTTGATGCGGATTTTCAGAGTCTATCTCTACTGGATAAAATAATTGTTGTTCAACCGGAATTTGAGGCTTCGATGACTATGGTCAGACATTTATATAATTTTTTAGATCTTGACAGAACAAAGCTGACTGAAGATTTGGACAGGTTGAAACTGGAACATGTTTACAATAGCGATTTGACAGATAAATAGGATATAATATTATATTGATATGGGAAATTTTGGCGGATATTACAAGGGAGAACAGAAAAAAAAGAAAAAAAAGGACTTGGAGAGAAAAGCTGAAAAGTTAGTCAGCCATTCTTCGTTTTTTCTTCCCCAGACCGAAATCATCAAAAAAGGAAAAAAATGAGGCGCAAAAAGCCTTCCAAAACTTACCTCTTTGACTATCGTAGAATTGTTTTATTTATTCTTCTCATCACTTTTACCTATTTTTGTTGGAGTTTTCGTAACAGTTGGAATGGTAAGACAAGATTTACTGTTGTTATAGAGAACATTGACTCCAATAATTCTTCTTCTGATTACCAAATGGCTATTATGTCTGTAGAACCTAATCAAAACAGGGGTAATTATCTGACTTTAAGACCCAATCTGCTTATGGATATTCCTTATGGTTACAAGACATATCCGGTATTTTCAATTTATAAATTAGGAGAATTGGATAAGGCTAGAACAGGTGCCAAGCTAATGAAAAAAGCTGTTGAAACAACTCTGGGGATTAAAACAGACAGATATTTACTTTTTAAATTAAAGGACCCTGTTTTGATTCCCAAAACTATTGACGAATTTAAACAATTTAAGCGGGATAATTTTTCCATAATAAAAGGTTTACCGTTTATAAAAACATTAATTTCAGGAGACATTGCAACAGATATGTCACTTCTTGAAAAGCTGCGATTTTTCTTAAGTTTCAGAAACCTTCGAATTGATCAAATATCCTATCTTGATCCTGCAGATTCACGGGTTGGAATTTCCGGGACACTTCCTGATAAAACTCAAGTCTATTCTTTAGATTTGGAGCTTTTTGACAGTATGACAATTAATGACTTTCAGGATATCAGGGTCAGAGAGGAAGATTTTACTCTGGAGGTTCAAAATGCCAGCGGCATGGATAAAATTGCCAGTCAATTTTCCAGAATTCTTAATCATTTAGGAGCTCATGTTATTATTGTGACTACAGCAGCGGAATTGAATAAGAATTATTGCAGAATAATTTATGCTAGCCAAGGTAGCCGTGATAGCGTAATAGCTAAAATATTGGAGCGTGATTTCTTTTGCCGGGAAGATAATACGTTGGAAATTCAAGCGCAGACAGATATAAAAGTAATTATTGGAGAAGGTTTTTTAAAATGAATTTTTATCTCATTTTAGGGATTATATTAATAATTTCTTTTCTTCTGGCAGTGATTGAATCAAAAAAAGAATTGAATGTTCCCAAAAGGGTATTGAAAATAAAAATTAAGAAGGAAAGAAAATTATCCGGAGTGATTCTTTTTTTGAAGGAGAAAGTTATTCATTACTCTTCTGATTCCTCCTGATTCTCACTTTCCTCATCCGTTGTTTCATCTGATATGATTTTTTTGATTTCTTTATGTACTGAAGCAGTATATTCTTTGTAAGTAGTCGGAGAAAAGGTGGCCTGGTGGTGTAATTTTTTACCCCGGGATATTTCCCTGATGAAAACAGCTGCCTGGTTTTTATGGATATTTTTGATGCAGGCCATATAGGTATTGCCGGCTGCAATAAACTTTAAGAGCCTGAAAGCAATATCGTCAGGAAGTGCGCCAAAGTAGGTTTTATCCAGACCCCTAATTTCAACAGAGTGTTTTTTAGGAAGGATAGTAACAGTATCGCCGATGTTTATCATGCTTAAAATTTTTACAGGCGCAACATTTACAAGCTGAATAATTTTTGTTTTGCCCGGTTCTTCAATAAATAATCCCGGAGGGAATCTTTCATGGTGAGAGGTATTAGTTGATTTTTTTTCGCTTAAATTATTGATTTTATTTAGATTTTTTAAAGCCAGAGTATTATATTTATCCAGAGATAAAATTTTACGGTAGATTTTTTTGGCTTTTTCGATGGATCCTATTTGGGAGTAGGCAAAAGCTAAACGGGCTAAAATATCAGTATCGTCTTTATTTTTTTTTAGAAGTTCTTTATTGATTTCAATTGCTTCGTCCCATTTTTGGGCTAAAGCGGCCTCGATTGCAGCTTGGAGGTTGTGAGCGATTGGTTCTATATTCCGGTTAGTTTATCTATAGAGTTGAGAAATGTCAAGAGGAAAGATATAATTTAAATTCATATGTCAGGACATTCCAAATGGTCGAAGGTAAAACATCAAAAAGAAGCCACAGACAGTGTAAAAGGAAAATTATTTACCAAGTTTGCCAATGCCATTATTATAGCTGTTAAGGAAGGCGGCGGAATGACCGATCCGAACAGTAATTTTAAGCTGAGATTGGCAATTGACAGGGCAAAATCCATAAACATGCCCAAGGAGAATATTCAGCGTGCAATAGACCGGGCAAAAAAATCGGACAAAGATACAGAGATAAGTGAAGGAGTTTATGAAGCTTTCGGTCCAAAAGGAATAGGAATTCTAATTGAAGCAGCAACGGACAATAAAATGAGAACAGTTGCGGAACTTAAGAATATTTTAGAGAGATCGGGAGGGGTTTTGGCCACCAGCGGAGCTGTATCCCATCTGTTTAACCAGGTCGGTTTAATTGAGGTTAAAAAGACAGGCAAAAGTTATGATAAAGTTTTGGAAAACGCTTTGGAGGGCGGAGCAATCGACATTGAAGAGTCAGAGGAAGTTTATAATATATTTACCAATCCAAACGATTTGCATAAAGTCAGAGAGTATTTAGTTTCTGTCGGTCTGACTATAGAATCATTTGAACTGTATTTCAAAGCCACTTCGGAGATAGAAATTTCAAAGAAAGAGGATATTGATAAAATTGAAAAGTTACTTGAGACAATAGAGGAGAGGGAAGACGTCCAGAGAGTTTTTGCCAACTACAAAAGCCATGTATAAGCGGTTGA
>MFJA01000044.1:28477-30597 GCA_001779055.1 Candidatus Gottesmanbacteria bacterium RBG_16_37_8
AATATCTTCAAGTTAAAAACGATCTTGATATTTCTGGAAAAAAGGGAAAGATTCACTCTTCAGACGATAATATTAACTTCAGGAGTATTGATAACGCAACTTATTTGGCAGGATGTACGTTTTTTTATGGTTCTACTTCTGTCGATCGTAGCTTTTATTTTGACTGCCTGGTCATTAAAAGAGGATATTGAAGGCAGTGAATGGATTTTACTTTTTATTTTACCGGTATTTTTTACCGCTTCACTGTCTCTTTTTTATTTTTTACTGCCGCCCCGATGGATTATCCGCTTGACTACCACGGCTTTTTTTGCATTGGGAACATATGCCATATTACTGGTGGAGAATATTTATAATGTAGCAGCGGAGCGATCAATTCAGCTCTTAAGAGCAGCTCAAAGCGTAGGACTGCTTTTGACTTTAACCGTTATTTTTCTTTCCTCTAATATAATATATTCGTTAAGATTGCCTTTTTGGGCTAATATGCTAATTATGACATTGATCAGTTTTTTTCTGGTTCTGCAGTCTTTATGGTCGGTAATATTGGATAAACATTTTAATTCCAAACTTTATTTTTATGCTGCAATTATTGCAGTAGGAGTAGGGGAGCTGTCAATGGTTTTATCATTTTGGCCCATTGAGAATGCTTCTTTTTCATTACTTCTGTCTGCGACATATTATTCTTTGGTAGGGGTAATCCAGCAGTATTTATCTGAAAAATTATTTATGAATATTATCAGAGAATACATTTTAGTATTTGTTATGACCTTTTTTTTGACTTTTGTCATAACCAGATGGGGATGAATTCAGTCGTTAGTCATTGGTTGTTAACCGGAGAAGAGGGGAGAAGTAAGAGGATGGCAATGATACAGTTTGATATAGCCTATAGTTTATTACGAAAATGTGGATATGTTTCACGATTTAGTTTTCACGAAAAGCAACTATTTAGAATACGATTATAATATTGAAATGAGAAACAGTGTTCATAATTGAGGCTGAGTATTCACTTTAGATTATTCTAACGATCTGTTCTCTTCTGCATTAGGGATTGAACAATATTTTTACGCATAAATTTAATAGTTTAGAGCATTAGTAAGCGCTAAATTATTCTTTATATTCTGTTTTCTCCATAATTAAGCCTCGAAAATGGATATTTAGATTATTGTGAAGCCCTAAATTAACCGAAAATAGCCTTCCTGATATTCAATTCCAGCCTGAAAAACTTATGTTTAGCACGTTATTATGCTCTAAACTACTGTTTCTCATAATATTTATATTATACAATACTATAAACTCAGCTTCGAAATTGATAGTTTAGAGTATTGTGATGCTCTATATTATGTTGTATTTAAAAAACCCGAATAAAACTTTCAGCTTTCTTATGTTTTAGTGTTGAAGATGAGCAGATTTAAACCTGAGAATAGTTTGTTTACTAATTCATTTTGGTATTTGAGTGGCGGAGAGAGAAGATGCTTCTCTTTTGAATATTTCATTATAAGTAAATTTATCCTATACTTCGCACAATAATCCTTTTACGACATCTCTCAGCCTGAGTCCGGAGAAGAGCCATTTTAAAGTAATATTAACAATAACCAATTTTTCTCATTTTTAATTTTCTTAAATTAATATTCTTTTATTTATAAATATCATCATTTCTCCTTTTAATTTGCCAGATAAATTTTTTAAGAAAATCCGAATATCTTCTATTATAATAGCCTTTTTTTCCGGGCTAAGACTTAGGTTAGGACCTTAAGCGGTATTTCGAACCGTTGTAGGTCATTACACGGGCTCGATTTTTACTTCTAATCTGGATTTTATTATTTACAGAAAAGACTGATTTATTACATTGTCTGATAGTAGATATAAACTAACTAATTTGAATTTAATTTTAAAATTTGACAAGATGTCTATGATGTCGCAAAATATAAATTGTCTAGACATTTTTGAAATGTCTGACAATTTAACTTTATTGTTGCGACATTAATAATATCGCAAAATAAAGTTTTATAAGATTTAATGCTTACAATTGAAGACTCAATCGTTCAATTTCTGGAATATCTGGAAGTTGAGAAAAACAGTTCCAAGTTAACGATCCGCAACTATCAGCACTATTTAAACCGTTT
>MFJA01000045.1:0-1674 GCA_001779055.1 Candidatus Gottesmanbacteria bacterium RBG_16_37_8
TACGCTCTCGGTGTTCCTTCCGATATCAACGCATTTCACTGCTACACCGGAAGTTCCAGAAACCCCGCCAAATCTCCAAGTCTGCCCATCTCTTGCCGGGGACGAGGTTTAGCCTCGCCATTTAAGGCAAGATGCGGCAAACCGCCTACGCGACCCTTTACGCCCAATAAATCCGGATAACGCTTGCGTCCTACGTATTACCGCGACTGCTGGCACGTAGTTAGTAGACGCTTATTCTTCCCGCTATATTGCGGAATAAAAGAGGTTTACACCCCGAAGGGCTTCATCCCTCACGCGGCGTCGCACGGTCAGACTTTCGTCCATTGCCGATTATTCCCGGTTGCTGCCACCCGTAGGTGTATGACCCGTGTCGCAGTGTCATTGTGGGGGTACACGCTCTCACGCCCCCTACCCGTCATAGCCTTGGTAGGCCATTACCCTACCAACAAGCTGATAGGAGTAGGGCTCCTCCCAAAGCGAACAGTTACGTCCTTTTGTCCCGATAAATCGGGACTACATGCAGGATTACCCCGCCTTTCGGCGAGCTATCCCTCACTTTGGGGTAGATTCCCTACCATTACTCACCCGTCTGCCATTGTCCCGATTTGCATCGGGACCATTCGACTTGCATGCCTAAGGCACGCCGCCAGCGTTAATCCTGAGCCAGGATCAAACTCTCAAAAATTGTTCCTACCACATTCTAACTGTCGAATTGTCAAAGAGCTACAAATACCATTTAAAGACCACAAACCCCGCCAAGCGCGGGGTTATTTATTCTACCGTCTTGGCGTTTATCTTAATTCACTAGGCTTCTCCTTTTCTTCTATCAACGGACTAAATTATATAAAAAAATGATTTTTGTTGTCAATGACCAGGAATTTATAATCCGGTAAAACTGGCCGTCACAGGTATCAAATCAACATCATATACTTTTGTCCCGGTCGAAACAAAATCTATTTTTAGATTATCTGTTAAAGCACTTTCCTCCGACAGAAGGTTTCTCACCCTAAAAGTTGCAATTATCCCTGTTTTAGATGGAGTATCCGTTACAGCAGAAAATGTAAAAACACCTCTTTTATTGTCCAAACTGCCGCCTGTGGTGACAAATCCGGTCATTCCCTGCAATGTTGAAGGTAAAACCTCAATCTTCTGACTGTCATAGGTAAGACTGATATCAGCTCCGCTTATTTCCTTTGTGGAAACCAGACTGATACTTATTATATTGGGCAAAGAAAAACCGAGATTAAGATGCGCTTCGTCAGATCTGGCTGAAAGCCTGTTATTAACAAGAATTCCCCTCTCGCCTATTTTTATGGCAGATACTAAAACAGCCAGAATAAAAACAACTAATCCCAGATACAAAGGGAATTTTGTTATAAATTTATTCATGTTTGTTATTATACTTCACCCTTGCCTGATTTTTCAGTTTCATCTTTAAGCTGGTTTGATTGCTTTAATTCTGCTGATTCTTTTTTTTCTTCTTCTTTTACTACACTTACTAATGTTTCTTCCTCTTCTGTCTTTAATTCTTCCTTGGCTTTCTCTTTTGCTTTCTCCTCTAAAGTAAGTTCATCCAACACCTGCCGGTCGGCTTCCAATTTAGCTTTAATATAGGTCATTATCTCCGATTCTGAAAAACCTCCCAAAAGCATGAAGGGCAGTATTTCAGAAACT
>MFJA01000045.1:1699-2634 GCA_001779055.1 Candidatus Gottesmanbacteria bacterium RBG_16_37_8
CTAATAAATTGGTAATATTAGTCAGCTTCTTCTGTTCGCTAGTTAACCAATCCTGCCTGTTTCTGATAGACTCTGAAATGGGAATGGGAGCACTTCTGTAATGCTTAAGCCACATAGTTTTGACTTCCTCATAATCTTCAACGGAAACAGCTGTAACCTGTTCAGGAAACTCTGCTTTGATCTCTTTCTGATAAGTAGTCAGTACCTCTGAAATTTTGTCAGCTGTTAAACCGCTTACTTTAGAAACCAGCTTGACTTTTTCTGTATCTTTTAATTCTTCCTCTGAGATGCTCGACAATACCTGTTTAACCGTAGTTGCTGATACATTGACACTCCTTGCAACTTTCTGGAGAGATTCCTCTTTAATAACAGCAGGCACGCTAACTGGTTTAGCCTCTCTAAATGAAACTTTTGTTTTAAGAACCTCTCTGACTTTTTCTTCGGAAACATTAGTCACTTTGGCTACTTCTTTAATTCTGTCAGTATCGGTTAATTGTGACTCGCTGATATTATTGAGTAT
Source organism: Candidatus Gottesmanbacteria bacterium RBG_16_37_8 (assembly GCA_001779055.1). Lineage (GTDB taxonomy): Bacteria > Patescibacteriota > Microgenomatia > 2-02-FULL-39-11 > 2-02-FULL-39-11 > 2-02-FULL-39-14. Next base: position 2,220 of record MFJA01000045.1, read on the forward strand.
TTGTTTAACAACCTCCGATGACAGATCAGTTCTGGTGGAGATTTTTTCAACCTGTTGTTTCTCTTTAACTGATATTTTCTCCTGCCTGATGTTTTCAACTGATTTAACTACTTCCCTGACTTTATCCTCCGTAACATTGGTTTTACCGGCTACTTCCTTAACTTTCTTACTGTTTTCTAATTCAGATTCCGAAATACTTGATATTATCTGTTTGGTCGTTGCAGAAGATATGTTATTCGATGATGAAATAGTCTCAATAATTTCATTCTGAGAAACTAGATCTTTTGTTTGCCTGACTCTGTCAACAACACTTACAATTTCTTTTACTTTTTCCTCAGTAACTCCGGTTATTCTGGCTACCTCTCTTACTTTCTCGCTATTAGTGATATCGGTTAGACTTAATTTGGATAAAACT
>MFJA01000045.1:2673-3569 GCA_001779055.1 Candidatus Gottesmanbacteria bacterium RBG_16_37_8
ACTTGCTCTACTTCTTTGGAAAAATCGGTAAAAGTAGATCTCCAAACCTGTTCGGCCTGTTGGACTATACTTTTGACATTCTCTGCAGATACTCCGGAAGTTTTTGAAACTTCGTTAACTTTATTTTCATTGGCTAACTCTTTGATGCTTATCTTTGACAATACATCCCTAACTCTTAACTCGGATATACCGGCTTTGCTGGCTACATTCTCGACAATTGTTTTGTTAGTAATAGCCGGAACTGTTGCTTCAACTCTAATTTGCGGTACTGCGGCAGTAATCTTGATCGGGGCTGCCCTTACTGTTGAAATTATTTGACTGGCCATAGCCTGAGTTTGCCTGTCACTAGCCTGAAGAAGAGTCTGAGCAACCCGGTCGCCCCTCAAAGCCCTCTGAACCAGTTCTTCACGTACCATCTTATATTTCTCTCTCTCCTCCGCTATGGTTAATCTATCCGGAGTTCTAATCTTATTGAGATAACTGGCTACCTCAGTCTTTTTCAGCATATTGGTCTCTAGTCTTGAAATATCAGAGAGTTTGGAAACCGACAAATCCATAGATCTGGCAATTTCATTGGTAGAAACATTGGAAATATTAGTTATCTCCTCAATCCTCACTCTTTGGACTTCCTTTACTTTCTCTTCAATTTTTTGTCTGAAAGGAAGTTCCACTGCCATTCCGGAGGTAGTTGTTGGAACCGGTGTTGGCGGTGGCGGTGTAGGGTATTGTCTTAATCTGTCAAAAATTGAATTTAAAGTATTGGCTCCCGCTGCAATCATTGAACAACAGTAATCACGAAATATCCTAAGAAGCAGCCAGGGCAAAATAATGGCAGCCCAGAGCATTACCAGGGCAATGAAATATTCGGCAAACGTATCAACATAATTGGCTGAATT
>MFJA01000045.1:3624-4683 GCA_001779055.1 Candidatus Gottesmanbacteria bacterium RBG_16_37_8
GATTGCAGTCCTATATACCTGACCGGATGGCTTATTGACTCTGGAAAAATCAAAACCATAGGGAATTCCGGCTACCCAAATCCTGGTTAAAGCAGCTAAAAACAAGGCAAAAATCGGACCATAAAAAAGCCATTGAAAAAATACCCCTATCCAAATCCAACCGACATTTCTTATAAATACAAAAGGCATAAGAAGTGCCAGAAAAGGAGCGATAATCAGCATAAACCAGAGAATTATTGTTCTTAACACCAATATTGTTGACATAACGTTATAGGTAAGGCTGGTCAGACGGATATACATTAGAGAAGAATTGACCATTTCCAGACTTAACGGATTGACATCCCTGTAACCTACAAAAGTGATGTAATTAGCTTCAGTATTGCCGGCTCCGGCAAAAATTATGTTGAAAAGATCTTTTCCTCCAACCGTTTCAATGAAAAAACGCATAATTATATCGCTGGTTTGAACCAAAGCAACTATAATAATATAGGAAAACATGACATAAATGAGGATTCCGGCAATCCGAAAAAATATAACGGGAATATTAACTCCGAAAATCGGTGAAGTTATTCCTGAAAATATAGGTCCGACCACTCCTCTTCTTCTGCCCAGAATAAGGGAAATCCCAAAGGCGACTATTACCATAACTACAAATACCAGAACTATATTTCTGGCTATAGCCCAGATCTGGGCCAGTACCGGGGCAGTATGTATTCCCGGATGCTGGAATATCCACCACAGAAGCTGTCTGGCCCGGTCGGCATTTTTTCCGGTTTCGGTAACTATCGGATCAAACTCCCAAGTAGCTGTACCGGTACCGGGCAAAGGTGGAGCAGTCGGAGTCGGTGTTTGGGCTAAGACATGTCCGGGCAAGATAATTAAAAAGAGAAATAATAATAGGGTGAAAAATAGAGGATATAAAAACCTAATCCTTTGGGCAGGATTTATCTGCATCTTAATTTAAGACTACCTATTTATAAAGGCAATGTCAACGCTAAAAATACTCTATCACTCTGTATAAAACAATACCTAAGCAAACCATGACATTTAAGGATTTAT
>MFJA01000045.1:4694-5621 GCA_001779055.1 Candidatus Gottesmanbacteria bacterium RBG_16_37_8
ATGGGTAATTCGACAATTTGATTAACCTCTTTCAATGTTTTTTTGGAAAGTCCCGCAGTTTCATTTCCTACAATCAAAACCAGCGGAAAAGTAGGTTGGAAGTTCTTTAAAGAAATACTCTTTTTATGTTGCTCAATAGCAACAATCGATAAATTTTTAATTTTTAATTTTAAATTTTTAATAACTGCATGTGCAGATGAAGAATATTCCCAATCCAGCCATTTCCAGGTGGAAACAGATGCTTTTTTTATTTTCGGATTGGGAGGTGTCTCCGTCTGTCCGCATAAAAATATTTTTTTAACTCCTGTTGCATCAGCCAGCCTGAAGATAGCTCCCACGTTATAAGTATCCAAAACATCATCCAATATTAAGTAAATCGGATTTTTAGGCAGTTTTTTAATCTGCTCCGCATCAGGTTCTGTTGTCCTTAACTGTCTGGCGTTTAACTTTTTCATTTCTTTTTAAAAAGTCTGTTAATCCTGTAGACTGCAAATATTAGGATCAAACTGCCTGTTATTTCCCTGAAATTGGGCGCTTCCGCGAAAAGTACGTATCCGAAAATCATCCCGAAAAGGGCTTCTGTTTGAAGCAAACTGCTAGCCAATACCGCCTCAACTCTGCGGTAACCGTAATTGGTTAAAAACTGTGTACCGACATTTATCAAACCACCCAATACAGTCAATAAAATTACTGAAGGGAAAAATAAAGATCCGGGTAACTTTTCCCCTTTGACCGTTATCGAACCGGCCAAAATAATAAAAGTTATAAATAACATCACCAAAGTCAATTCCCAATCATTTAGTTTCTGATCCTGCCAACGGACAGAAACGCTTCGAAATGCCAGTAAAAATCCAGAAACAACTAGCATTATCTCTCCTGTACCCAATTCAATATTAGTACTTACTTCCTTCAGGGATATAATAAGTA
>MFJA01000045.1:5713-7312 GCA_001779055.1 Candidatus Gottesmanbacteria bacterium RBG_16_37_8
ACAGTTAAAGTAAAAAGCTTGGTCAAAGGTATAGCCTTTACCCATAAAACCGCTCCGGCGTAAAAAGCAACCGACCTTAAAACCAATAATCCCAAATCTTTTTTTGAAGAACTGATTATATTTTCAATATGAATTTTTTTTCTGAAAAAGATATATATTAGCAGAGCGGCAGTTCCAAATCTTGTAAGTAACTGCCAATGCACGCCTAAATAAGGAGAAATATATTTGACTACAACTCCCAACATGGATAACAGAATTGCCAGGAAAATCAAAGATAAAATGCTTTTATTAAAATTCTTATTCATTGCTTTTACTTTTTTAAATTAACTTTTTTTTCCGGGAAAGATTTCCAAACAAGGTGGCTGGACATAATTCCGATTAACATTCCCAGAACTGCTCCGGCAATAACATCTGACGGATAGTGTTTCCCCAGATATATCCTGGAAACAGCAACTATAACTGCCAAAAAAAATAAAAATATGGTTAATTTCGGTCTTTGCCGGGAAAGAATATAAGCTGCCGCAAAAGCAATGGTTGCGTGCCCTGACGGAAATGAATATGAAGCTGTTGGGCCAAGAAGCTTAACCAGATTGTCTCCGATTGCCGTTTCCGGCCTGATTCTTAAAAAAAGATTTTTTAAAAAAATCTCAACCAGAAAAATTTCTGACAGTACCGTAATAAAAAGTGCTGTCACCTCACGTCTGTTATCCAGTCCGTCAAAAAGGAAAAGTAAAACCGTTATAACAAACCAGATAACTCCATAATAGCCGGCAAAGGAAAAAAATAAAAAAAATGAATCAGTAAAAAAATTATGAGGCAGATGATTGATAATAAGAAGTATCTGTCGGTCGGCAGAGAATATTATATCCAGCATAAAATCAGGGTTTATTGGTCGGTGTGGCAGTTACGGCATTGGTAGGAGTAATAGTCGGACTTGCCTTTTTTTGGGATCTGGGGGTTGCCGAAGGAGAGCTTGTTGGTGTTACAGGTTCAGGAGTTGGTGTATAAAATATAATCTCAACTGCCGGCTCATCAGGCAAGGGAGAAATAAATTTAGATCGTGATTTAAAAACCACAAATCCGACTCCTGCCAATAAAATCACCACCACAACAATAATAACCGGCAGCATAAAATTTTTATTGTTTCTGTTACCCAAATAAGATACATCCATATTTTAGGGGAGATATCATATTACCCTTTCAATTATATATCGACACTCAACAAACAGACAAGCTGAAGTATTAATATGAATTTTTCCACTGCAGGTAGAATCTGTTGACAAATTCACAGTAATTCATCGCCTCACCAAATATTCCGTAAAATCGTAGGCAGTCAGCTGTGGTATATTCACCGGTTGCCGGATCCTTGGTACAAGGTATATAACTTCCGTAAAACCTCGAAACTGCACAACAGATTAAATTGGGATCAGACCAATCAGCTGAAGCCTGCCTGCAATAAGGATTATCCGCAGGAGGCTTACCCAAATCTTCCCTTTGATTTTTATCCTGATCAAACTTATGGACAGCTGCAAAAAAGGCATCAGTTATATTACAAATATTGGTTGTTTGTCGGCCAAGAGCATCTTTGGCTGCAAAACC
>MFJA01000045.1:7353-8369 GCA_001779055.1 Candidatus Gottesmanbacteria bacterium RBG_16_37_8
CTCCGGCATTGGGTTGACATTCAAGTATTTCTCCACCCTCTTGACTAAATTCTTCAACTTGGGCATCTGTATAATTCCACATATTTGCTTTTTCGATACAGGCAACACCGGCAACAATTGCTCCCGGCATAGACTTCCAACCCGCAGCTTCCCTGATTTTGTCAATAAAAAGTCCGGATGCCGGACCTTCATTGGCACAGGTAAAGTCTGGATCCTGCGACGGTGGAAACTGATAATCCCCCGGAGGAACCGGCGGCTCCGGAGGCTGACCGGTAGGAGTTATTGTCGGAGTTATCGAAGGAACCTTATCACCGCATTGACAGAGTGGTAATGGAAGACTGGCACATCTGGAATAGCAATAGGCATAATCCATCGCTTTATCGGATACTCCAGGTGTTGCACCCAAAACTTTGCTGTTTATTCCCATGGCCAACTCTGACGAACTATTGATTCTGGCTAGCATTTGATTACCTACACCATGGGGCAACTCAGCATTCAGAAAATTCTGGGCATTCTCGTTGCCGATATCAACTGCTCCTATTCCGAACAAATCTTTGAAAAAATCTAATATTTTTTGAAAAAATGTCTTCGGATCCAAAGGATCAGGTTTAACTAGTTCCGCATGGCTAAAGTTATATATTAACTCTTCTTTACCACCGGTGTATGAAGCTCCTGTGGTAGGATTAGGAGGAACTGTAATATTTACTCCGTTTACATCCAGAGCCGATCCTACCGGCGGTAGACTTCTTTTATTATATTCCTTGACTTCATCAACCACATCTGCGGAAACTGATTTAACTGATACTAGAAGTAATAAAAATATAACTAATAACCGGGGCATTAACTATAGTATAACAAATTATTTAATATCTTCTTTTTTCCAGGCGGCAAAGGTGCATTTGGGGTAATTACCGCAACCGTAAAATTGTTTTCCCCGTCTGGTTTTCTTAATTACTATTTCTCCACCGCACTTGGGACAGATAATACCTGCTTTTTCCACAATATTTTTGGTATAT
>MFJA01000045.1:8382-12201 GCA_001779055.1 Candidatus Gottesmanbacteria bacterium RBG_16_37_8
ATGTCGAACAGGCTAAAAATTTGCCAAACCTCGACATCCTGTAAAGAAGCGCTGATCCGCATTTGGGACATTTTTCATCTGTTGTTCCCAAGTCCACTTTCACCCTGTCTGCTTCTTTAAATACTTCATCTAAGCGATTTTTGAATGGATGATAAAAGTCGCTTAAAACCTGGTTTGTTTTCAATTTACCGTTGGCAATCTCATCCAGAGAATCCTCCATTCCCGCAGTAAAGGTAATCTCAAAGATTTGCGGGAAGTATTTGACTAAAAAGTCGCAAACTGCAAAGCCTAAGTCTGTCGGATGAAAACGCCGCTCTATTTTCTCCACATATTTTCTCTCCAAAATTGTTGAAATAATCGGCGCATAGGTTGAAGGCCTGCCGATGCCTTTTTCCTCCAGTGCTTTAATCAAAGAGGCTTCATTATAGCGGGCGGGTGGCTCAGTAAATTTCTGGGCCGGTATTATATTTACAGGTTTTAACTTTTCATCAGCAATTACATCGGGAATTCTGTTTTGCTGTTCTTCATTCTGGCCTTTATAATTCTCCTCCAACTTACCCTTGTCATAAAGCTTTAACCAACCGTCAAATTTAAGCTGTTGGGCGGTTGTTCTTAATAAAAATGAATTGTTTTCTTTAAGGAACTTGCCATTAACTAATATTGTTGTCTGTTCAACAACAGCATCCATCATCTGACAGGCCAGAAATCTTCTCCAGATAAGACTGTAAAGTAGCTGGACATCCCTGCCTAAATCCTCCGCTATTAAATTAAGACCAACTACACCTGCCAAATTTTTGGCATCACCTCCGGAAACAACATTTACTTCTGTCGGTCTAATAGCTTCATGGGCTTCCTGGGCAACCTTTGACTTGGTTTTATAGAATCTGAATTTTTCAGGTAAATATTTCTCACCGAAATTCTTTTCAATAAAATTTCTGCCGTGAGTTACTGCCTCCGTTGCCAGGTTAGTTGAATCAGTCCGGTGATAGGTTATATAACCTTCCTCATATAGACTTTGGGCTGCTCTCATTGTTTTTTTGGCACTCCAGCCAAAGCGGTTAACCGCAGCCTGCTGAAGAGTTGAAGTGGTAAAGGCAGGTGCGGGACTTCTCTTTAATTCTTTAGTCTCAATCCCGGAAACGATATAATGGCTCTCTTTTAGTTTTTCAATTAATTGATCAGCTTCTTCCTTTTTTTTTATTTCAGCTTTTTTGCCTTCAATTTCCATAAGTCTGGCAATAAAATTATCTTTATCACCCTCAAATTCAACATCAATCAGCCAGTATTCCAAAGACACAAATCTTTCAATTTCTCTTTCTCTCTCAACTATTAACCTCACCGTTACCGTCTGCACCCGTCCGGCCGACAACCAGCGTTTTCCCAACTTATTCCAAAGAAGAGGGGAGAGTTTATAACCAACCAGCCGATCAAGAAGCCGTCTGGCTATCTGGGCATCAACTAATCTCTCATCAATGACTTTCGGGTCTGTCAGGGCGTTATTTATAGCTGATGATGTGATCTCATGAAAGACAATTCTTTTAAAAGTCGGTTTGTTTTTTTTAACATTTGTATCTGACTCCAGAATATATTTAACATGATAAGCAATAGCCTCTCCTTCCCGATCAGGATCTGTAGCTAAAATAATGTCTTTTTGATTTGCGGCAATTTTCTTCAGTTCTGTAACTCTTTTTTTCCTCTCGGGAATGATAAGGTATGTAGGCAGAAAATCATATCGGCTATTTCCATCTCCCGGTACTGATTTAATATCAATACCTAATTTCTTGGCCGGCAGATCTCTCACATGGCCCATGGTTGCCTCAATCCTGTATTCCTTATTGAGGAATCTGGCTAATGTTCGCGCCTTTGTTGGTGACTCAACAATTACTAGAGACATATCATTGATAACAAATTATTTTAAACCACTTGTCAATATCTCTTTTCAATTTTCAATTCATTTACAATATCATCTGCATCTGTAGCTATTTGAGCGCCGTTTTTCATTAGGTATATCGAAGCTTGTGAATTAACTGAAGTAATCGGTCCCGGAACGGCAAATACTTCTCTTCCCTGCTCCAAAGCAAATTTGGCCGTAATTAAAGCCCCGCTTTTTCTGTCTCCTTCAACCACCACCACGCCTTTGGAGACTCCGCTGATGATTCGGTTGCGGGCCGGAAAGGTCATTTTATTGCCCGTCTGTCCCGGCGGATATTCGGAAATAACCAATCCTTTTTCTTTAACAATCTTCCAATAAAGATGGTAATTACCGGCAGGATAAATAATATCAATTCCTGTTCCTAAAACGGCTAAAGTCGAACCATTGTAATCAATTGCCGTTCTGTGGGCAACAGTATCAATCCCCAAGGCCATTCCCGAAACAATAGTCACTTCACTTTCAACAAGTCCTGAAACAATTCTTATTGTTGCCCTTTTTCCGTAATCAGTCATATTTCTGGTTCCGACAACTGCCACTTTATTTTTCATTTGTAAAAGCCTCTCAATATTTCCGCGGAAAAATAACACAATGGGAGGATCTGCAATTTGGGTTAGCATTTCCGGATATTCTTTATCTTTTAACACCAGGAAGTAAATTTGTTTTCTTTCCAGAGTTTTAACAAAATCAGAAACAGCAAATTTTCGGCGGAAGGCAGAAAATCCGGCAGTTAATTTCAGGCCTAAATTAATAGTCAACAAATCTTTTTCTGATGCATTCCAGGCATCCTTGATATTGCCGAAATACTCCAATAGAAGCTTAAATCTTAAAGGTCCGATCCCGGGAAAGAATGCAAATCCCAGATAATAATCCCGATCTGTTACATTAAAATTCATACTTATTTTCACCTCTCAAACCATGTCTTTAACAGCTCTCTAGCTATAGGACCGCCAACACTTGAACCTTCTCCCCCTGATTCAATCAGAACAGTTATCGAAATCTGGGGATTATTAACAGGAGCAAAAATCGTAAACCAGGCATGAGTTTTGTAAGTTGGATCACCAAATTCTGCGGTACCCGTTTTACAGGCGGTTGTTACCTCCACTCTTTTTTTCGCTGAACCGCTCCCAGGAGAAGCCTCTAAAAAATCAATGCCGTCAATATCTAATATTTGACTCTCTACATTGAAATTGAAAAGCGGCCAACCGGTACCACCTGTCTTACAAGCCTTTATCATCCCGACTTTTACGATTTCTAAATACTCTTTCTTAATACCCAAATCCCGACAATTTACATCGCGCATCTCTGCAATATTTGGCCGGCAAAGCTTGCCGCCGTTGGCAACAGCATTGGTAAAAAAGTTAACCTGTAAGGGAGTAGTCAGAATATCACCCTGTCCTATGGCAGTAATGTAAGTATTGCCCAAAAACCAGTCTTCATTTTTTACTTTTTTTCTCCATTCAGGATCAGGCATTAAACCCTCAACCTCCCCCTCAATGTCAATCCCTAAAGTCTTACCAACACCCATATTTTTAGCCCACTTAGCCAGTTCCGTTATACCTGTTTTTTCACCAATTTTATAGAAATAAATATCATTACTCCTTTGAATTGCTTTAACCATATCAACAATTCCTTCTGTCTTACCGTACTGGGTAAAATACCAATTGGCATAAGAATAATTTTCTCCCACCTTAAGGACTCCTGTATCCTCAACAGTTGTTTTATTAGTTGCAGCCCCGCTCATAAGAGAAGCTATAGCTGTTATTATCTTAAATGTTGATCCCGGCGGATAAATGCCGGATATTGCCCGGTTAAATAAAGGTTTATCGGGATTATTAAAAATAGAATCCAAATTTTCCTCTCTGAGTACTTTATTGGGATCAAATGAA
>MFJA01000045.1:12242-12583 GCA_001779055.1 Candidatus Gottesmanbacteria bacterium RBG_16_37_8
TGTGGCAACAATTGCTCCTTTTTTATCCTTAAGAAGTTCTACTGCTTTTTTCTGCAGTTCCAGATCAATATTTAATACCAAATTCAAACCGGATGCAGGGTCTATTCTTCCCAAAGTTCTAATATAGACGTCTTTGGCATCAACTTCATACATCTCATTCCCATCTCTGCCCCGAAGATGCTGATCATATGATTTTTCAATTCCCATCTTTCCGACAATATCCCTAAGAGAATACGGCTTCACATCACCATATGAACTTCCCACATTGGTCAGTTTGGACAATTCTTCAGGTCCTGCCTCGCCGATAAATCCCAGTAAATTGCCGAAAATCTCACCGTAAA
>MFJA01000045.1:12664-13238 GCA_001779055.1 Candidatus Gottesmanbacteria bacterium RBG_16_37_8
GAGCTATATACCGGTATATTTCTCACCAAGGGAATTTTATTGCGGTCATAAATAATTCCCCTGGGAGAAGCTAACTTAATTTCTCGTATCCTGTTTTCAGTAGCCATTTTTTTATAGGAACTGCCCTCCACAAAGGTCAAGGAAAAAAGCCTGATTATAAGAACGGAAAATCCAATCACCAGAGAAGTTATGAAAAAATAAAAACGGGACAATTTTTCCCTGGGCAGTACATCAGTTTTAATCTGACGAACTCTGCTATCTTTTAAAATTGTTTCTCCAAAAACAAATCCTAAAGGGATCATATTAAACCTTCAGCTTTTTTTTACCTAAAACATAAGGAAATACTAAAGGCAGTAAAAACAAAAGAAGAAACGAAAGGGCAAATGTTAAAAATAAATTAAAAAGGTTAAGAATCCTCTGGTAAAAAATATAGGAATAAAAAGTTACCGTTACCCCTATAAAAATAAGCACATTAATAATACTGTTGAAATTTATCCGCCTGTTATAACGAAGCATAATAGCCGTAACGGAAAGATATATAAAACTGTTTATTCCCAAAGACTTCAATCCGACA
>MFJA01000045.1:13255-14254 GCA_001779055.1 Candidatus Gottesmanbacteria bacterium RBG_16_37_8
AAAACCCTGCCATAAAGGCCCAAATTAGGCTGTCTCCGGCAAGAATTAAAGTACTCATAATTACAACCAGCAAAGTAAAAGGATAAGCATAAAATACAGTCTCTAAAATAACAGCAACAATATAAAGCAGCAGTAATCCACTCATGTTTGGTCAATTACAAATACTTTTTTGACTAAATCAAATTGCGCATAAGGAGAAAGAAGCGCCTCTTTATAAACTGCTACATCATCCGTATTTATATGTGTAACTTTCCCTATTAACAGTTTTGGCGGAAATCCTTCTTCTCCGCTTGTTAAAACAATATCTTCTAAAAATAAGGGATCTTTTTGCAAAATTGACTTAAATAAAATCAAGTTTCCAAGCTGCCCGACAACCTTGCCTCTGGCTCCCCGGCTTGAGATTGCCGGTATTTGAAGTTCAGTATCTGTTAAAAGCAACACTAAACTCCTTCTATTAGTTGTTTGAGAAATTCTGCCAATAAGTGTCAATCCGTCTACCACCGGCATGCCTATTTTGACTCCGTTTTGACTGCCAATATTGATCTCCATGAATCTGGATACGGCAATCACATCAGCGGGTATAAAAGAAAAGCTTGGAGGGTATGGTGCTCCCAACTGTTTTCTTAGACTTTGATTTTCTTCTTCAAGTTCAACAATTCTCAATTTCATTGAATCATATTCACTGGTCAATTGACGGTTTTTATTTATATCGGAAATTATACTAGTATAATTAATTAAAATATTGGGAAGTAATCTCAATTGAAAAAATCCCTGATAAATGGCTGTTTTTACGCTTATGATAAGTGGTTCAGCTGGTTGTCTTAACAAATCAATCATTCTGATTCGATCCAAAAAAAATAAGAGTATTGAAAGTGTCAGAAGTATAAAAAATTTTCTCCTCACTTAAGGCCTCCGGTTACCCTTAGTTTGTCAAGAAGCGACTTACTATCCAATAATTTAGCAGCTCCTCTGACAACTGTGGTTAAAGGATCATCAACC
>MFJA01000045.1:14278-14700 GCA_001779055.1 Candidatus Gottesmanbacteria bacterium RBG_16_37_8
TCAGATATTGCTTTATCAATGCCGGATATAAGTCCCCCTCCGCCTGTTAGAGTAATTCCCTGTTCCAAAACGTCGCCAATTAGTTCCGGTGGGATTTCTTCAACAGTTTCATCAATTGCTTCAATTATACTGTTTAAGACTGTTGATAAAGCCTCTCTAATTTCGCCTGATGAAAGTTTAACTGACTTTGGTAAACCGCTTTCCATATCTCTTCCTCTGACAACAATATGTTTTTCATGAGTTACAGGATATGCTGAACCAATGGAAATTTTTGTCATCTCTGCAGAGGGCAAACCTAATAGTAAAGAGTGTTTAAGTCTGACATAATGAACAATTGCCTCATCAAACTCATCACCGGCAATCCTCAATGATCTATTGATCACTATTCCCCCCAGGGATATGACTGCAATTTCAGTTGTTCC
>MFJA01000045.1:14773-17647 GCA_001779055.1 Candidatus Gottesmanbacteria bacterium RBG_16_37_8
GGCTCCTCGATTAAAAATGCAACTCTTGCTCCGGCTGAGAGCGCCGCATCCTGAACCGCTCTTCTTTCCACTTCTGTTACTCCTGATGGTATTCCTACCACAACTTTCGGCTTGGGAATTGTGGGAATAAAACTTCTCGGATTCTCGTGGGTTAAATTAATATAGTACCTCAACATAGCCTCAGTTGCGTCAAAATCGGCAATCACTCCGTCTTTTAAAGGTCTGAATGCTTCAATCAATACCGGCGTCTTACCCTCCATACGTTTGGCTTCAGAACCTATTGCCAGAATTTTTTTAGTCTTTTTATGGCGGGCTACAACTGAAGGCTCCCGGATGGCAATTCCCTTTCCCCGAACATATACCAATGTATTGGAAGTACCAAGATCTATGGCCAGATCATGACTGAATAGTCCAAAGAGGTAATTAAACATAAAAATAAAATCTTGCCGTTATTTTAACAAAGTGAATGAAAATCTTAAATGGAGAAATATGTTAAAATTCAAAACATAATGAGAGTTGCTCTCCTTGATAAAATAATCGAAATATCATTTTATCTGCTCTTTTTCCTGGTGCCTCTTATTTTAACACCCTTCAACTACGAATTGTTTGAGTACAACAAGATGATGTTAACCTACGGCCTGACAGTAATAATCATAACTGCCTGGGTGGTGAAAATGGTTTTAAATCAGCGTCTTATTTTAAAAAGAACACCGCTTGATATTCCTCTTTTTATTTTTCTCATTTCGCAGGCTGTTTCCACATTTCTTTCCTGGGATAGACATGTCTCAGTTTACGGCTATTACTCCCGATTTAACGGAGGACTTTTATCCACCATCTCTTATATCCTTCTTTTTTCTGCTTTCACATCCAATTTTCCTAAAAACAAAATTGCCAAATTGATTAAATTCACTTCACTATCAGCCTTCCTGGTTTCCATTTACGCAGTTCTGGAACACTTCGGGATTGATAAAAATATCTGGGTTCAGGACGTACAAAACCGCGTTTTTTCAACTCTAGGACAGCCAAACTGGCTGGCTGCTTATCTGTCTGTACTGATTATGATTGTCTTAGGACAAGTGTTGGAAAATATTAAAAAAATAGATTTGGTAAAATTGATTTTAAGCGCTGTATTTTTTCTGACTCTGCTATTTACTAAATCCCGTTCCGGTTTTCTTGGACTTACCTTTGGCTTAATAGTCTTTTGGTCATACCAGTTATATATACATAAAAAAGCTGTCCTTAAGAAACTCCTCTTAATAAATTCACTATTTTTAATTCTCATTTTTCTTTTTGGGTGTCCAATTTCTAAAATTAACCGTTTCACTCTTCCCCAATTAATTAAACCTCCGGATGCTTTTGTTGAAGAAACGGTCACCAAACCCATAGGTTCATCGATTATCGATATAGGAATCACCGAATCAGCTACTATTAGAAATATAGTCTGGCAGGGAAGTCTGGAAATATTTAAAAACTATCCGCTATTTGGCACCGGGGTAGAAACCTTTGCCTATTCCTATTTCAAGTATAGACCTGTTGAACATAATATGACCTCTGAATGGGATTTTCTCTACAATAAAGCCCACAATGAATTTCTCAATTACGCTGCCACTTCAGGTATATTCGGTCTCGGGAGTTATCTCTTGATTATAATGGTATTTATTTCTTGGTTTATTAAATATTTATTGCGACCAGCGGCCAGCGACCAACGACTAACGACCGGTTTATTTGCCGCTTGGGTTACAATTCCTGTTACCAACTTTTTCGGTTTCTCTGTTGTTATTATTCAGCTTTTTTATTTTCTTATCCCGGCGATTCTTATTTTGTTGATTTCATCTGATAGTAAAGAAAGAATTAAGGAAAACTCCCAATTGAAAATAAAACTCAACCGGAAAATTATTATCGTCTCCCTGTTTCTACTTGGTATTTATCTTCTATTCCGTTTATGTCTAATCTGGCTGGCTGATTTTTATTTTGCCAAAGGCAGCCATCAGTCAAAAGCCCAGGAATACCAGGAAGCTTATAAAAACATTAAACAGGCAACTCTTCTCAATAATAATGAGCCTTATTATAAGGATGAATTGGCCTTTCCGGCTATAGAACTGGGGCTTTATTATTTTGGAGAAAACAATTCAACTAAGTCAGCTCAGTTTATCAATGAAGGTGTCAATTCCAACCAACAGGCTCTTCTTATATCTCCCAGAAACGTCAACTACTGGAAAACCAGGACCAGAATTCTTTATGCTTTAACCCAAATTGATGAAAACTATCTTACACCTGCCATTACTTCTCTTCAGAAAGCTAAGGAACTTTCCCCGACTGATCCTAAAATCCGCTACAACCTGGCACTGCTTTATGACCAATCCGGAGATAAACAAAAAGCTTATCAGGAACTGGAAGAAACAATAAAGCTCAAGATTAATTACCGGGATGCCTATCTGGCACAAGGTGTCTTCTATACCAGGGATAATCAAAAGGAAAAAGCCAAAGAAGCTCTTAATTTTATTCTAAAGAGAATAAACCCCAATGATGAAGAAGCCAATAAGCTCTTGGAGGAACTGCCATGATTGTTAAAATTCCCGATCCTGTTTTGAACATGCCTGCCAAAGATATCCAAATAATTGATAAAAAAATTCTCGATTTGGCTGAAAATTTGAAAAAAACATTGATTGAAACGAAAAATCCCAAAGGAGTAGGACTGGCCGCTCCGCAAATCGGAATTAACCTGAAAATGTTCGTCACCAGGCCGACCGAAGATTCAAAGATTGGTGTCTTTATTAATCCGCAAATTACCTACCGCTCTAAAGATCTTTCAGAAATAAAAAGAATAGAAAAGGATAAAACTGCCGCCCATGAAAAAAAAATGGAAGGCTGTCT
>MFJA01000045.1:17682-19291 GCA_001779055.1 Candidatus Gottesmanbacteria bacterium RBG_16_37_8
GCTTCATGAACCTAAAAGGAGAAATACTGGAAAAAGAATTTACCGGCTTTATGTCTACTATTGTCCAGCATGAAACCGATCATTTAAACGGTATTCTTTTTACCTGGCGAGTTCTTGAGCAAAATGAGAAACTCTACAGAATTGAGAAAAACGATAAAGAAGAAGAGAAACTCGTCGAAATAGAGATCTAATATAAATATGAAGAAAAATCTTATTTTCTTCGGTTCTTCCCAATTTTGCCTACCCGTAATTGAATCGCTTCATAAAAATTTCAATCTCTCTGCAGTCATCACGCAGCCTGATAAACAATTAGGACGGGAACAAAAATTAACTGCTAATCCTGTTAAAATTATTGCCCGGAAAAATAATATTCCTGTTTTTACTCCCCACAATGTCGCACAATTATTGGGATTAAAAATACAACTCTCTACTTTCAAACCTGATTTGGCTGTTGTTGCTGATTATGGCCTGATAATTCCCAAAAAAATTTATGCTTTACCTAAATTCCAATCAATCAATATTCATTTCAGCCGTTTACCGGAATTCCGCGGCCCCTCCCCCGTCCAATACACTATTCTTTACGGCCTTGATAAAGCTTTTGTTTCTGTCATTAAACTGGCTGAAAAAGTTGACAGCGGAGATATCATCTGGCAGAAAAATTATCCTAAACTAAATCCACAATCTGAAACTTCCAGCTCTTTGTACCAAAAACTATTTTCTGCAATCGCCTCTGATCTAACATCTTTTGTCCATGATTATCTGTCAGGTAAATTGATTCCTGTAAGACAAAACGATGATGAGATAACTTCAACTTATAAACTTGACCGTCAGAACGGCTATCTTCCCTGGTTGTATTTCCGCAAAGCTTTTCTTAATCAACCTCTAACTCTTAATAAAAAAGAGTTCCCCAAAGATTCAGCTATTTATGAAGCTATGGCAAAATCTGTAAATCCCGCCCAAACAATAGAAAGAGCTGTCCGAGCATTTCATCCCTGGCCGGGAGTCTGGACAATTTTGCCAAATTATAAACGATTAAAAATAATAACAGCACATTTAGATAATCAGAAATTAGTTCCTGATGTTGTTCAGCTTGAAGGTAAAAAAGAAGTAGCTTTTAAGCAATTCTTAGAAGGTTATCCTGAATTCCACTTGCTTCCGGCCTCATCAAAAGCGGCAAAAAGTTCTTTGTAGTAAAGGGTAGTAAGTTCAGGAGCATTATCGGTAATTCTCTTTCCTAATTCAGATATGGAAAAAACCGGAACTAATAGAAGCTGCCTCAAATTGGATCTTCCATCATTTTCCAATATTTCCTCAAATCTTTTGATTAGCTTAATTTTGACCGTGTTGACAATAAACGATTCCAAATCTCGTCTTTTTACAGGACTCATTAAAGTTAGTTCTGTCTGCAGTTTTTCTCCGGGTGTTATATTATTTCTCATAGTTATAAAAATAATCCCGATATAATCGGGTTGATCTGACGGAGTAAAATACCACAATTGGACACTTTTTGCAAGTTATATGGAGGATTTAAGAAAGGTACCGGCTATTTATTCATCTCTTGATCTTAAACAAATCTTCTACTTTTGTTTTGAAATGTTTGGAGATTTTT
>MFJA01000045.1:19415-19659 GCA_001779055.1 Candidatus Gottesmanbacteria bacterium RBG_16_37_8
TGGAATTAATAACTTTACTCATTTTATAATTATATTAATACATATCTATATATGTGTCAAGCTTTATTAACATGAATTATACGCTTTAAAAATATTTTGTCAAAATAAGCTATTCTGTTAAAATACCTTTTGACCTATGGCAGAAAAACTTGCAACTCCTTCAAATGCAGCTAATTGGCAGGCTCCCAGGCCTGAAAGCCCAGTTTCCTCGACTATTATTGGTGGTCCTCCAACCATTGATCAA
>MFJA01000045.1:19699-22357 GCA_001779055.1 Candidatus Gottesmanbacteria bacterium RBG_16_37_8
ATGAAACTATTCTACTAGAAATTGAGAATTTACCTTTAGGTTGGGTACCGTATAAACGGGGAGAATTGGGTGATCGACCCAAAGTTGCAGCTCATGAGTTAAATCATATTCTTGCCTTGGGGACGGAAAACGTATTAATTTATTCGACCAAACCTGATGCGGTTTCAGAAGGAAGAACTAAACCTCGCAACGGAATTCCGCTAGGTGAATTTATTATCACTGCAGCAGCCGGTAGAGTTGCTACTCCTTATGGGCAAGCTGAAGGATACGGAGGCGATGAAAGCCAGATTATATTTGCCGACTTAGTATCCGGTAGAAGCGGAGGTTCCTCAATTCCATTGGCAACCATGGAAGCCTCAAGAAGAATTAATGCGAAAATTCCTGATCCTAATGTCAAAGCCAGAATGGCCGAAATAATGGCTTTCATCAGTGAAGGACCTGGTTGGCTTATAAATCTAATTGAAAAGAGAGCAATAATTGAACTGAGAGCAGAAAAGTTAGGTCTGTCACATTTATTAGAAAATAGACCTCTGACTGAAAAGCCTCTCTGGAAAGAATTACAGAAATTGCCTGAGAATTATATGATAATCCGGATTTACCCGAATGGTTTAGAAATTGCAGAAACTTATATTGATGGGGAGTTAAAGAAGAGAAAATGTCTGATTTGCGGTGCTGAAATAGGCCCGGGACATAACTGTTTGGAAACAAACGTCTCTTATGAATCTACCCAAGCTGACATAGATCAAGGAACCACCTATATTAAACCAGCTATTCCCGGCATGAGAGTTGGCGATAACATTTTCAATTATCCTTTCAGTAATAATTGATACGGTACCATACAAAAACCTATCTGAAAAAGTTCTTAAATCTTCTTTTATTAATATAAAAAAATAGGTCTGGTGGAAGATGAGTATCGTTAGATGTATTTACTGATAGATATTACCTTGATGCTTTTAAATTTTTTATGATGTTTTGGATTATCGGTTACCAGTTTTGCCCCTAATTTTTTTGTCAGGTTTAAAAAAACGGAATCATAATAAGTAATATTTGCTTCTTTGGCTATTTCCATAGACTGACCGGCATCATCAACAGTTTCTTCATGATAGATAATCGGTATAACATATAAAGTAGCAAATGATGCATAGGTCGAAGGAATATCCATTCGTTTGTACAATAAAGCATTTCCTACTTCATATTTGGCTAACTGGGGTGTATGTAACTTAACTTTTCCATCCTGACAGTCTTTAAGTAATTTATCCGCTTGATTCAGCCATTTTTCATCCTGACTTGATAACCATTTAACAATTACTGATGAATCAACAACTATCTGTCTTGACCTTTTCATACTATGTCAATGAGTTTCACGATCTTTTACAATAAACTGTGATAAATTGCCTTTTTTGCCTTTAAAAGATCTCGTTAGTTCTATCTGCCTCCACATATATTGCCAATCCAAAGCCTTTTCTTTTTGCTGAAAGGGTTTAATCTTGATTTCATCTTCAGAAACAATCATGGAAATAGGAGAACCTGTTTTCAACCACGAAATACTTTCCCTTATATTATCAGGAATTGTTAACTGTCCTCTTTGTCTTACGGTAACAGTAGTCATACGTATATCCATATTTTCAGAATATCAGAATTTCTGATTATTATCAATAACTGAAAAATTAATTACTAATAAAAAAATATAGGCCTGGTAGAAGATTTATTGTTATTAAACCGTACGAAGTTCCACCTAAACTATATCTTCTAACAGACTAAAACCATTTTTCCTATATCCCTTATCAAAAGAAAAAATTCCGTCACAAGTTAATTTTTCAGTTGCTACCATCACCAAACAATCAAATAGTGATTCTTCTTTGGATGTCTGTTTTTCATATAAAGAAACCGCCTCTTTGGTTATTTCCGTAGTTATGTCGAGAGTTAAATAATCGGATGAAACTAGGGCTACTACTGCCTTTTTAGCCTGTCTAACACCGATTTTATAAGAAGATAGAAGAGCAAATTCCGCCAGTGTTGTTGGAAGAATAAAAATATTGATTCCTTCATTCACACACTTTTTAATTAATTTAACCGCCTTTTGATGGTGAAAATCTTTTATATTGAATAAACCCAGTAAAGCATCACAGTCAATAATGACATTCATTTTGCTAGGGTAAAATATTTGTCGTGAGAAATAGATAAATCAGACGGACCGGACCATTTTTCTTTTTGAGCCAGTTGAGAAAGTTCGTATAATTTTTTAGCTCCCCGTCCTGTCTGTTTTCTCTCTTTTACTTTAAGACCTATTTTTACCAGATCTCTAAGCACATCAGTTATTGTCTTGCCGTCAATTTTTGCTTGAAGCTGCATCTTCTGATAAAGTTCTTCCGGTAAATAAAATTTTCTTTGAATCATAAATCAATCGTAACTCTAAACAGCCTGAATGTCAAGACACAAGACATACCTTGTTAAAGATAATTATATTAGTATGATTAATAAGGATAAAAAATATAAGCCTGGTGAGAAAAATGTTGTTGTTGTTGATTGAAAAAAAGGAGCTTATTGCCCCTCCAACACTTCCCCCACCAGGAGGCAATTTCAGCCGGACGCGCGTCCGCACGGCCGAAAATATAGCCTATCAGAGGATTTCTCCCCTGATCCTCTTCCCTTGAGGGG
>MFJA01000045.1:22370-23814 GCA_001779055.1 Candidatus Gottesmanbacteria bacterium RBG_16_37_8
CGACTGCCCATAGAAATGCATAAATCAATTGGCGCGAGCTCTCTCCTAGCCCTTTGAAGAACGCCAAAGTGATATCTGTAAGCTCCCAGGTGTCGAAACCTGTGGGATCTCCAGGTCGGGTCTTTTCATAACCCCAGTCACGAAGCTTACCTTCAAGCTCCTCTTTCGTCTGGGGTACTAATCCCGGGTGCATGGAATTCATGGCATCACGCCATAAATCCCATAACTTTTTACCAGGAATGGCAATAGTCCCTGGCGGTCGATCTTCATCGGCCTGCCCGACTTTCTCGGCGAATTCCTCCGCTTCTGGGGGAATCTCTTTATTTACTGACTCCCACTCTTCTTCATCGGAGCCTCCGCCACCGTTGCCACCTGATCCGTCGTCGGGACCGGAACCGTTATTACCACTGCAACCTGAAATCAACAAAACTGCTATGACTATCAAAGAGAAATATCTTAGTCCTTTCATTTCCTCTTATCCTTTTTTTCTTGATCTAAATTCTTATTTTTCGCTCCACTTCAGAGTGACCGATATCTCTTTGTTCTCTTATATGAGAACCACCTTAGTGAATTCCTCCAAAATTCACAAGATCATGAAAGAGAGGCAGCAGACAAGAAAAACTATCCTGTCCATTGCCTCTCTTCCATAAAGAGATTTTTTAAGCTAAAAAGAACTTATGTATTCAAAAAATTTTTTGATCGTCATCCCGACCAATTCCCGATTAAATCGGGACAAGAGAAGGGATCTGATAGAAACCAGATAATCGTCGGATAAAGATCTTTTAGTTTAGGATTCATTATCTCCATAAGAGCAGAAAGACTGGTTTTTTATCCTCATCGATCATCTTTTTATCAGAAACAAATAACCTACTAATTACAAAAGATCCCTTGACAAACTCGGAATAACCAATTTGTCCATGTTCTATTTAGCCTATTTTTATACCGTGAATAACTGAAGGAATTTTTCTGATTATCATCAGAATATACCGATTACAGTTCATTCAAATATAATCCTTTAGGGAAGTTTTTAAAGTGCATCCCCGCATTTTCTATCAAATAACAAAATTTGCGGTTAAGCCATAAAAAAATGCCTTTCTTTATCAGGATGCTTTTTATCCTGCAAAAATGAAGCATAATTATGGCAAACAATAAATTATTTCCGGAGCTTTATACCGGTATAATTTAGACTTACAATTTTACACAAAACTAATAAATATTACAACTATAGGCCGAAATAATTAATAGATAGAACCTGATGTATAATTACTCCATGCAGAAAACATTTAACTCCTTCTCCTTCGGTTGCCGGGTAAATCAGGCAGAGAAAAATGTCGTAGAATAAGTACAGATTGCTGACTAACTTCCTCAAATAAGCTATAATATCAGTATATGTGGAATTGGTCAGTTGATGAAAAAAAATTTAAGAGGGAAAATCCAGAAGAGT
>MFJA01000045.1:23859-24768 GCA_001779055.1 Candidatus Gottesmanbacteria bacterium RBG_16_37_8
GAGAAAAACTGGACCGTGAAGAGGTAAAAATTGCCTGGCCGAAGATAAAAGACCGACTCGACCCGTATGCTAAAAGACTGATAGAATATCTTATATGGGGAAAACTATACTCACTCCCAAACAACTTGACTTTTTGGAACTTGCACAAGCACAAGCTTCCATAAGTAAAAACTTTTATTTAACCGGTGGTACGGCTCTCTCCGAATTTTACTTTAAACACCGGCTTTCAGAAGATATCGACCTATTTTCAGAGCAGGAGATTAAACCACAAGTGATTGAGCCTTTTCTTAAAAAGATATCGCCGCGACTAGGGATCTCTGCAATCACCAAAGAAAATGTTTTAGGCCTTTTTTCTTATAGACTAAAATATAGAAAGAATGAGAATTGACAGTCAGGCAAAATTTGACTGGCCTCTTGAAGTTAAAAATTTAGGGGTAGCCTTCTTAAGAGCTAAAGATTTACCTGAAGGAGAATTTCCCAAAATGCTTGTCACTTTTAACCGGAAAGATATGGAGAATTTCTTCTTAATACAGGCTAAAAAACTGGAAAAAGAGATCTTTAAAAAATAGCCAGATAATGCCAAAGACTTTTAACTCCTTCTCCTTCGGCTGCCGGGTCAATGCTGCGGAAATGGAAGCTCTAAACAGGCAGCTTATCAGTAAAGGCTTTGTTAAAAACAGTAATAATCCTTCTGTTTTTATCATTAATACCTGTGCCGTCACCGCCAAAGCGGAAAGGGAGGCCAGACAACTTATTTATCAACTGAATAGAAAACTTCCTCAAAGTAAAATTGTTGTTACCGGTTGTGCCGCCACCAAATGGATTAAGGAAGAAGTGAAAGTTGAAGGAACTGATCTTATAATTGACAATCCCCATAAGGAATTTACGGCAGAAATCATTGCCAAAAAA
>MFJA01000045.1:25009-28313 GCA_001779055.1 Candidatus Gottesmanbacteria bacterium RBG_16_37_8
AGCGGTGAAAATTTTCTTGACCTGGTTAATACTGTCATCAAATACACTAAAGTCGAAAGAGTCAGTTTCGGTTCCATCCATCCCTGGAGTATAACAGCTGAATTTCTCAACTTTTATAAAAAAATCTTACCCCAAAAACGCCTAGTAAATTTCTTTCATATCCCGCTGCAATCAGGCTCGGATAATATTCTGCAACTGATGAGAAGGGGTTACACAAGTCTGGAATTTGAGGAGAAAATGGCAGAAATATATAGGATAAATCCGATGGCCTTCATTGGTACCGATATTATTGTTGGCTTTCTGGAAGAAACGAACAAAGATTTTGCTCAAACCTACCAATTTCTCAAAAACTCCCCTATCTGCCGGTTTCATGTCTTCAGATTTTCCCCCAGGGAGCATACCGCAGCTTTCTTTATGAAAAAAAGGCTTAAAAACGTTTCAGAAAGTATCAAGAAAAAAAGAGCCCGGGCTCTTCTTCAATTATCCCAACTGAAATACAAAAGGTTTCTTGGCAGTTTAATTGGTAAAAAATTAACTGCCCTGTTTCTGAATGTATCTTACAATAATTATCGCAAAGCACTTCTTGATAACCAGATACCCGTATTTATTAAAAAGGGAAACAAACACTCTTCAGGGGTAATAAAAAAAGTCAGGATAACTAATCTTAAAAACGAAAAACTTATCGGCGAACTTCTTTAACTAACTTCTTCACACATTTATTTAGGCTTTGCCGACAATATCTTCAATATTAAGTTCTGGCTTGACTTTTTCTTCTTTCTTCTCTTTTTTCTCTTCTGTTTTTATTTTAGGTTCTTGGGGAAGCACTTCTTTAATTATTTTATCCGCTTTTATATATTGTATTAATCTAAAATGGCCTATCTGCCTGTCCTTTTTTAATCTTTGAATACAATTAGTACACAATTTTACCCGCACTTTAATACCATCCCTTAAAACTTTTAATTTTTGGATATTCGGCTTGAAAATTCTATTTACCCTGTTTTTGGCATGGGAAACAGCATGCCCGTAACCAATGCCTTTTCTGCAATTATCACAAATTAATGCCATTTTATTCCCTTTCAGACTGCTTAAATAATTGGTATACTATAACAACTTATCAGTTTCCTGTAAAGATGATTAATCTTTTATTGCAGAATCCCTTAAGTTTTGTTATTTTTGCCATACTCTTATTGGTTGTAGTTTCAATCCATGAATTTTCTCATGCACTATCAGCAGACCGCCTGGGAGATCCTACACCAAGGTTAGCAGGCAGACTAACCCTCAATCCCCTGTCCCATCTTGATCCGATAGGCACACTTCTTTTCCTTCTGGCAGGATTTGGCTGGGGCAAGCCGGTTCCCTTTGATCCCTTTAACTTGCATCACCCAAAAAAAGATGCGGCCATCATCTCCTTTGCCGGACCACTGTCAAACCTGGTTATGGCAATTATAGCCAGTTTAATCTTAAGATTTCTTATTTTTTCTCCCGCCATTTCCATCAGTTTTCTGGTTTCCGACCTGTTTGTCTCCTTTATCAGACTTAACATACTTTTGGCAATATTTAATCTTATCCCTGTCCATCCCCTAGACGGATTCAAGGTCGTAGCCGGATTATTGCCTGAAAAATACTACCATGACTGGCTGGAACTGGAGAGATACGGAATAATTTTCCTCATGCTTTTAATCTTTCCTTTTTTTGGATCATCACCGATATTTACCGTTATGCGCCCTGTTATGCAATTTTTTCTGTCGTTTTTAATCCCGTCTCAACTCGGGGGATTAATTTAGTATTTTATAAGCTGGAATCAAATAAAGGCATCTTAAAGATCCACTTATAATAAGGTGGTGTTTTTTTTATTCTATGTATTATCAAAAAACTTTTGATGAAATCGAAAAAGAAATGGCTACTGACATTAAGTACGGCCTGTCTAAAAAAGAAGTCGGCATAAGGCTTTTAAAATATGGGCAAAATGTACTTCCGACTAAACCTAAACCTCCTCTTATTCTCCATTTTATAGACCAATTTAAGAACCTGCTGGTAACAATACTTCTGCTTGCCTCAATTGTTTCCCTGTTTTTAGGAGATGTAATTGATTCATTAGCTATTTTTGCCATAGTTATGCTTAATGCCACTATCGGTACCATTCAGGAAATAAAGGCTGAAAAAACCCTGGAATCTTTAAAGGATAAAGAAATCCAATACTGTCTGGTTTTAAGAAACGGCCAAACCCAAAAAGTCCCGGGTAATGAAATTGTCATAGGTGACGTCTTGATCCTTGATGAAGGAGAAAAAGTCCCGGCTGATGCCAGAATTGTTGAAGAATTCTCCTTAGCAGTCGATGAGAGTATTCTAACCGGTGAATCTTTGCCCACCCACAAAAAAATATCCGAGATTAAAAAAATTGTACCCCTAGCTGACAGAAACAATATGATTTTTAAAGATACCAAGATTATCTCAGGCAGAGGTAAGGCTATTGTTGTTGCCACCGGCCTTGAGACGGAAATCGGTAAAATTGCCAAATCACTCCATGAAACAGAAACGGAAAAAACACCCCTGACACTGGAGCTGGAAAAAGTGGCCAGAACAATTACCTTTATTATCTTAACCATAGCTGTTATTATTTTTGCTCTCAATCTTCGCGACCAAATACCAATTGTGGAAAGCCTGCTCGTTTCCATCTCTCTGGCTGTTGCCGCTATTCCAGAAGGTCTGCCGGCTATCGTGACTATTGTCCTTTCAATAGGTGTCAAACGTTTAGCTGATAAAAAATCCATAATCAAGAAACTGCCGGCAGTTGAGACTCTGGGAGCCGTCAGAATTATCGCTACGGATAAAACCGGTACTTTAACCCAAAACAAAATAAATGTGGTCCAAATCATCCTTCCCCAAAACAAACAGCTTACAGTTGAAGGTAAGGGCTATCAACTTAAAGGCAAATTTTTAAACCTCCAAGGCAAAAAAATAAATCCTAAAAATGATCCTTCCTTAAAAGAGCTGTTAATTGCCTCTGCTTTGGCCAATAATGCCTCAGTTGAAGAAAAATTCCATAGAGAACCAAAAGTCCTCGGCGATACTACTGAAGCTGCACTATTAGTAGCAGGTTTCAGGGCTAATCTTAAAATTCCCCGGATAATTTCTGCAAATAACAGACTATTTGAAAAACCGTTTACCTCAGACCGGAAAATGATGAGCGTCGTTGTTAAGTCAAAAAACGGCTTATTTCTTTATGCCAAAGGGGCGCCGGAGATTATGATAACTAAATGTCAATTAAGCTCATCTGAAAAACAAAAACTTCTTGAGGTAAATG
>MFJA01000045.1:28391-28646 GCA_001779055.1 Candidatus Gottesmanbacteria bacterium RBG_16_37_8
ATGATATTTCGGAGAAAAAGCTCACCTATTTGGGTATCATAGCTATGCAGGATCCCTTAAGACCTGAAGTAAAAAAGGCAATAACCCTTGCCCAAAAAGCCGGTATTAGAACCATAATGATAACCGGCGACCATAAGGAAACTGCCTTAACTATAGCCCTGGAAGCCGGAATTGTCGCTGAAAATCAGATTGTATTGACAGAACAGGATGTGGAGAATATACCTTTAAAAAAGCTCACAGAAAAGTTACTTAGTG
>MFJA01000045.1:28708-31083 GCA_001779055.1 Candidatus Gottesmanbacteria bacterium RBG_16_37_8
AAAATGGGCAATCTGCAGGTGGCAGTAACAGGTGACGGAGTCAATGACGCTCCCGCGCTAAGCGCGGCTCATATTGGAGTTGCCATGGGCAAAACCGGAACTGATTTAACACGCGAAGTTGCCGATATGGTTATAACTGATGATAACTACGCCACTATCATTGATGCTGTCAGGGAAGGCCGGATTATCTTTGCCAACCTGGTTAAATTCATCCGCTATCTAATTTCCTGCAATCTCTCTGAAGTCCTGGTTGTCACCTTAGGTGTTATCATGTCAACTCCACTGCCTCTTATGCCAATTCAAATACTTTGGGTCAATCTGGTAACCGATGGTTTTCCGGCACTTGCTCTTGGTATGGACCCACCGGAAAAAGATATTATGAACAATCCTCCCAGAGACTTATCACAGGGAATTCTTCATAAGAAAAGGTGGGCTTATATGATGATTGAAGGGGCAATTATTGGAACTAGTGTCTTTATCCTCTTTCTTATTGCTTTGAAACTGTTTAACTACCATCAGGCCCAAACTATGGCTTTCACTACTCTGGCTTTTGCCCAGCTAGTTCATGCTTTCAATAACAGAAGTACCAGAAAATCCCTCTTTTCAATTGGCATTTTCAGCAATATCTACCTGGTCTGGGGGGTAATAATCTCGGTTATCCTGCAAATACTGGTTGTCCAGACAAATCTCGGTAATCTCATCTTCAAAACAGAATTTCTTAATCCTACTCAATGGTTATATATAGCTCTCTTCTCCCTCATCCCTCTAGCCGTCGTCGAGCTCAAAAAACAACTCAGATTCCGCATCCTACCCTAGAAGGAATCCTCTATACAAAATATCAATAATATCAATAAGTTATATATTATTGACAAAATTAATATTTAATGATTAAATAAGTAAGTATGAAAGCTATAGTAACACTTGACGAATTTAGAAAAAACCTTTCCGATATTGTGGCCAGAGTTATGTATGGTGATCAAACTGTCCTGGTCCAAAAACATAATAAATCAGGGGTAATTGTAATAAGCGAAAAGGAATACGAAAATTTAAGAGATCCAAGAAAACGCTTTGCTTCATATGCAGACTGGGATAAATTTTTTATCTTTACTGACAGTATTAGAAATAGAATATCTCTTAAAGATCAAAAGGAATTAGAAAAAAATATTGATGAGGAAATCAAAGAAGTTCGTGATCAAAAGAAACATGGAACTGTATGATCAACAACCTTCGTGTAGTTGTAGATACTAATGTCTTAGTGAGTGGTTTATTAGGTATTAAAAATTCTCCTTCTTCTCAAATTCTCAATGCAGTTCGTTCTCAAAAAATTATTCTTGTTTCTTCTCCTGTAATACTGGAAGAAGTAGAAAAAGTAATCGGTCGCGAAAGGATTGCTAAACTTACAAAAATGAGTAAAAAAGAACAAAAAGAATTTATTAATGAACTCATTGAAAGAATAGACATTACTGCTGGAAAACAACTTACTCAAATTATTAGTCGTGATGTAAAAGATGATAAGTTTTTAGCCGCAGCTTTCGAAGCTAAAGCGGATTATCTTATTACCGGTGATAAAGACCTTTTGGTCCTGAAAAAATTCAGAGGGACAAAAATTATTAAGCCTAGAAAGTTTATCACGATATTATCGGCCATCTTATCTTCATAACCTGCCTCCTTTCCCTCATCCCCCTAGCCGTCGTCGAACTATAAAAACAACTAAGATTCCGCTTCCTGCCTTGATATGACTCATTCGCTTATAACTCATTATCTAACTATCTCTTCTACTTACTTTTTTTCTTTCAAATATTGGGGTTCCCTCCTTCAAAACAGGTGGTACTTGTAACATTCTATTTCTCTCAATCTTATTTATTTCGTCATGTAATTTCTTCAATAGTCTGTTCAAACCGTCTTTGGTGATATTCATCTGGTCTTCTACTAATATTAACAGCCCTAAAATTAACTTAACTCTATCACCTTTTCTATTAAAAGAATCTAAAGATAAACCATATGATTCCAGCATGCCCAAATAGGGAATGATGCTGAATCCTGGAGGTATACTCAAATCAATTGTAATTGTTTCTGAATCTGCCAATTGAAACTCCGCTTTTATCATTTCATCGGACATTACCCTTAATAATTTTTTTAATTCCCTGGCTGATTCTTCATTTTCTGTTTCGATCCTGAAAGAAAAAATGACCTGGTCTGCTTCCAGACCTTCTTGGTTTCTTTTTAAATCCAAATCTTCGATATTGCCGTAAACCATGGCTACAGCGGCTATTCTGGCCAATGCTCCTGCCTTGTTGGGTAATATCAAGGAAACTGAAGTCAACCGGTCTTCATATTCCCAAATCGCCTTCATATAATCAACCTTATCCTCTCTG
>MFJA01000045.1:31128-31297 GCA_001779055.1 Candidatus Gottesmanbacteria bacterium RBG_16_37_8
GAATATTTGCGCTGGAAATCATGACTTATTATTTGCCAGCCTTTATCTAATGTAACAATAGGCTCTTTCTTGACTGTTGTAGGTAACAATCCATATTTCTGCTGATATAACTGGCTATACATTTCTCCATATGTTGCCCTCAAATATCTTTCACCGATATCTTCAGCTT
>MFJA01000046.1:0-690 GCA_001779055.1 Candidatus Gottesmanbacteria bacterium RBG_16_37_8
TCGTCAATATCGCGAGAAAAGTGCTTGATTTTAAAATCCTCGAATTTAGGGCGAAAATCCTTTTCATAGTATTCCAAGTCAAAGAAACATCCTAATAAACACAAATAGCGCAATTCTGGATCATCACTATCGGTGTAGTAATGATCTCCAGATTCGTCAACATAAAGTCTGTAAAATTTCTGCTTCATAAGCTTTCCTTATTTTAACTCATTTTTATTTTTTCTATCTCGTCTCCTCCCTCTTTTTCTTTAAATACGATTTGATAAAGAATCCAAAGATAAGTCCTGTCCCAACGATAGAACCAATCCAAACCATAATGCCCGTTTCGCTTTGAAAGTTAATATTTCTGAAAACCAGGTAGGCAGCAATATTGGTGAGAATACTCGCAATTGCAGTAATGACGAAGTAATTCTTGAAGGAAATATTTGTTAATCCTGCTGCATAAGAAATAAACTCAAAAATTGGAAATCCAAACAACCTACTAATTATTAAAACTTGTTTACCTTCAACCGAAGTAAATTCGTCTACTTCTTTCATAGATTTTTCTCCAACAAGCTTGGTTACCAACTTTCTACCGAATTTTCTACTAATCCAAAAGTTTATTGTGGCACTGATCAAGCTTGCAACATACAGCAGAAACATACCAGTTTTTACTCCATATATGGTCACTCCTAATAACACTCCAGGTGT
>MFJA01000046.1:731-1035 GCA_001779055.1 Candidatus Gottesmanbacteria bacterium RBG_16_37_8
CACTATAAAGTAACCGAAAAAGCCCAAGCCCGCCGTAAACTCCTTGAATCCTTCTGAAACAATCAAAGGAATTAAAACCATTTTCAGCACAACATAAAGAAAAATAATAATGGCTATGAGTTTTACAATCTCGACCTTAGTTTTTTTAGACAATGCCATAGGTAGATTATAATTTCCAAGCTAATAATAAACAACAGAAATGAGAAGAAAAAAGAAGGTATGATGTTGTATTCGAGAAAGAATTCCGGATATAATTGCTTATGCAAATGCGAAGCTGGATATGCCAAGGTGTTCTTTTAAGGCT
>MFJA01000046.1:1048-2029 GCA_001779055.1 Candidatus Gottesmanbacteria bacterium RBG_16_37_8
CTAACTCTGGTGTGATATACTTTGATAGGTTCGAGCCCAGTACGGTATCCCGCTCAAAAATTATGGTATTCTTTTTCCTCTAAAATAGTATCTACCCCCACTAGATTTTGTCACTCTCAATTTCAGAGTTACATAGAAATCAAATCGGAATAATTTCTCCATTTTGTTATATCCAATATACTATATACGTCATGAACCGCATTTGAGCACTTATTTTTCTTATTCTTATCTTTCCTTTCTTTCTTATTCTTTATGTTCTGGTAAAATTTACATCTTCCGGTTCTTTTCTTTATAAGCAAAAACGGGTTGGGAAAGACAATATGATTTTTACGCTCTATAAAATCAGGACTATGGTAAAAAATGCGGAGAAGTTTAAAAATAAATATCGGAGTCTGAATGAAGCAGATGGACCGGTGTTTAAGATACGAAATGATCCCAGATATACCCAAGTTGGGAGATTCCTTGCATATTACGGACTTGACGAACTACCCCAACTGATCAATATCATAAAAGGTGAAATGTCATTTGTAGGTCCCCGACCTCTACCGGTTGAGGAAGCACTAAAAATTCCAAAACGATACAATATGCGCTTTTCTGTATTACCGGGGATTACATCATCATGGGTTGTTGCCGGAGCTCATAAATTGTCATTCCGCCGATGGATGGAAAAGGATATGGAATATATTAGAAAGAAATCTATTTGGTATGATTTGAAAATTATTTTACAAACAATTTATAAAATCTTTTTCCGTATATACATATAATGGGTAACATTATTTTCTCAATAAACTGTATTCAATTCTAGATATTCGGACCGATAAAACGAAAATTCCTTGAATAGAGGAATAAGAAAATGTGAGAGAGATACGAATGTCGCTGAAGGCGGCGTGAGTAATGGCAGAAATTGTGACGATTCTTTTTCCCCTCACCTTTACCCCGCGATCCCGATCTAATCGGGATTTGTGGGGCCTTTTCCTCATC
>MFJA01000046.1:2104-2409 GCA_001779055.1 Candidatus Gottesmanbacteria bacterium RBG_16_37_8
ATTTATCCCACCGATTACGGGTACAGGAAAAAAAAGCCTACAAAAAGTTTATCTGGTCAATCATTTATATGATTCTGGCGGTAATCCTGGCTGTTTTTGTGGGATTACCTGTTTTAGCCAAAATTGCCATAGGCATATCACTGCTGCGGGGCAGTGAAAAAACTGTCAATGAAACTACTTCATTTAATATTTTCGCACCTGTAATTGAACCTTTAGCTTCGGCTACTAATTCAGGAATGATTACCATAACCGGCTATTCGGAAAGTGAGCGGAAAATAATCGTATCCGTTAATAACCGGATTGAT
>MFJA01000046.1:2440-4421 GCA_001779055.1 Candidatus Gottesmanbacteria bacterium RBG_16_37_8
TCAGAATAGCCGGCATAAAACGTAATATCGGAGAAAATAAAATTGAAGTGGTAGCAGAACAAAAAGAAGTGAAAAGCCAAGCTGCAGAATTTTACATCACTTACAGGAAAGAAGCGCCTAAACTGGAGATTAATGAGCCATCTGACGGCCAGACAATTTCTGGTGAAGCCAACATTAAAATTTCAGGAGCCACTGATGTGGATGTTAAAGTCAGTATAAATGGACGTTTGATTATTGTAGACCGCAACGGAAATTTTTCTTATCCAATAACCTTGTCATCCGGAGAAAATGTATTCAGTATCCAGGCAGAAGATGATGCCGGCAATACCAAACAAATGGAACTTAAAGTCAATTACTCTCCCTAATTTTTTTTGACTGCGAGACTGCACAAATTACCCACAACCAGATAAGAATAAAACTGAAAAAAAGAGAATTGAGAAAAAAGCTATGAACCACAGCTGCAATAATTGCTGATCTTCCCAAAACAGCCGACTTTTTAAACAAAACTGCCAGGAAATAAAGATAAACAGCCAAACCAATTACGCCTGTAGTTGCCAGAATAAATAAAAAACTGTTATCAATACCGGCTGCAGAATGACTTGTCAGCCAATTTTCCGGCAGAAGCTGATACTTTTTTCTGGCATAGCGGAGACTATTAAATCCTACTCCGAGAAGCGGATTTTGTTTAATGAGCTGACCTGCTGATTGCCAATTGCTTAACCTTTCCCTGACTGAAAAAAACCTTTCCAGTTTTACACCCTCACCCCCGGGGCGAGGCAGGAAAAATAAGCTTAACGATAAAAACAGACTGATTATTAAATACAAAACTAATTTTTTAGAAAAGCAGGCCAAATAGAAGGCTGATGAAAATAAGGCCAAATAGGTACTCCGGGAATAGGTAAAAGCTATGGTAATAAGATTAATTATCCTAAGCAGCACCTCCTTGAGATTATGGCGAAAGTGGATAAATCTTATCTGTAAATAAAAAATTAATAAAAGCCCAAGATAGTTGGGATCAAAAATCAAAGCAAATATCCTTTTATAATGAGGGTCCCAACCCAGATAGGAGAGGTTTCTCAGATCAGGATAAAGCAGATACTGCAGCCAGCCTAAGATTAAAAGTGATATGCCGCTTATATTAAGGTAATTTAAAAAGGTATTTTTTAACTTTTTTTCAGTCCTAAATAAATACAAGACAGCTATATAGATGCCAAAATAAGATAAATATCTGAATAAATAAAGCGATGAGATGAAAAATTCTGATAATGACAAATTAAGCGGATTAAAGAGTAATGAAATAAAAGCAAAAATAACGAAAATAAAAAAATATTTAAGCGGTTGGTCGTTTTTAATTAAAGGAATAATTTTTTTTAAATTAACCAGAAGAACTATTACCAATGCAGCAACCAATAAATCTGAAAGGTAAATATTAACAGGCTCAATTCCCAATGGTAATTTGGCTGCAGGACCTAATACGGAGGAAAAGAGGATCAAAGCAATAAGATTCCTGATTATTTTCTTCATGATGATTGTTTTAGATAAACTTTGCTTCTGACTAAAAAGGAATGAAAACTCATCATGGCAGCCATGATAAATCCCGGCGAACCGTCAAGAAAACCCAATTTCAATAAATAATTGCTGATGAATTTTATTAGCGGAAAAACAACAATCTGCCAACAACTTGACCTTCTTCCCTGCTCTATCCAATATTGTGCGACTATAGTACTGTAATTATTTATTTCAGCTAAAAATGAAGAAATATTATTGTGAGGATAATGAAGAAGAGGATTTTTTAACCTTTTAAATTCTCCTTTTATTTGCCAGACTTCGTGAACTCTCCCCTGCCAGCAGCCCTTGCCTGATTTGGCCAGCCTTATCAGTTCTATTTTTGAGGTTTCACCGAAATTCAGCCACTTTCCTAAGAAATAATCCTTTCTTTTCAAGAGATAGGCTTCTATATTCCTGTCGTTACTTAAAGCTA
>MFJA01000046.1:4466-5122 GCA_001779055.1 Candidatus Gottesmanbacteria bacterium RBG_16_37_8
CAGCATCAATAAAAAGTACCCATTTATTTTTTACCTTGGACAAGCTGAAATTACGCTGTCCGGCAAAATCAGCCTTTAGAGATCTCTGATATAACCTGACCTGATTATTTTTTTGTTTAAAAGATTCAATAACTTGGATAGTCTGATCAGTAGAATAGTCATCAACGACAATAATCTCATCGCACCAGGTAACTGAATTTAGACAATTGCTGATTCTTTCTTCTTCATTCCTGCAAAGAATAACTGCCGTTATTGATAAAATCGGTTCTTTCATAACAAATGAAGTTTATTGTGACGGGCTCCTCTCCATTTCTTTCTTTCAGCCATTTCCAGCCTGTTTTTAGTCAGAGAGTCCAAAACTCTATCCTTGACTATCTTGGCTGTCAGAAAAAACAAATAACCGTAGGCTGTTATTTTCCTCCAGCCCAGATGTTTGCCGATAAAAATAAAATTGCTGTATAGATTATGAAAAATTGCCCTGTTTGACCAGCGATCCATTGAACCGCCTAATTTATGATAGATGACACTTGGCGGATCAACAATTACCTTGAATCCCTTTTTTTTAGCATTCAGGCAATAATCCACATCTTCAAAATAGATAAAGTATTTCTCATCAAGTAATCCGATAGATTTAAAGACACTGTTTTTTATAAACA
>MFJA01000046.1:5216-5469 GCA_001779055.1 Candidatus Gottesmanbacteria bacterium RBG_16_37_8
ACATATCCTCCTAAATCATAAAACAATTTCGGTTTATCCTTAAATTCCCGGAATTTAACAACCGGGCTGGAAATATCAGCATTTATCTTTATCAGATTGTTCAGAAAATTCATTTCCATAACAGTATCGTTATTGAGAAGGAGAATGAAATCGGCATTTTGTTTCAGGGCGTATCTTATGCCGATATTATTTCCCCTGGCAAAACCCAGGTTCTTTCTGTTTTGGATAAGTAAAAGATGTAAAAAACCATATT
>MFJA01000046.1:5595-10272 GCA_001779055.1 Candidatus Gottesmanbacteria bacterium RBG_16_37_8
TTTCCAGATCGTCAAAACCGTTATAGGTAAGAATGACGATATAGATATTCTTCATTGAAATCGAACCAGTATTTTTTCCAATTGTTTAACGGAATTTTCCCAATTCCAATTGACTGTTACGTAATGTCGTCTTAACATCATTGATTTTTTATCATCTTTTTTATTTAATTCCTCCTCCAGAACCTGTGAAAATACTTTTTCATCTCTTTTAACCGGATTTTCCGGACTTTTTTTTGTCAGAATTTCTGGCACTCCCCCCTCTCCGACTGCTAAGACCTTGAGGCCGGCCGCCAAGGCCTCCAGAACAACCAATCCGAACGGTTCGCGATGAGCTGCAAAGACGAGTAAACTTGCCTTGTTGTATAGTTTATTTAACATTTCATCATTTGGACTATTAATAATTTCCAATTCTACTTCCAGTTTTTTAGCCAAATCAGTTAAATAAATCTCTTCATTACCTCCGAATCCGACAATTATTAATTTTGACCTTTTTATTTTCGGAAGATGAGATATACATTTAATAACAAAATCGTGTCCCTTTAATAAAGTTAAATTTCCTACAGATAAAATCATATTTTCTTTTTGAATATTAATCGGGTAAAAGATCCGGGTATTTACTCCCATGTTTATGACAGTACTTTTTTTAGAATAAAATTTTTCAATATTTTGCTTATTATATTTAGAAAGAGTCAATACCAAATCAGCTTTCTGCATATTATCAAAATCGATTTTTTTAAGATAGTATCTGAACGGGTAGGTAATTTTATAAGTAAAATTATTGGACACTCTGGGAATTTTTTCATAAAATTCCCGCTTAGGCTCGGCACAAAAATAGACTGATGGGATTTTTAAATATCTTAAAACAAAAGGTGCTTGGGTCAGAAAGCAGGGAAAAACATAAGCTAAATCATAGTTTCCCGGGTTTATTAACTCTGCCATTTTGCGGTAGGCTTTGGGCAATTGCCGATATATTGACAGAACCGATTTGGGAAAGTGTTCCGGATAATTATAATCAATTTCATAATAATTTCTGACTAAATTTTTTAAGGGAAAATATTTATCACCTGACGATTTGAAGGTATAAATATCAAGAGTATGATTTTTGGACAATATTTTAACTTGTTCATAAAGGACCCGTTTGGCCCCGCCGGGCCGCAAATTATGAACAACCGCAATTTTCATTTTTTAAGAATATTAAGTCTAAATAATAAAGCGTATAAAGCAATTCCACCTTGGTAAAATCCGAAATTAATCGCCGCACGAAATCCGTTATACCCATCTAAATATCCTTTTTTACGAATAAATGACCGAAATGAATGTCGTACTGTTTCAATTAAAATATTTTTTAATAAATTTAAATTGGAAATTTCTTCTTTTGACACTTCCTTTCCTTCAATTTGTATATATTTAACAAAACGAAAAAAAGATTTAAATGAGTTATATTTTGACCTTGAAGGATTATGATATATTTCCACATTTTTAACAAATTTTGTTTTATTTTCCGGTATCGCGATACGTTCATGAATTAAACCTTTAAACATGTACCCTTTATCATTTCGGAATAATCGAAGTTGCCAATCTGGATAAAAATATCCGAATTTTAAATAAGTGCATTTATTAATATATTGTCTTCGTGGAAACCAATAACCGTCTACACTTTTATCTTTTATTAATTCTTGAATTATAAATTTTGAACCTGGAGAAAGGACTTCATCAGCATCAATCATCAAAATCCATTTTGATTTTATTTTATTTAAAGAGAAGTTTCTTTGTTTTTGAAAATTAATAAATTTATTTAAATAAATTTTATTAGTGAATTTTTTTGCTATTTTAATAGTATTATCTTCACTAAACGAATCGACAATAGTAATATCATCAACCCATTTAAAACTTTTAAATAGTTGTTTAATA
Source organism: Candidatus Gottesmanbacteria bacterium RBG_16_37_8 (assembly GCA_001779055.1). Lineage (GTDB taxonomy): Bacteria > Patescibacteriota > Microgenomatia > 2-02-FULL-39-11 > 2-02-FULL-39-11 > 2-02-FULL-39-14. The sequence continues at coordinate 7,507 of MFJA01000046.1, forward strand.
TTCTCTTCTTCGTTATATGTAATTACAAATAAAGTTATTTTATTACTGTTATTTCTACTTGACATTTATTAAAAATTAATCATTATTAAATTAGAACTAATGTTATTTTATTTTACTTTATTTTTCAAAATTAAGCGTTTGAAGACATTTTATCTGTTTTCTTATGTTTTAATAATTTTTCTTCTAAGGATAATTTTTCCTCAAAATATTATCGCAGCTACGAATTGGATTAAATATTCAGGAAATCCAATAGTAGAACCTGGAGCTCCTGGTGAATGGGACGAAAAATATATATACCCTGGAACTGTGATTAAAGAAGGATCCGAATATAAAATGTGGTATACAGGTTCTGATAGAACAGGTAGAGAACAAATTGGCTATGCAACTTCAACTGATGGTATTACTTGGAATAAATATGATGGTGATCCAGTTCTTAAAGCAAGCTCTGAGACTGGTTGGGATAGTTATATCGCTGCACAGGCATCTGTAATATTTGATGGAACAAATTATCTGATGTGGTATTCAGGTAATAATGGACCTGTGACTAAAGAGAATTGGAAGATTGGTTTTGCATCTTCACCAGATGGAATACATTGGACAAAATATTCTGGAAATCCAGTATTAGAACCTTCTCAAACAGGATGGGATAATAAAGCAGTATATCAACCAGAGGTTGAGAAAACTGATGATAATCAATTCTATATGTGGTATTCCGCAACCTCGAAAACTGTTTCATCACTTAGATGGAAAATAGGATTCGCCACATCAATAGATGGTAAAAATTGGACAAAATATTCTGGAAATCCAGTTATAAGACCTGTGCAATCGTGGGAAACATCTGGCGGAGATGGTGTTAATGACCCAAGTGTTTATTATGATGGATATATATTTCACATTTGGTATCACGCTCATGGAATTGGGTATGCACAATCTCTAGACGGAATTACTTGGGAAAAATATACTCAAAATCCAGTAGTGCCCAGAGGAACTCCTCCTAATGATTGGGATTATTTCTTTATTCTTTCAACAAATGTATTTAAAGATATTAATAATTATAAAATGTGGTATGCTGGTGAAACTAATTATAACTCTTCAAAGATTGGGTTGGCGACGACGGATGAATTGCCGGAAATAATTCCTCGAAAAGCTCCAATAGTTATAGTACCCGGAATATTATCTTCTATAAATTCAATAAGAGGTATACCGTGTGATTTATCAGTTAACGGAGATTGGATACCGGTACCTATTCTTGCAAAATTATATTATAAAGCTTTACTTGATACTCTCACCGTAGACGCCAAACTAGAGATGAATAAAGATGTATATTTTTATTCCTATGACTGGCGCCAGACTCCGGAAGTACTAGCTGATAATTTTAAAAATTATATCGATACAATTTCACAAGATCATCCAAGCGGAACTAAGTTTAAAATGGTTGGTCACAGTTTGGGTGGTTTGGTTTTAAGAAGTTACGTTCAGAAATACGCTAATAACAAAGCGTTAAAAATACTCACTGCAGGCACACCGCATAAAGGAACTGTTGTAGCTTATAATGTCTGGGAAAAGGGCAATCTGGATACTATCGAAGATCAGGCAATGAAATTACTGCTGGAAACCATTCTTTGGAAATGTCAAATCAGATCAATTGGGATACCTTTTTTCAATAATTTCCGGGAATTAAAACCGGCTGATCTTAAACTTATAAAATCACGTCGGGAAGTAGTGCAAAACAGTGCACCGATAATTAATTCATTACTGCCTATTTTTGATTATTTAAAGAAAAACGGTAACCCTATACATTACTTTGATATGAACCAGAAAAATACCTGGTTAATTAATCATCCATTATCAAACCCTGTTAATCTTCCATTAAAAGAAACTGTATCAGGAAAAAACCGATCTACACTAAGATATATAAATATTATTGCTCCCTCCAAACAAGAAAGAAGAGCTGGGGAATGGATCGACGGAAAGCCGGTTAGTTATGAAAAGAATTTAGAGGGTGATGATACGATTCTTGTTGAAAGCAGTCGGATCGCCGGGTTGGATAATTTGAATATTGAGGGCAACCATCAAGATACCATAGCTTCAAAAGCTGCAATTAAAGAAATACTAAAGTTTCTGGACTTACCGGAAATTGAAGTGACTAGAGAATCAGCCATTCCCAATCTGTCCGATCAGATTATTTTATCAATTACTGCAGATACAAATTTACAAATGACTTTAACTGGAAATGACAAATCGTCAGTTGAGAGTGAAGAAAATATACTGATTAAAGTAAATCCTGCAGGAGGAAATTATAATTTAAAAATAAAATCAAATCAATCGGTTAATACAACACTTTATGTAATGCTGGCTAAAAAAGGAGAAGAGGTGAAAAATAGAATATATCAAATTAAGCTCCAAAAAGATAAACCTCTAGAATTTAGATTAATTTATTCTCCAGGAAAATCAGCTTTTCTTCAGCTTCTGCCGGTATAAACGTAGACGTGAGGGTGAAAAATTTGAGCTTTGGGTAAAGGAAGATGTTCGGACTTATTATTTTTTGTAAGCCTGCAAAAGTCCCCAAACCGCAATCCCGGACTAAACCAAATTTATACATTTGCACTCCGGGAGTGATTTCAAACCAAATTTATACATTTGCACTCCGGGAGTGAATTGCACTCCGGGAGTGAATTGTGAATTAGGGTAAAAAATCTGTGCTCATGCCTGGATTCGAACCAGGGACCTTTCGGATGTGAACCGAACGCTCTAACCCTACTGAGC
>MFJA01000046.1:10287-12853 GCA_001779055.1 Candidatus Gottesmanbacteria bacterium RBG_16_37_8
TTTTCATTATAGCGAATTGATGGTTGCGAAGCCAACAGAAATATACCTATAATATTAAATCATGCCTATCAGCAAAAGTAATAAAGCAGAGGTTGTTCTTAACTTGCCAAAAAGAGAACAGCAAAGTCATGTAGCGGTAGCCAAGAATTCTAATTTTTATAACGACAAAGATGATGAAAATAATAATAAGAAACCATTTTTTATGATAAAACTTTTTAAATCAGCTGTCAGCTTCTTTTTCGACTTTTTAGAAACAATTGTGGTGGCTTTATCAGTTTTTGTTGTTATTTACCTCTTTATAATCCAGCCTCATGAAGTTAAAGGCAGTTCAATGGAACCCAGTTTTAAAAACAATGAATATATAATTACCGATAAAATAAGTTACCGGTTCGGATCTCCGCAGCGGGGAGATGTGGTGATTTTTAAAGCCCCGGTTAACCTGGAGGTAGACTACATTAAGAGGATAATCGGTCTTCCCGGAGAAAAAATAATGATTGCCAAAGGAAAAGTTTATGTTAACGATAAATTATTAAGCGAACCATATCTTGAAGAAATTACTTCTCTGTTTCCGGGAGGTTTTGTCCAGGATGGAGTGACTATTGATATACCTGAAGAACACTATTTTGTTATGGGTGATAATCGACCGCACAGTTCTGATTCCAGAGAGTTCGGTCCTATTAACCACAAACTTATCATTGGAAAAGCAATTTTCAGGTATTGGCCAATTAACGGGTTGGGATTAATACCCCATATTAGCTACCGCCTGGGAGTTTAAGAAGAAGCTGATGCATTTTATTGATTGCTTCTGTAGTTTCTTCCGGTTTGCCTCTGAAAATTATTTGTATCTTAGCTGAAACAGTTGACTGGTTAACTCTGACTGTAGTGTTCAACCACTCTGATAATTGTTTTGCTAAAGATTCCAATTCCACGCTTTGAATTCGGGTGGAGCCTTTTCGAACAGGCATGAATTTTTCTTCCTTGATTCTTCTAACTAAATCTTCAGTTCTTCTGACTGAAGAACCTTCAGCCAAAATTTTCTTATAAGCGTCTATCATTAATTTGCCATCTCCAAGACCGGCTATCGCCCTTGCATGACCTTCAGTGAGGTCAGAAGAGATTAGACCGTCTTTGATAGCATCAGGCAAAGATAATAACCTTAATGTATTGGAAACATAAGCGAGACTTTTTCCTATCCTTTTGGCAATTTCGGTTACTGTAATAGTATAATCATCCATTAACCTCTGAAAACCCTGGGCTCTTTCGATTGGATTAAGATCTTCCCTTTGGACATTTTCAACTAAGGCCAATTCAAGCATGCCTCTGGTATCGGTTTCTTTAACAACAACAGGTACGCTTTTTAATCCCACAATTTTGGCCGCCCGCCAGCGTCTTTCACCGGCAATTATCTGGAAACCGGCAGGAGTCTTGGCGACAACCAACGGCTCCAATACACCATGTTCTTTGATTGACTCCACTAAATCAACCAGGGATTCACTTTTGATCAGATTTCTAACCTGTAAGGGATTAGGCTGAAGAAGATTGATTTCTAATTGGATCAGTTCCTGAAATGTTGTAGGCTCTGCCATAATTGGTTAGATAACTTCGACTATTTTCCGGTTAAGCCGATTTTTGAAATTTACTGTCCCCTCTTTTACTGCAAAAAGAGTAAAGTCTTTACCCATCTTGACTCCATTTCCGGGATGATATTTAGTTCCCTTTTGTCTGATAATAATATTACCCGGAATGGCAACTTGTCCGCCATATAATTTCACTCCTAATCTTTTGGAAATAGAATCGCGGTTGCCTTTTGTTGTACCACCTGTTTTAATATGTGCCATAGCTGTATTTTCGTGAAAATCCTGTCTGGAGTTTACACTCTCTTTTCACGGTTGTCAATTTTTGCAGAAGTTTTGATTTCTTCAACCAGGATATCTGTTAAAAAAGGTCTAAAGCCTATTTTCCTTCTGTAACGGACTTTGGCTTTAAACTTCATAACGTCAATTTTTTCTCCTTTATACTGTTTAACTATTTTCCCGGAGACTTTGACGTTTTCAACGTAAGGTGTTCCTATTAATAAGGATTCAGCTGATTTAACCAGAAGAATTTTATCGAAACTGTAATTCTCCCCTTCCTTTTGGTCAATTTTATCAACAATTACTTTTTTACCTTCTGTAAGAACATATTGCTTACCGCCGACCTCTGCAATCGCGTAATTCATAGTCATATATTATAGATGATAAATTATCTTATCACAAGGAGCTTTTTGGGCATTGTTGAAGTTAAACTACTGATTATTCCAAGGCTCAGATAAGTACTGACAATGGAGCTTCCTCCATAAGAAAGCAATGGTAAAGTGATTCCGGTTATCGGTAAAAGTCCTAAATTCATACCTATATTTATAAAGATTTGGGCAAAAATCTGACAAAAAATCCCTATGGTGATCAATCGCCCCAAACGGCTTTCAGAATTTAAGGCGATAATCAATATTCTGACCAGGATAATTAGATATAGAATTATTAAAATAAAACCTCCGAAAAATCCTAATGATTCTACCAGAGAAGCAAAT
>MFJA01000046.1:12887-13948 GCA_001779055.1 Candidatus Gottesmanbacteria bacterium RBG_16_37_8
GCCGGCTTTGCGTTCCCCGTCCAAGCCCGAGACCTGTCAGTCCACCGGAACCGATAGCAATCATTGACTGAATAGCGTTATAACCAGCTCCTAAAGGATCCAGATTAGGATTTAGAAAGGATAAAAGACGCAGTTTCTGATAATCTTTTAAAATAAACCAAATACCAGGAATTAAAATTACAAAAGAAAATGCAGCGGTTAATAAAATTTTCAGATTCAACCCTGAAATAATTAGAAGACTTACAAAAAAGGTAAGGTAAATAATTGTATTGCCAAGATCCGGTTGAAAGAATATCAGTACCAGAATCGGTATAAAAGCGAGAGTATGCCAAAAAAGAGAACTTATTTCCGGTTTATTAATTTTAGCCAATAATGATGCGAAAATGATAATAATAAGAGGTTTAAGAATCTCTGACGGTTGTAACACAAAGTAACCAAAATTTATCCAGCGATGTGCACCCCGGACTTGAGGCAGGAAAAAAATTACACATAAGAGGAAAATCGATAGAAGATAAAATATATAAATATATTTAGGCCAAATTCGATAATCAACTGAAACCAACATCAAATATAAAAAAATACCAAATACTGTGTAAGTGAGTTGAGCAATAAATAAATTGGGACTGGTCGATAAAAGTAAAAAAATACTGATACCTGATATGCCAAAAGCCGGAATTAAAAGATAAGGATCAAGCCGACGGATATAATTCATAATTTAACAATTTCATCTTTATCTCCTTTTTCAATTTTCTGAGCCAAAGTTTCCCTTTTGATATAATCAGCAAATTCCAAAGGCCAACTTTTGAGCAATAAATTAATCCTGTCTGTTAATTTCAAACCTTTCTCTTTACGCATGATTTGAACCGATCTTATAATTTCTCTGGCCTGACCCTCTTTGGTGAGTAAAGCGGCTGATATTTTTATTTCCTTTGGCGGATATTTTATTTTCCCGTTAATTTCCAGATTTTTAATATTTAATTCATCAAGTGCAATTTGCCAGAGGTTTTGATTTACAGATTGGTAATCACCAGTCATTTCTATATCCAACTTTGCCAGAGGCT
>MFJA01000046.1:13993-18117 GCA_001779055.1 Candidatus Gottesmanbacteria bacterium RBG_16_37_8
TTTTCAACTATTTGTCTTACCAGTTTCATCTGATTTTCAAGATTATTATCTATCAATTCATGATTTACCGGCGGCCATTCACTCAAATGAACGGACATCTCTCCTGTCAGAGCGCAAAATAAATATTCACTAAGATATGGAATAAAGGGAGCCAGTAATTTTGTTAAAGTGAGCAGTATTTCATATAAAGTCCGGTAAAAAGTTTCTTTATCAGCAGCATTTGTTGCTGTTGGACCAACTCTGTCACGTGACCTGCGAACATACCATTGTGACAGATCGGATACTAAATATTCCAGATTAAGAGAGGCAGATTGAGCATCATATTTTTTTAATGATTTTTCAACAATATCTATTACTGAATTTAATCTGGAAAGAATCCAGCGATCAAGGTTATTTTCAGAACTTAACTTCTTTAATTTGCGGGGTGTAAAATTATCGATATTGGCATAAGTTACAAAAAAATTATAGATATTCCAAAGCATAAGATGAAACTTTCTTCTGGTTTCATCGGCTTTTTTATAACCGAATAAAATATTCTGTTCAGGATCCTGTTTTGCAAACATCCAGCGCATAACATCAACACCTATTTTATCCGCACCTTCATTAAATTCTATGGCATTGCCCCATGATTTATGCATTGGCCGTCCATCCTCGCTTAAAAGAGTTGCGAAACCAAGTACCGTTTTAAAGGGATTCGTTTTCTCCAGAACTGTTCCCATTACCAGAAGAGAATAAAACCAATTTTTAAACTGTCCCGGAAAAGATTCAGTGATGAAATCTGCAGGGTACCATTTTTGCCATTCTTTTTTGTCTATTTTATATAATGGCAGTCCTTGATTGTCCTTAGAGATTGTTGAGAAGCTGATTATTCCTGCATCCAACCAGGGATTACCAACATCATCAATCCTGGCGACAATGCTATTACATTTAGCACATCTTATTTTGACCTCGTCAATCCATGGCTTATGAGGAGAATTGCCTTCAAATTTATCCCACCCAACCAGAGCTTTTTGCTGTAATTCTTCCTTAGATCCTACAATTTCAAAATTAGTGCATTTTGAACACTCATAAATAGGCAAAGCCAGGCCCCAATAACGGTTTTTTTTGGAAATAAGCCAGTCATGCATATTTTCCAGCCAATCCAATTCACGATCAAGACCAAAATTAGGACGCCAATTAATTTTACGGGTTATATCTTTTAATTGTTGCCTTAGAGTGCGCTGTTTTTTATCTGTCGGATCATTTTTATCCATGGCTATATACCATTCATCAGCAATTTTCCAGACCAGTTCAGTTTTGCAGCGCCAACATCTGGGATAGCGATGGGAAATATTTTGAGTCTTTAGAAGAAATTGATGGCCTTTATTTCTTAAATATTCGAGAATTACTTCCGGGTGCTTCTTGGCATTTTTACCGGTCAATTCTCCCATTCCTTCCAGATAATCAGCATTATCAGCTATAACCGGTGTTACAGGTGTCAGTCCCAGTTTTTTTCCCAATTTAAAATCTTCTTCTCCTGTTGAAGGTGAAGTATGTACCAAACCGGTACCTTCAATGGTTGATATAGGCATCAGTTGCTCATCTGTGACAACTACAGAATGAAAGGATTTTGGATCAACTTTGGCTGCTTTTTTAACTTGCGGGAGATGATCATAGGGACCTATATATTTAAGGCCTGCCAACTTCTCACCTGAGACGGCGGTTATTACTTTTTTATTTATATTACCTAAAACAGAATCTACTAAGTCTTTAGCTATCCAATATTTTTCTCCGTTATCAACTTGAACAAGTGAATAGATCAGATCTTTCCCTACAGCTACAGCTGTATTGGCAGGAACTGTCCAGGGAGTGGTTGTCCAGACTGTCAGATACTCATTATCACAACCGACTATTGGAAACTTCAGATAGACTGTTTCATGAGTAACTGCCTGATAGTCTTCGGTCAATATCTCATGTTGAGAAATAGCTGTTTCACAGCGGGGACACCATGGTACAACATCATGTCCTTTATAAATCCAACCCCGTAACCAACAAACTTTTAACAAATGCCAAATCATATAATTATTTTCATCAGACATGGTAAAGTAGGAATTTTTCCAGTCCATAAAATAGCCCAGCCTTTGACTTTGTTCTGTTTGAATTCGGCTAAATTTCAATACTCTTTCTTTACAAAGCTGAACAAATTTGGCAATACTTTTCTTTTTATCTCCTGCAATCAAGTTTTCGATGTCTTTTTTTGTTTTCAGACCAAGCTCTTTTTCAACCTCTACCTCTACCCAGAGACCCTGACAATCAAAACCGTTTTGGAATCTTTGCCGGTAACCTGATAAATTATAAAATCTCTGCCAAAGGTCTTTATAAGTACGGCCCCAGGCATGATGAACACCCATGGGATTATTGGCTGTTATCGGACCGTCAAAAAAAGAAAAACGTTTAGCGGAATTCTTATTTTTCTCCAGATATTTAGCTATAATTTTATTTTTTTCCCAATAGGAGAAGATTTCTTTTTCAATTTTTACAAAATCGGCATTGGGGTAAACCGCTTTGAACATAAGTTTATATTTTACCTGAAAGCAAGCTTACTGAAAAGTCTAAGACACCTTAAGACACCTTAGGAGTGTATTAGATAGGACACCTCGGGAGATTTAGTGTTTGCCCTGGCGGAGGAAGGTGGGGATGTCCCATTCGTCTTTAGCTTTTAGCTTCAATACTTTTCAGAAAATCTTCAAAAGAAAAACTCTTTCTTAAGTCTTAAAGAACAGGGCTAAAGTAACAAAGTAAGTTGGGATTGTCAACAAAATAAATTGATTATTCTTGGGGGATTATTTCAAACTTGCTTCCTACTCTGATTTCACCATCATTTACGATTTGACCTCTGATTCCTCCCCGATTTTCGAAACGCGATTTGAATCCGCTTTTCTTTGATAGACTTGAGGGGCGATCACAAGGTTCACATAATCCAGTCACCTGAATAATTACCTGGCCAAGTTTAATTGTTTTTCCAACAAGCTCGTTTAGTTTAAATCCAGTCACAATTATGTTACGTCTTGTATCTTCAAGAGTGAATTCTGGCCCGTCTTCTGCATTAACAGCTTGTATGTCTTCTAATGAAATGATTGAAACATCCCGAATCTTTGGAGGTTTTGCCTTTGAATATGCCCCAGTACCATAGAAATATCTGTCTCCTTCTAGTCCCTTTCCAGCCACAGCATTTACAGAAGATTGTGCCATCATAGGTAATCCTTTACCAGGTGATATAAATAAACCAACAACACGCGGTCCTTCAGGCTCTAATTCTGGCCTTACTGGTTCCATTTCTGGTCTTTTTTCAAATGCTGGATATAAACTACCACCTGGCTCTCGTAAGAATTCACCCATATCGCAGATTATATCAAAATGCTGCTAGTTGATTTTTGTCGATTTTATTAACCAATCAATTGAGAACAAATTGTTATATCTTTCAAACGTAATTTTTACTAAATCAAAAAAAGGGTCTTGTCCTAAAATGCATTGAAGGTTTGCGGCACCCCCATAATAAACAGGAATTTCTATATCACGACCATCTATTTCCAGCGTTGTTAACCCAGGATAGCAAGTCGTAACAACGTTATTAAATCCTCTAAGATCTAATGGGTGTTTATGATCTACTTTTATACCTAACCAAAGTGCAAAATCAAGAGGTGCATATGATACTTGTGCACCTGAATCGACTAACGTAAGTACGGGAGTCGTTTTTTTAGTTTTATTCTTATAGATAACTTTAACAAATGGAATACCTGCACTTCTTGGCTGTCCAGGAGCTAAATAATATGGAAGCTTCATGAGAGGTAGTTGTAGTAATTTTCAAAAGCTTGTATCACAACGACATCTTTTCTATCTTTTACTATTTTTTGTAATTCAATGAACTTTTTAGCATGTGCAACCACATGGCTATAGTCACTACTTACGGCGACCCATCCAGATTTATACTTTTTAAGTAATTTAGTTAAATTAATAGGTGACATATAAGAGTATTATGTCATATTTGTCAACGATTGTCGTTTATTGCATTCCATCAGAATAAACTCTAATAATTACTGAACTTTTAAAAATAAGTTTTGGGGACTGTTATTAAGTAGCTAAAA
>MFJA01000046.1:18248-18373 GCA_001779055.1 Candidatus Gottesmanbacteria bacterium RBG_16_37_8
TGAAATATCCGGTTTTACAGATAACTCTTTTAATTTCTTCTTGGTTTCGTCAAAACCTGTTGCTACCACTGTAATTTTCAACTGATCAACCATCTGCTCGTCTATTGTGGCACCAAAAATAATGT
>MFJA01000046.1:18403-18715 GCA_001779055.1 Candidatus Gottesmanbacteria bacterium RBG_16_37_8
ACTTAGCCGCCTCGTCTACTTCATTCATGGTTAAATCAGCACCACCTGTAATATTAAAGAGAATACCCTTAGCCCCATCAATGGATATTTCCAATAAGGGTGAGGAAATGGCCATACGGGCTGCGGCGGCGGCGCGATTTTCTCCAACACCTGATCCAATCCCCATCAAAGCTGAACCGGCATCTTTCATAATAGCCCTAACATCGGCAAAATCAACATTAATCAGTCCGGGCAGGGTGATCAGGTCGGAAATACCCGTCACTCCCTGACCTAAGACTGAATCTACAATCTTGAAAGCATCAACTAAAGTCA
>MFJA01000046.1:18736-19071 GCA_001779055.1 Candidatus Gottesmanbacteria bacterium RBG_16_37_8
AATAATCAGAGTATCGACTTTTTCTTTTAGATTGAGGATTCCTTCTTCGGCAGTCAACATTCTTCGGGTACCTTCGAAGGAAAACGGCTTAGTAACAACAGCCACAGTCAAACCATTATTTTCTTTAGCTATTTCAGCAATTATTGGGGTTGCACCAGTACCTGTTCCCCCACCTTCGCCGCAGGTTAAAAAGACCATATCTGAATCAAGAAGAAGTTCTTTAATTTTGTCCCGGGATTCTTCTGCTGCCTGGCGACCAAGTTCCGGATCTCCTCCAGCTCCTAAACCTTTGGTTAAATCATCTCCAATTTGAATCTTAACAGGAGCACTGCAGG
>MFJA01000046.1:19080-19476 GCA_001779055.1 Candidatus Gottesmanbacteria bacterium RBG_16_37_8
CTTGAGCATCTGTGTTTATACCGATGAAGTCCACACCCTGAACTTGCGTGGAATTCATCATTGAATTGATTGCGTTACAACCGCCGCCTCCAATTCCGACAACTTTAATCTTGGCAAATCTGGCAATATCCGGTTTAATTAACATGACGACTCCTTTCTGGGCAGATTAAAAGATGTCACGGGAGAAACGATTTTACCAAATCAATAACTTTTTTGACAACCCCTTGAACTGGAACTGCATCAACATATTTTGACAGCTTCCCAATTGAGAATTTTTCTTTGGAAACTATTCCGGATTTTGATCCATAGGTAACCAAACCTGCGGATACCGCATATGAAGGATGGATGACTTCATCAATTAATCCGGTCAGATTTTGCGGTAAACCAATGCGAACC
>MFJA01000046.1:19535-21312 GCA_001779055.1 Candidatus Gottesmanbacteria bacterium RBG_16_37_8
GGGTTAATCCTCCAAATCCGCTTTTTTTAATTTCCAAACCAACCATAGTGAACATTTCATTTAAGCGGGGTTTGATTATGCCATCAATCAAAGTTTTCCTGGAAGCCTTATTTAAACCCTCAGGAAGATTTAAAGAAGTTAAATTGATATCATCAGCATCCTCATTTTTATGCTTATCTTTCTTAAAAGGCATCAGGACTTCCTCCGGAGGTTGTGGCTGTATGTTTTTCTGGTTTAAAAGTAGTTTGATATTTTCGGCACTTTCTAAAGAAATCCTGAAGCCTATGGCTAAATCATTGGTAATATTACGGGCTCCAATTGGTAAAACCGATGAATAAGAAAGGGCGCCGTCAATATAGATACAGATATCCATTGTCCCTGCACCTAAGTCGACCATAACTACACCTAATTCTTTTTCCGTTTCAGTCAGAACAGCTGTGGAAGCAGCTAATCCATTAAAAATAAATCCGTCAACATCAATCCCAACAAGGGATGCACATTTTTCCATATTTTTTAGAGCTGTTGTACCTGCGGTTATTAAATGGGTATTAACTTCTAACCTGACGCCGGTCATACCGACAGGATCTTTGATCCCCTCCTGGCTATCAACGATAAATTCCCTCGGTAGAACATGAAGAATTTCCCTGGTTGAAGCCATAGAAACGGCTCTGGCGGCATCAACAGCCCGTTTGACATCATCAGGGGTTATTTCCTTATGAGGTTCTGCAACGGCAACAACACCATGTGAGTTTTGTGAAGCAATATGGGCTCCTCCTATGGAAAAATATGCAGAAGAAATTGAATAACCAGCCATCCTTTCAGCTGCTTCAAGACTTTGTACAACACTTTGAGTCGCATCCTCAATATCTACAATTTGTCCTTTTTTTATACCCCTACTGTGGTTGGTAGCTACTCCAATTATATTTAAATGACCTGTTTCGGGGACAGAAGCTATGATGGTAATAACCTTTGAACTTCCAATGTCAATTCCGGCAATAATCCTCTTATTCATCGATGGCTATGATTCTTATTAATTGATAATTTTTATTATTCATTTTTTAGAACTACAACCGGTTTATCAAAGCGAAAATCAATTTTTGTTATAAATTTCCCCTCTATTCTAAACCTTGAGATAATTGTTTGTAAAGAGGCGCTAATTGAGGTCGGATCAAAATTATAAGGAATCAATACCATAACAGAATCATCTATAAGAGCAACTATTTCAGATGTATTTTCATTAAAGGTTAAGCGCGATATTATTATATCTTTTTGATTTAATTCTTTAATAAAATCAGCAGATTTTAAAAGTCTCCAATCAGGAGAACGGCTTCCAAAAATAACTTTTGATAAAAAAATTTGGGGAACTTGATAAGATAGATTATCATTTGGAAATGCGGGAAATCCTTCATCATCAATTAAAATCTGTTCTCCGGAAGTAGAAATAGAAGCTATTGGTTTACGCCAGACTGTTTTTATCATAATTTGTGAAGGAAACTTTTTTTCTATAACAATATCTTTCAGAAAAATATTTCTGGTCAACAGTAAATTCCTGGTAACATCATCATTGAGAAAAAGCAGGTTTTTACGATTAAAAACGGATAAACCCGCAATATTGTTATTCTCAGAGATAATGATAATTTTTTTAATCTTAAGGAGCTCCCAACAAATTTTTATTAGAGCTAATATCAATATCAGGCAAATGATAATCAAAAAAAAAATTCTTGATCTCTGCCAAAATTTGAAGACTGATTTTAATATACTTTGCTTTTTGATAAAT
>MFJA01000046.1:21330-34795 GCA_001779055.1 Candidatus Gottesmanbacteria bacterium RBG_16_37_8
CTCCTTAAGAGTTGACTGCAGACATAATTAAATCAGCTAATTTTCTGGCTCCATTTAATGTTTGAAATTGAATTTTATTTTTTGGTATTTTTATTTTATTATTACTCACAATTTCATCTATCGTTAATTTTAAAATTTTACCTTTCAGATTATTCTGATTTAATATTTCAGCTAAACCCAAATCTTTTAAAAACAATGCATTACTCATTTGTTCATTAGTAGCTGAAAAGGGTAATGGAATAAGAATAGCTTTTTTGCCATGTTCTAAAATTTCAGCCACAGAATTTGCTCCAGAACGGCCGACAACCAATGAAGAATTCTTTAAGACTTCGCCAACCTTCTGATATTCAAGAGTGGGTGTAAGATAATAATTATCTTTATACTTTTTTTCGAGTGTCGATCTTAATTTAGACAATCGATGATAATCAAAGCTATTGGAACTGACGCCACAGACATGAATAATACGATATTTTTTTAACAAATCGGGCAGAATCTCATAAATTAGTGCATTAATAAACTGTGATCCAAGGCTTCCTCCGGTAATATAAATTAAAGGCAATTTTGAATTTCCAAAAGAGGTTAAACCGCTATAGATAGGTTTGATAATTGATTTTCTGATTGGCAATCCTGTTACAACAGTTTTACTAAAAGAAGGCACTGATTTTGTATCAATAAAAGTTAAACAGGTATATTTAGCAAACAAAGCGATAATGCGGTTAGTTAAACCTAAAATTCTCGTTTGTTCATGAGTTATTACCGGAATACCTAATATTTTTGCAGAAAGGCAGACCGGCAAAGCAATATAGCTTCCGAAAGATACTACAAGGTCAGGTTTATATTTGTTAAGATAAGATAAACTGCTTATAAATCCTTGGGGAATTTTTAAAAGTGACAAAATTGTATTTTTAGAAAAATGACGCTGTAATCTTCCGGTAGTCAGAATTAAAAAAGGTATTTTTAACCGGGTAATTTCCTTATATTCCAATGAAAGGGCATTATCCCCTTCTGTTGCATATTTTCTGCCAACATAATAGAGAGAAAGATTGCTATGCTGTCTTAACTGTTCAATTAAAGCTATTGCCGGTGAAAAATGACCGCCACAAATAAAAAGAGAGTTTTTTTTCATTCTTATTTTTTTTGAACTCTGTACTTACTGATATTAAGAAGAATGCCTATAGATAACAGAGAGATTATCAGGTTTGATCCGCCATAAGATATAAAAGGCAGTGGAATGCCTGTTAACGGAAAAATGGCAACCATGGCTCCGATATTTATTAATATTTGAAATCCGAACAGTGATAATATGCCAGCGGATAATAAAAATGCAAATTTATCCGGTGAAGATTTAACAATTATATAAATGCGATATAAAAAAATTAAAAACATGATAATTAAAAAACATGTTCCTAAAAATCCCAGTTCTTCACCAATAATGGCAAAAATAGAATCAGTTGTTGCTTCAGGTAAAAATTGGTATTTCTGACGCGAAGCTCCCAAACCTAAACCGAATATTCCACCTGATCCGAGTGAAATTAATATTTGTCTGATGTGATAGGAAGATCCTAAAGGATCACGGTTTGGATCAAAAAAAGTCATAAGTCTCTGATAGCGATACGGAGATACAATGGCCAATATAATTATTGAGACTATGGCGCTTGGGATAAGAACTAAAAAGTGCCAAATAGGTGCCTGTGAAATAAAATACATCATCATAAAAATCGAAGTTAGAATTACTGCCGTTCCCAAATCCGGCTGAAGAATGATCAAACCGACAATTAATCCTAAGAGAAAGATAAATGCCCCCAGCCTGCCTTTTTCTTTAGATGTTAACCAGGCAGATAAATACAAAATGAGACTGATTTTGGAGAGTTCTGACGGCTGAAAAGAAAATTGACCAATAGAAATCCACCGTCTGGCACCTAATAGCTTAAGTCCAATTCCCGGTATTAAGACAGCAATTAGACTAATTATCGAAACAACCAACAAAGGGGCAGCCAAATTAAAATATTTTTTATAGTGGATTCGAGATGAAATTATTAAGAGTCCAAAACCGAAAATAGCCCAGGTTAATTGATCTTTTACAAAATGATATTTATCATTAAATAATTGAAAAGCCGCCACATTTGAAGCTTCATAGATCATAACCAACCCAAAAACAGTAAACATTACGGCCAGACCAAAAAGAAAAAGGTTTATTTTTTTTTCTTGCGGTAAATACTTAAGGTAATCTTTTTTTCTCATATAATAATTCGGGGGTCAGCATGGCGGATGTTCAATTTCAGCTGATAAAAGCCATCCACAATCCAAGCATAGCCAGGACAATTGTAGCTAACCAGGAGCGCAGGACTATCGTTGATTCATGCCAGCCTTTCTCCTGAAGATACAAATGGAGTGGAGCAACCTTCATAAGTTTTTTTCCGGCATATTTTTTACTCAAAAGCTGAATTAACGAAGTGAATATTTCTAATACAAAGATACCACCGATAATTATAAGTGAAAAAGTTTTTCCCAAAAGAAGACCTATAACTGCAAGTGTTGCCCCGAAAGACAAAGCTCCGACATCGCCTAAAAATATTCTGGCGGGATAAATATTGAAATAGAGAAAGGCTATAATTCCTCCCAGCCATATGGCAATAAAAAGAGTTAGCGGAGTATCCAATATAGAATTGGAAATTACCCAAAGAGCTATAAGAGCGATCATTAAAACACCTGTAGCCAAACCGTCTAAACCATCGGTGATGTTAAAAGCATTGGCAAAAGAAATTATAACGAATGAGGAGAAAAGCAGAAAAAAAATCCCTAAATCCCAAACCCCTAAGAAAGGGATATTAATTATTGATATTTTCAATTCATTATAAAGCCAAAAAGAAATAAGGAGAGATATGACTATTTCCAATATCAGTTTATATCTTAATCTTAATCCAAAAAATCCTTCTTTTTTACCGAAAAATATTTTCTTGATATCATCATAAAGTCCTATTAATCCAAAGGAAATAAAAGTAAAGAGAAGTATTTTCATTTCAACCACAATGTTGGTATAGACCGAAGTTATCGGTATCCAAAAGTAATATAAGACGGGAAACATAAAAAGAAATAAAAGTGTGGTCGTTAGTATGAGTAAGAAACCTCCTCCAATTGGTATACCTGCTTTTTTCTTATGATACATGTCAAAAATGGGAGTAGGACGGTTAAGTGCATCTACGGTAAACTGGTGAGCCCTTTTAAATTTGAATTTATAAAGAAGGTTTATAAAAGGAATAATGCTTAATGAATTGATGATAAAGGAGATGATCAATACTGCTAAAATAAAACCCATATTATAAATTATTTACAAATATTTGATAAAGTCTTGGAAAAAAGATATACAAACCAATTATTAGCGTACCTGTTGCTACAACTAATACCATTCCGGCAGAAATATCTTTAGCGATTTTTGCTTCCTTTTTCCATTCACTGGTTATTAAGTCAGTCATAGCTTCAATAGCGGTATTAATCATTTCAGCTCCCAGACCAAATGCAATACAGATTACTATCAGCAGCATTTCTATTCTGGAAATTTTTAACAAAAATCCAAATATAAGAATTATGGCTGAAATAAACAGGTGCACTTTGAAATTCTGCTGGGTTGAAAGCGCTATAGAAATTCCTTGCAGAGCGTTTTTAAATGACAGATGATAGTGCTTAAATTTAGCAATAAAATATTTATGAGCTGATAGCATAAACTAAATATTTATTATTATAGATTAATTCAGTTGAGAATACCTAAATATTTAATATCCCTTCCAAAGTTTTCTGAAATATTCAATACAGTAAGTTTTAATATAAGGTATTTTCTTAACCGGCAAATCCTGAGAATGCAGATATTCCACAGTTCTTCCTCCGAAACCTTTTTTAAACAAGGTTAAATTTTTCCAGGGATGCCTGCCTTTATCAGACGGAGCTATACCCCAAAAATTATATATTTTAAGCTTTCTCATTTTTGCTTCCAATATTGCCTGCCATTGTAATAAGTAATTGACCGGAATTTTCTCTTTAATTGAAGCACTGTGATGATATATTGCCTGATTTTGATAAAAAAGAACTATGGCTGATGAAAGGAGTTTATTCTGATGAAAACCCAAAAAAAGCAAAGCCTGATTTTCTTTGGCAAAAATTTCGAATTCTTCTTTGATCCCCTGATGTTTGATAAAATGCTGTCTTTTAGATGTCAGATCATATAATTTCAGAAATTCCCCAATAGCAAAACTATCCTGACTGATTTTTATTTCAACTTTATTTTTTAAAGCCCAACGGATAAGGTAACGGGTGGTTTTCCTCATTTCCTTTAACAACTCATCATCACTTTTATCAAGATCCAGCACCCAACAGTATTCCCCATCCATACTGTGAATAGGAGAATTTATAAAACCTGATTTTTTAAACAAACTGATATGATATTTTGACAGTTCAATTAAAGGACTAAGACGAATAAATGCGGCATTTTCAGTTTCAGCTAATTTGATCAGATAATTTTTAATGAAACGAAGATTATTTAAATTCCAGAGAGAAAGTATTGGACCATGCCTTAAATGTAAATATGTTCCCCTTGTTGCTTCAACTTTAACAATTTGGAATATGCCTTTTAAATTATTAGCTGAGTCAAACAAACCGAAATAATTTTTAAAGCTTACTTTTTTATCATTTGATTTTCTAATTGTTTCTCCCCAATTCCATGACTGAAACAAACTTTGGGGTGAATATTTAGCAATAAAATTTTCCCACTTATTTTTATTATCTATTTCTCTAATCTGCATATTTAATGATTAAATTAATAAGGTACATTACTTGATTCTCTGCTATAGTCGGATAGGTCGGTAAATTCAGAGAGAGATGAGCTTTTTCCTCAGCATTTTTAGCCATTCCTAACTTATAACCTACTTTATTATAATCAACCCCTACAGGATCAATTATATTTGAGTACCATAAACCTAAAAGTATTTTATGACGGCGGAATATTTTGAATATCTCATCCCTTTTAGAACTTAAGATGTTAAATCTGAGATAGATTGCTTCTTTATTTTGGGGCGGCAATCGGATACTTTTTAATCCTTGTAATTTCTCAAAATAAAGTTGAGCGATTTCCTTCCTTCTGATATTAAAAGACTCAAGTTTTTGCAGTTGATTAAAGGCTAATCGTGCTAAGGCATTTGGCAGTTTTTGCGGATATACAGCCGGAATTCCGCCTGTCAGTTCTATATTTTCAACCGGTTTGGAGAGAATATTAATTTTTTGCATAAGAAAAAGAATAACCTTTCCAAGATAAAAATTATATAAAGGCAGTATGATAAAGAAGGCTAAAGGATGAAAAAGCTGTTTTAAAATCCAACTTAATTTAGGATAAGATAATTCTTCATAAATTCTTTTTAATTTATTATCTGCATCAGATTTGCGGATGAATGCTGCTCCGCCGAAAACGGAAGAAATTATTTTATCCCGCCCAAAACTGAAGAAAGCTGCATCTCCGAAATCTCCAATCCTTTTTCCCTCTAAAGTTGCACCTAATGAATGGGAACAGTCTTCTATCAATACAAGATTATATTTTTGAGTAATTTTTTTAATCTCATTTAGTTTTGCAGGAATTCCAAAAGTATTTTGAACAATTATAGCCTTCGTTTTGTTAGTTATGTAACGGCTTAATAATCCACAATCTATATTTAGACTTTCATCGATATCAACATAGACAGGTTTTGCTCCAACCCAAATAACCGGATCTGGAACAGCAACGCAAGTGAAGGCTTGGACAATAACTTCATCATCAAATCCTATGCCATAACTTTTAAGTATTGCAAAAAGAGCTGATCGGCCGCTGTTAAAAAGATATATATTTTTAACTTGGTAATATTTTATAAACCAATTTTGTACTTTTTCTTCCCAAATTCCCTTTTGCCAAGTTGTGAAATTTAAAAATGCTTTGAAACACTCCCCAACATCATCAGTTTGGCTATTTGGTGAGAGAGAGATGGCAATCGGTCGTATGTTCATTTATCTTAGAAATCTTTAAAATAAGGGATCCATTTGGAGGATTCTTTACCGCTAAACAATATTACCGAATTCTCCTTTAAGTCTTTTTGTATTTTTTCAACAACATTCTTACCTGCAGGTATCAATTTAGTTAATTTATTGTCAGATTTACTTATTCCAAGAGATAAATTTTTAAAACTATTCATATTAGTCGTTATAAGATAATGGCAGACATCTCCTGATAAAGTACCAATCTCCTCATGCAGAGAGCTATTTTTATCACCTAATTCAATTAAAGGGTTTAAAAAAAGGACTCTTAAACCATTATAAAGTTTTAGATAGTTTAAAGCAGCTCTAACTGCTTCAAAATTAACATTAAAGGTATCATCAATTAAAGTTAATTTTCTCCCTGATTTAACGATTTGCATCGTTTGACGGCAAGGATTTAATTTCAAAACAGATTTTTTAATATCTTCAATTGACACATTAAGCTGGTGGGCTGTAATAATTGCCAAAATCAGATTTTCAACATTTTGTTCTCCTGCTAAATTAGCTCTAAATTTATGGATACGGGTACCGATTTTCAATTCAAATTGCAGGAAAGATTTATAGACTTTCAAATTTCTAACCATTTTGGTTTTATCAACAACCAGAACTTTCTTTATAATTTTTTCAGTCTTATCTATGAAAGTATTCATTCGGGAATTATGTCTGTTAATAACAGCCAGACCATTTCGAGGGAGATTTTCAATCAGTTCGAATTTAGCATTAAATAAATTTTGCTGGGATCCAAAAAGTTCTAAATGCTGTGAACCAAGTCCTGTTATTAGAGCAATGTGAGGATTAACAAGCCGGCAAATATTTTTTATTTCACCTTTTTTATAAGCCCCCATTTCCACGATAAAGAAATCTGCATTAAAGGGAAGTCTCATTATGTGACGGGCTATTGCTATTTCAGTATTAAAGCTTCCCGGTGTGTGAGAAACTAAGTATTTAGAAGATAATATTTGAGCAAGGAACATCTTGACAGATGTTTTACCGAAGCTGCCGGTAATGCCTATAACCTCTGTTTTGAGCATCCGGCGAAGTTTGACTTTAGCCTTGTAATAAATATATTTCTTAATAAAATAAACAGGAATATTTAAAACTTGAACAACAATGGCAACGCAAGGAGCTAAAATTTTATCCAAAATAGGTCCTAAGAGAAGAGGGGCCATCCAGAAAATATTTATCATCGAAGAGAATTGAATCAGTAAAACAGATACTATAATGAGTAATGATTTGGTAGTTATTTCAGGTATGCGCCAGCGTTTTAAAAATATATCCTTTATTCCCAAAATTAATTCTAATAACCAAACAGCCCAAAATATGTAAAAAGCATAGATTATTACAGGAAATAACAACACTTCCCTTTTGGATAGAATATTAAATAAGGAGGCTCCATAAATAATTATTAAAAGGATCCATTTCAACAAATTTAAAGGATGCAAGAGCAATTTTTTCCCCAAAGGTGATTTTAAGAATATCCAATAACGATCAAGTCTATATTCCTTCAGTTGCCATAAATAGGTATGATAGAAAGTCAAACGAATTGTCCTGACAATAAAAGCAACTATTAAGATAAAAGAGAGACTATAAAGCATTGATGTTATAGAAATTCTTTCAAATATTTAATAAAAATAATGGGTTGCTTAAATGGCAAATTATGGCCAACTCCCGGAACAATTTTCAGTTTGCTTGAGGGAATCAGATTATTCATTTGTTGAGCAATCGAAATAGGTACCAGGGAATCTTTTTGACCCCAGATTAGATATACAGGAACAGTAATTTTACTCAAATATAATGTTAATTTTTCACTGACAACATTTTGAAATGTCTGCTTTAAACTTTGATCAGTATGGTAAAAATCAGAAGCTCCGGCTAATTTGTAGAGAATTTTTTGCAGGATATTGCGGAATAAAGATAAAAAAGGCAAGGAGAAAATAATTTTTCCGATCTTTGCTAAAATCAGAAAAAATATTACCCTGAATTTCGGCACTGGTGGAAGACCCGGAACTCCTGAAAGAATTAATTTATTGATTTTTTCGGGATGAGAAACAGCTAATTTTATTGCAATCCTGCCGCCAAAAGAATGACAAATAAAATTGGCTTGACTGACCCTATTATTTATAAGGTAGTCCAGGACAAAAGCCTGATAATCATCAAGTGTTAGAGCTTTAAAAGGTTTAGAGCTTTTACCAAAACCCGGTAAGTCAGGGCATAAGACTTTAAAGCCAATGTCAGAAAGAGCATCAACTAAAGGCGTAAATTTTTGGGATGATAAATTCCATCCATGGAGAATAACGATGGGAATATTCTTCATAATTATCTTCGGGTTTTACTTAACAGTGACTGATTTGGCAAGATTTCTGGGTTTATCAGGATCCAGTCCCTTCTCAACAGCTAAATAATATCCAAGAAGTTGACCGATAACTACATTGGGAATTATTGAAGCCAACTGACAATCTCCTGTTTCGATAAATTCATCGAATACTTCATGATTTTTAAATCCAATTCCAATCATATAACCACCCCTGGCTTTCATTTCCATTACACCTGAAAGTGTATCAAAATATGTTTCGTCATTAGGCAGAATAGCCAAACATGGTGTACCTTTATCAACTAAAGCAATCACACCATGTTTTAACTCACCCCCGGCAAATCCTTCAGCATGAATATAAGAAGCTTCCTTAATTTTAAGGGCTGTTTCCAAGGCGATCGGATATGAAGCTCCCCTACCGATAATATAGATATGTTCCTGATGAGATAAACGTCTTGAGAGATCCTTTATTTTTAACAGCTGTTTGTCATTAAGAAGATTATTGATAACTGATATAGTATTTTTAAGTATTTCTTTCCCTTCCTGATAATTACCGGATAAATAATAAGCGATTAATAACAAATGAGCAAGTTTAGCAGTAAAAGCTTTGGTCGATACTACTGCCCTCTCCACTCCGGCATTTAAGAGCAATTTATGATCAGAAAAGCGATAAAGAGTTGATCCTAAAACATTAACTAAACTTCCTATTTTTGCTTTTTTTGCCTTGGCTTTTTTTAAAGCATCAAGCAAATCTATAGTTTCTCCGGATTGAGAGAGTCCTATAACCAAACTTTTAGGTGTCAGGTAGTCAACTAAGTATCCAAATTCACTGGCAACTGAAAAATTAACATGAATTTTAGCAACTTTTGAGAATATATAAGTACCTGCCAAACAAGCATAGGCTGCTGTACCGCAACCAACCAGGTAGGTACCAAATGATTGTGATATCAGTTGGGAAAATTTCTTAATACTTTCGTCCTGATGACTTACAACGTAATCCAGCATAAACTTTTGATCGAGAATTTCCTTAAGCATATAATGAGGCAAGTCTCCTTTATCTTCATTCTTAATGCTCCAGTCGACTTTTTGGAAATTTACCTTTTTAAGCGATTTGTCTTTTAAACTTATAACTTTAATTTTTTTGCTGTCCATGAGAACAAGTTCGTCATCTTCCATAAAATAAACTCTCCTGGTATATGGAAGAATTGCATAAGCATCTGAGGCTAAGAAATTTTCTCCGTCGCCCCTACCGATAATTAATGGAGATCCATTTTTACAGGCAGCAAAAACAGCGGTTTTATGATCCATGACAATAATAGCATTAAGTCCTTCAAATCTTTTAAAAGCAGAAAATACTGCCTGTTCAAAACTTTGTTTTTTATAATATTCCTCAACCAAATGGACGGCGACTTCAGTATCAGTCTCAGAGATAAAATGATGACCTTTTTTTATAAGTTCACTCTTAAGAGAAGCATAATTTTCGATAATTCCATTATGAATTAAAGCTAAATGATGATTGCAATCGAAATGGGGATGAGCGTTTTTTACAGTTACTCCTCCATGTGTTGCCCATCTGGTGTGGCCTAATGCCATATTACTTTTTTTTACAAAATCAAGATTGGCATTTCCTATTTTGCCGATATTTTTAGTAATTTTTATTTGTCCGCTTCCATCCAGAGCGGCAATTCCCCATGAATCATATCCTCTATATTCGAGACTTTTCAGTCCTTCAAATACTAATTTTTCAGCATGAGTATTTTTTCCAATATAGCCAAATATTCCGCACATAATACTTAAGTAATATCTTTACAATTTTTAAAATTTAAGCTTCAAGCGGTTGTCTTCCAAATGGTGATGATTAATTTTAATCCTGTTATCAACGATGTTCAGATGACCGTCTTTATATTCCAGATACTTATTGTCAGGCAAATCCCGATCAACAACTATTCCGCTTCCAATAAAAGAATTACTGCCTATTTTAATCCCGGGCATAATTGATGTATTGACACCGATCCGGCAATTGCGACCGACAATTGCCCCCAGTTTTGTCCTGCCTGAATCAATTTTCTTACCAACAATTGCTGAATTAATATTAAGAGAATCCAATCGATAATTAGCAGTAACTGCTCCTGAACCGAAAACACAATTCTCAAGGATGACGGAATCACCAATATAATTTCTGTGAAACCAACTGTTACTGCTAAGATAACTTCTGGCTATTTCACTGGCAAAACCGATAATACAGTTTCGTCCAACCATGGATTCCCTGATAAGACAATTCTGGCCAATGAGAGTTCCCCGACCTATATAAACAGGACCAACAATCTTGACGTTTTCCAGGATAGTTACATCATCTTCAAGACAGACCTGACCTTCAATTTTTACCGTCTTATCGATTCTGACTTTATTAATTTTAGATTTTATTCGGGAGAGAAAGTATGACGATATATCCAAAACATGCCAGGGATATTTAAGATATCCCCAATAACCGTTATAAGATAAAAGTTTGACAACTAAACCTTCCCGGATAAGCCGATCTTTCGCAACTTCATAAAGATCGTCTTTCTTACTGGTTGACTTTTCTATAGCCTCTACTAAGATTTTGCTGTTTCTGAAATAATCAAAGACGATGGCGGCAAGATTAGTTTTAATTTTATCCCTGGGGGGATTCTCAATTATGCCTTTGACAATATCATTATCAGTCTGCAGATAACCTAAGGGGGCATAATAATCCAGTTTTTTACCTACCATAATACCGTCAGGTTTCTGACGATAAAGTCCGGCAAATTCCGTTAAAAGATAATCTTCGTAAACATCTGAAGGACCAACAACCAGTATTTGATGATTCATTATTTCTTTTTTGACAGAAATAACTGCACCGGCCATACCTAAGTTATTTTTTTGGACAGCTACTTTTATATTTACCCGGGGATAAATATCCTGCAATTTACGGCATAATACAGCATTTTTGCTATTTCCAACCAGATAGAAGTTTTTTATTCCTATTCTGATTAACTGATTTAATGAATGTTCAATTAATGAAGACCCCTGGAAATTGATAAATAATTTTTCATCTATCGGCCAAAGCCTGCCTGAGTCACCTGCAGCTAAAAGAATAGCAACTAAATTATTCATATTGAGTTAATTTTTTAGACGTTTAATTGGAATACCTAATTTACCTAAACGGCTTTCAATTTTTTCATAACCGCGATCAATGTGGTTGATCCCATAAATGACACTATTACCCTGAGCTATTAAGGCAGCTAAAATAAGAGTAGCTCCGGCCCTTAAATCGGCTACTTCTAAAACTGCATCATGAAGATCAGTTTTGCCGGTAATTCTTATTGCCTGGCAGTGAAACCGTCTTGTCCAATTAAAATTATAAAAAGTGCGCGGATCTTTTACTTTCGGATGATAGGATTCTATTTTTGCCCCCATTTTTTTTAATTGCCCGACATAATTAAATCTGTCTTCAAAAATTGATTCGTGAATGGTGGATACTCCACCGGCTTGGCTCATTAAAAGAGCCCAGGGAGCTTGCCAATCTGTCATAAATCCGGGATGAGGTTTGGTAATAATATGAGTAGGTTTAATTTTTTTAAGACTACTGAATCTGATATGATTTTCATCTATTACCTGATAAGGTGTACCAATTTTATCCAAGCTTTTTAAAAAAACTGTTAAATTAGATCTCTGAGCTCCTTTAATTAAAATGTTTCCGCCTGAAACAATGGCTCCGATGGCGAAAGTCACAACTTCGTTTCTATCAGGCATGATGGTAAATTCGGTACCTGAAAGCTTTTTAACACCATTGATAACTATTGTTCTGCCTTTTACTCTTTTTATTTTAGCTCCCATTAAACAAAGAATTTTGATCAGATCATCTACTTCAGGTTCCTGTGAGGCATTTTCCAGAACTGTTTCACCTTGAGAGAGAACTGCAGCTAAAAGAAGTGTTTCTGTACCGGTATGAGTATTTTTGCTGAAAGTGAATCTTATGCCTTTTAACTTACTGCTTGTTGCGTGAAAAAATCCATCATCATATTTTATTTTGGCACCCATTTTTTTTAAACCTTCAATATGCCAATCAACCGGTCTTTGACCTAATCGGCAACCACCGGGATTAGGAACTATAGCTTTACCGAAACGCTGCAAAAGTGGCCCTAAAACCATAGTTGCGGTACGGTAAAGTCCGCCCATATCCAAAGGAATCGTATATTTGTTTAAACCATTGCCCTGAATTTTCATGGTATGGTTATCATTGATATCTACTTTTACACCTAAATTACGGACGAGATCGGCTGTTCCGGTTACTGAGGAAATTAAGGGGATATTTCTTACATAAACGGGTTTTTCTGTCAGAAGTCCGGTTAAGATGACTTTCATGGCCACGTTTTTAGCACCCGATACATTAATTTCACCTCTTATTTTTCTACCTCCGGAGACTAAAAATCTTTCCATAAATTAGGATTTAGAAATCACCTGCTAAGACTACTTCCAGGTCTAAATTTACAGAAAACCTCTTTTTTACCTTTTTTCTTGCCAGATCTATTAATTCTAGCACATCAGAGGAGCTTGCATCACCTTTATTAATCAGAAAGTTGGCATGATTGGGAGATATCATTAATTGACCTATTGTTTTCCCTTTAAAACCAACAGTGTCAAGCAGAAAACCTGCAGAACAAGTGTAATCGGGAGTAGCCAGTCTCAATGCTTCACTTTTTGGGATATTCTTAAATAAACACCCGGCTGTTAAAGCACCTGAAGGTTGAGATTTGTGTCTGTATTCGAGAGCAGATTTCGCTCTAGCCCAAAGATTTTCCTTAATATCCTTAGTTAAAGAAATTGCAACAGAAAGAACTACATCTTTTGTCTTTTGAATAATGGAATGATCATAATTGAAATGAAAATAATCTCGGGGCACTTCAATTATACCTTTATTGGGTCGGTAAATTCTGGCACTTACTACAACATCACCAAAATATTTACCCTGATTAATGTTATGGGCATTAATCCAAACAGCTCCTCCGACTGTTCCCGGCTGTCCTAAGAAATATTCCAAACCGGCTAAACCCTGATCTATTGTATTTCTGACTAACCTGTTTA
>MFJA01000047.1:0-1409 GCA_001779055.1 Candidatus Gottesmanbacteria bacterium RBG_16_37_8
GGGTTATGTTGAACGATATTCCATTGGAAAAAGTTGCCGGAATACCTAACTTTTCGCATAGAAAGTAAATCAAATCTAAATACTTTCCTGAATCAGTATAAATAAGTTCTGTTTCGTCTACCTTTATCTTCTCTTTTGCAATGCGTCTGAGTACTTCTCTTATTTCATTCCGCTCGCCAACTGCACTGAATATTTCAATGCTAGAATCATGAAAGGCCTTTGGAGGATTATCATGATCGAAAAGCCACTTCAGCCTCTGGCTATCTGAATATGCGTTTAGATTTTCTGCTTTCTCTTTTACCGTCCACGCATCAGAAGGTTCAACAAGTCCAATTGCGGAATCCTCTGCCACAACGATCATATTTTCAGATGCAATCTTTTCTACAAACGTACGCACTATTCCGCGCAGATAAAATCTATGAGGCACAACAAACTTCTTTTCTTTGTCGGTCACAGTGCTAACGCGCTCTAACGCCATGTTTAATAATTCTGCGGTATCAATAAATTTCTGTTTTTTGAGTACCTTTTCGTATTCAGCGAGCAACAAGGTCAAATCATTCGCCTTTTTAGGGGAAACAAAACTATGCTGTTGTATGTTTTTTGAAGAAATACCGCATATACGCAAATCGCTGATCGAACGAACTAACGCTTCGATCATGCCTTTGTTAACAGGATGTTTTTCGAAATAGGTAAGTACCTGTGAAGAAGATAAAGAATTAAATATAGTATCCACAACAATCAGGTTTATATCAGCAGACAGCAACTCAAGATTATTGGAAATAATTTCATCTTCAACGAGATCAATCGCTAACGAAGTTGGCGTAGCAATCGTGAAATTTATCCACGAGACGCCGGAACGGACAGCATACTCCAGTATTTGGTGGCCAGTTTGATAATCTGGAACAATAAGTACTTTCTCGATACGGGGGTATGCCTGATTAATCTTAGATAATTCTGAGATTAAAATATTTTGAGGTAAAACAGTTTCGCCCATTATTAAAATTTATCCCCTTTCAGAGATGCTGAAAAGAAATGCGAGTTAAACAAATTATTTCACCTGAAAATGTAATCAGTTGTCTAAAAATAAACATTTCCATACTCTTTGTGAGTCTTTGGCTCATGGATGTTTCATTAGGTTAGATCAATTTTGATGGTCTTTAACGTTAACTTTTTTAGCATCATTAATAATACTCTTTATATCATTAATAAAAGATGTTAAGTTGTCTAAATTCTTCAAATCATCCTCTCCAAGTTTCGCGATTTTTTCTGTTGTTTCCGGAAAATGTCCTTTCAGGCTCTTTACAAGTTCATCATGGATATATGTAAAATCTTTATGTGTACGGATTTGTATTCTATTAGGATATACCCATACAACATATTTGTTATCCACTCTCGCACTAAACCCTTTT
>MFJA01000047.1:1433-2826 GCA_001779055.1 Candidatus Gottesmanbacteria bacterium RBG_16_37_8
GAACTTTCTTCCCAGGATTTTTTAAACTGGTTTATATATTCTGCTTGCAATGGGGTAGAAGATTTTAGCATTTGTTCAAATGTTAATTTCCCCCCTGGTTTTGGCTTAGCGGAATTGTTCTTTTTGGGGTTCCTTGCAATTTGCCGAGGTTCTGAGAATGGCGTATGAAGGTCACAAAATCGGCCCCAATGACATTTAATAATCCCATCGTCCGGGGTCGTTGCAATGTAAACGTAAAGGTTTTTTACGCTTAGGCGTTCTGGAGGAATTTCTAAAACTTCGAGGGCAAATTTCAACCCTTTCCTGAAATAGGTCTCAATGGCTTTAAGATGTCTTGTATTGCCTGCTTTTGAACTTGTGATAATCGCGCTAAAGATTTTGATAGTCTCGTCCGGCTGCTTGGAAAACAGTTTTAGCATCACCTGGGCAACATCTTCATCGCTATACACATTTGGCCCTTTCCATTCTAGACAAATTGCAGGGGTGGTATTGATCAAAAAGTCATAATTCCCTTTGATGCCTTTGCCTACGGCATGTTGGTGGGTCTTAAGCGGGTCTTTTAAATCAACACCCTCCCAGGTAAATGTTTGTGGCGTCTTTGCTTCTGGAAATAAGACCTGTTGTGTCCAAATATCAATCTGTTTGTCACGAAAATACTGGAATACATAGTTGGAAAACTGGTGATGATAGAACCGTTCGTTGATTACATCCCGAAATTTTGCTCGGCCCATGTGTTTAATAGTTCTGTCAATCGCAGTTAAAACATCCTCAAAGAATAATTCCCATTCAGATTGTTGAAGTCTATAGGTCATTTGGAACCTCTTTATTAAGATTAACTCCCGTTATGCAGTGCATAACGGAAACTCGTAAAATCATCTGCTATTTTGGTCTTTCGGGAAGTTTTCAGCTTTCCATCATTGCCATCATATCATCATCAGAATATCCTAAGAATTTTCCAATCTGCTTAATGTACATCTTTTCAGTGACATGAAATTCCTGGTCACGCTTGGCTAACGCAATTAAATCAAGCATTAACCCATTCCATTGTAGGGTTTGAAAACTCTCCCCAAATAGAAAGGTCTTCCGTGATTTTGCTGTCCAAATTTTTCACCAATAAATTCATATACTCCTTACTATAATTTGGAGAGTCTGGAGACATTGGAAACTCGTTCATATTCACAACTTTTAGTATTTCATCCATTACAGTAGTCATATTACTCTCCTTTAAAATTTTACTAAACTTTAATCACAAATGACTCTTTTCTTTTTAATCCTTCTGACCACGTTTTCATATCTTTATAAATTGCTACTCTTTGATGAAAAGCTGCTTCAAATTTTTTGAAATTTTCCTGATAATTTCAATCTTCATTCAAGTTTGCTACCCTCCGATCCT
>MFJA01000047.1:2855-5784 GCA_001779055.1 Candidatus Gottesmanbacteria bacterium RBG_16_37_8
AGAAGTCTGGTCAATCATTTCTCTAAAAGACTGCCAAAGTGTTTCTAATCTTTCCGAAGACACGTCTGACAAAAGGAGGTTCAGCCTATCGAGTTTATTTATCATATCTAATCGCAACAATTTTATCCCATAAAGTTTAACTTCTTTTTCTGAAATAGACCTCATTCTTATATTTTCTTCCACAAGAAGCTGACTCAGTTCTTCCGGAATTTCATGAGACGGTTGATTCGGTATCTTATTGTCCTGCTGAACTCCTACAACCTCATCTATACACATAGACAGTAACTGAGGGAGTTCATTTGTATTTCCGTATCTGCACTTCAAAATCTTCACGACCCTGGGCAAGTCAGTAATTTCTAGTTCCAAATTTAGCCTCATATTAGCCTCCTTCGTTGGATTTCCCCAAATTAAATTTCATTCAAATTCTCTTATACTGCTTTTCAATAAATTACTTTGGAAACCTTCTAACGGGGGAGCTACTCGACTTTATTTCTTGATATCTTGGAGGAACAGAGTCGCTATAATCGTGTTCTTTTAGTCTACCATCTAAATCTTCC
Source organism: Candidatus Gottesmanbacteria bacterium RBG_16_37_8 (assembly GCA_001779055.1). Classification (GTDB taxonomy): domain Bacteria; phylum Patescibacteriota; class Microgenomatia; order 2-02-FULL-39-11; family 2-02-FULL-39-11; genus 2-02-FULL-39-14. The sequence goes on from MFJA01000047.1 coordinate 3,413, forward strand.
GGGATAGCGTTTCTTCCCCTATATTTGGGGTATCCGCTAGGAATAGACTCAAAAGGAACTCTTTCTACTTCTATGGTAGCTCTTTTTGTACCAAAATCCTTTACTTCCTTTTCAGTAGGGAGATATACTTCTATGTGATCCCCTTTAACGCCTGCATTGCTATCTTCAACAATAAATGTATTAGCAAATCCCGGAATATGTATATATGAAAAGAACGGGATTATCTCAGGGTCTGCGGAAACTACTCCAAATTTAGAAGTCCCACCGGTAGAAGTCATATTTCTATCCATGTCATGGGGGAGTCTACCGGTATATTTAAAAGCCTCGGTATATCCTGTAATCCAAACTATCTTTCTTTCTGCATGCACACCTACGGGGATTAAGAGAGAAAGCAAGGTACTCAAAACCACTACTGATAAAACCACATTCATCTTCATAAATTCCTACCTTTCTTTCAAGTTATCACTATCCTATAATACGAAAAATTATAAGCATTTTTTAATTTTATTTATGATTTTTCCAAATTTATTTTTCTGTAAAACCAAACCCGCCGGCGCCAGTAAATCACTATTATGTATACCGTAATTTTTGCCCCTGAATTAAATAAAAAATAAAATTTATTTTTGGCATGGAAAAATGTATTCATCTATTTCTTTCTGTAGAAGACAGCCCATGAATACTCCCCACGAGTTGTAACGAAACTTTTAAAAGATGGATGATGGGACAATCTTTAATTTTCCCCAAATCGTAAATTTCTTTTATTTTTGCCATGACTTCATTTTCAATTTCCACTTCATATCCCCTAACAAAATTTAAAAACTCAATTTCACTACTTCTATACTCGATAAAACCCCCATCAAATTAAATAAAAAATAAAATTTTTTTCAAACTCATTTTATCGTATTACCCTTTTTAGATGATAGGAAAGAGAAAATGAATAAGAGAACCGCTATGATTACCAATATTTACAAGGCCTTTCATGGTGTTGGTAGAACAAAAGAAATTATTCTCTTTGATTTTATATTTTATGTATTTATAATTTTACCTTAGTTGTCTAAATAATTAATTATAGTGAACGCTATAATTGGAGGCTTTTTGAGACATGCTTGATATAAATTTTATCAGGAACAACCCTGACAAGGTCAAACAGGCCATCGCACTGAAGCATGAAAATGCTGCCAGCATCGACCAGATTTTGGAGGTTGATACTCAGCGCAGGTCTATGATTCATGCCTGTGAACAATTGAAGAGTAAACGCAACGAGAAGTCAAAAGAGGTCAGCGAACTTAAGAAAAAAGGACAGGATGCCTCTCAGATCATCGAGGAAACAAAAAAGATCGGCGATGAAATAAAATCCATTGAGGAAAAACAGAAGGAACTGGACTCCCAAATCACCAATCTGATGCTCCGTATTCCCAATATTCCCGCCGCAGACGTGCCTATTGGGAAGGACGAGAAAGACAATGTAATTGTCAGGGCATGGGGACAGCGGAAGACGTTTGATTTTACCCCTCTGCCACACTGGGAACTGGGGAGTATCTTAAACATCCTGGACACGGAGCGGGCGTCCAAGATTTCCGGCTCTGGTTTTATCTTGCTGAAAGGTCTTGGCGCAAAACTCGAACGTGCCTTGTTTTCTTTTATGCTGGACGTTCATACCAGAGATCACGGTTATACAGAAGTATTTCCGCCATTTCTAGTCAACCGTACATCCATGACCGGCACAGGGCAATTACCGAAATTGGAAGAGGATATGTACCGGACTGCCGCAGACGACCTCTTCCTCGTACCCACGGCGGAAGTCCCTGTTACCAATATCCACCGTGATGAGATACTTTCCTATAAAGACCTCCCCATTTGCTATACTGCCTATACTCCGTGTTTCCGCCGCGAGGCTGGTTCGTATGGCAAGGATACGAGAGGTATAATAAGGGTTCATCAGTTTAACAAGGTTGAATTGGTTAAGCTGGTAAGACCGGAGACATCGTATAATGAATTGGAATCGTTGCTCGGTAATGCAGAAAGGATACTCCAACTCCTGGGTCTTGAATACAGGGTAGCAAAACTTTCTACCGGAGATATGAGTTTTGCGGCGGCAAAGTGCTATGATATTGAGGTATGGGCGCCAGGGGTAGGCAAATTCCTGGAGGTTTCGTCCTGCAGCAATTTTGAAGATTTTCAAGCAAGACGCACTAATATTCGTTTTCGTGACGAGGATGGAAAGCTGCGATTTGTACACACCTTAAATGGCTCTGGTTTAGCCTTGCCCAGGACGGTTATCGCGCTTCTTGAGACCTATCAGCAGAAGGACGGATCTATCGAAATTCCAGATATCCTTCAGCCTTATATGGGCGGAATCAAGGTTATTGCCA
>MFJA01000048.1 GCA_001779055.1 Candidatus Gottesmanbacteria bacterium RBG_16_37_8
TAATTAAAGTTATCCACAACTGTCAATGCGGCTTAAGTGATATTAACTGTAAACAATTTATGCAGTTTTACTTTCCATTGGCAGAAGAAGATTTGTATGATAAGATTTAGACTAATGGTGAAAAGAACATACCAGCCAAAAAAACTTAAACGGATGCGGAAACACGGTTTCAGATTAAGAAATAAAAATAAAAGCGGAAGAAACGTTCTTAAAAGAAGGACACTTAAAGGAAGAAAAAAGATAAGTCTATAATACCTATTAATGCTACCTAAAAAATGGCGGATAAAACTTGCCGATTTTAATCAAAACCCGAAACCCCCGATAAAAAGATTTTCGCCTAATTTCAATTTATTTATAAAAAAGAGCAATACTGAGGGGTTGAAATTTATAATTCATGTTCCATTCTCATTAGATAAAAGAGCTGTTAAGAGAAACCAGACGAGAAGGAGAATTGAACAGATTATCTTAGAAAATTTCAATAATTTAAAGGGAAAGGGAGAAGCGCTGATCAGAACAAGAAAAATTATTGATAAAAACAACAGGCGGGTAATGGGAGAAGAATTAAAAAGAATTTTGAATAATGAATTTCATTGACAGGTTAACCTTGAGATTGATAAAAATTTATCAGACGATTAATTCTATTGTGCCTAAAGGCATTTTGGAGAGAGGTTGCCGTTATTATCCGTCGTGTTCTTCTTATACATACCTGGCTATTGAGAGATATGGTACAATCAAAGGATTAATTTTAGGAGCAAGAAGGATTGTTCACTGCCATCCTTTTTCTAAAGGCGGTTACGATCCATTAAAATAAATGATTTTTAATCCCAATAATTGGTTTCATGCTTTTTTCATTATACCTATCCTCAATCTTCTGATGGGTTTTTATGTGCTGCTAACCTTTCTTCATATTCCGTTCCCAATGGGATTTTCACTGATTCTATTAACAATAACTATTCGGCTGATACTTAATCCTTTAACAGCTTCACAAATTAAAAGTTCGCAGAAAATGGGAAAATTAAAGCCGGAACTGGATAAATTAAATGAAATCTACAAAAATGACAAACAAAGGCTTCATCAGGAACAGTTAAAACTTTATCAGCAGGCAGGGATAAATCCGGCGGCCGGATGTTTACCTCTTCTGCTGCAGATGCCAATTTTAATTGCTTTATACAATTTATTTTTCCAGATTTTATCAAACGGCAATATGGCTAAAGTGGTTACGGAAGTCAATAAGGCTGTTTATTTTCCATTTTTAAAAATTCAATCATTTGATCTTTCTTTTTTCTTTTTAAACTTATCAAGCAAACCGTCAGAATGGCAGAAAAGCGGCTGGTGGCTTCTTTTAGTTCCTGTTATTACTGCAGTTTTACAATATTGGCAGACAAAATTGATGGTACCCCAGACAAAGACTGTAAAGCCGGCAATAGTTAAGAGAGAAGACGGTAAAGAAGTGAAAAAAGATGAAGATATGGGACAGGCGATGCAGAAGCAGATGTCGATTATGATGCCGCTGATGATTGGATTTTTTGCCTATTCTTTCCCATTGGGACTGTCTCTTTATTGGAACACGTTTACCCTATTTGGTATAATCCAGCAGAAAAGAATTGCTAAATCAGAAACTACAAATGAACAAAAAAACAGAAAGTAAACCCCGATCCAAAAAGGTTCGGAGTAACAAATATCTCAGCGAGATCGAAAAAACCGTCAGTGAACTTCTGGAAAAGCTGACTGTTGAGGCAAAAGTTGAGGTGAGGGAGGAGACAGGTGAGGATAAAGAGGAACAAGTTAAGCATTTCCGGGTAAATATTGAAACGACCGAGAGCGGACTTCTGATTGGCCATCACGGTGAAACAATTAACAGTCTACAATTATTGGTTGGGGTTATTTTATATAAGAAATTTAAAGAGTGGGTGAGAGTGATTATTGATGTTGGCGATTACCGCAAGATGAGAGAAGAATCAATAAGAGAGATGGTTAACAGAATTGCAGCCGAGGTTGAACAGACAGGTCGGCCGGTAGAGTTACCTTACTTATCCCCTTTAGAGAGAAGACTGGTTCATATGATGCTCTCAGAACATGAGAAGGTAATGTCCGAATCGCAAGGAGAAGGCAAGGACAGACGGGTGACTATCAAACCCCGTTAAGAGCATATTTTAATGAAACTGGCAGATTATAGCGCCAAACTCAAGGAGCGCCTCTTGTATCTGCTGATTTTTTTGCTTCCCGTACAACTAGGGCGCCATTTTTTCTTCGATTTTACAAGAATTGCAGGAATAACCAGCGATTATTTAGCTCCTGTTATATACCTGACTGATATTGTAATTTTTATATTGATTTTTCTGGATTTGAGGGATATTTTCACTATAAAAAGAAAAAAAATTAGCAGGCTGAATCAAAAGAAGGGAGGGACGGTTATTTTATTTTTTTTATACCTAATACTTTCTGTAATGCTTGTTTCAGCAAATAAATGGGCTTCTTTTTATAAATTATTAAAGGTCGGAGAATTTTTTTGGCTTTTTAAAATAATAATTGATCTTAAAGCAAAATTCTTACCCATATTAACGGTTTACTGCCTTAGTGTTGTCTATACTTCTTATTTAGCCATTAATCAATTCATGTGGCAAAAATCAAGCGGAGGAATCTGGTGGAGCCTAGGGGAGAGATCTTTTTATGCCTCAACTCCCGGAATAGCCTTGGGGAGTTTTGGCGGCCGTTTATTTTTAAGGCCTTATGCCACATTTGCCCACCCAAATATTTTAGGAGGATTTCTGGCAATAGGACTGCCGATGGTTTTTTTATACCTCTGGAAAAATAAAGAAATAGGAAGGCTAGTCAAATTTATTTTTACACTGGCATTTATTTTGGGAACTATTACTTTAATTTTATCTTTCAGCCGGGCAAGCTGGCTGGTTTTTATTTTAGGATTGACAATTGCCATGTTTACAGAAGTCAAAAAGGTAAAAGAATTGATATATTTCTTAAGGAAATGGTATTTTTTCCTGTTTATCTTTCTTTTTATTATATCGATTGTTTTACCTCTTAACCTGGACAGAGCAAGACGAGCTAGAAGGGGCAGTTTATTTGAAAGAAGCAGATTAATTATTTCGTCCCTGACACTTATCGGCCAAAATCCTATAACGGGAACAGGACTTAATAACTCTGTAATTAAACAGTACCAGTCAATACCCAAAAGATACGGGCTGGTGATACTTCAACCAGTTCACAATGTATATTTACTGGTTTTGACTGAACTGGGATTTATCGGTTTTATATTTTTACTGATTTTTTTAAAGAGAAGTTTTGAGAAAATTGACAGGGAAAATATCCATTTGTTTTTTCCATTTCTGATGCTTATTATTCTTGGATTTTTTGACCACTATTTGGTTACTTTACAACAGGGACAATTACTGGCAGTTTTATTTACCGGTCTTGTCTTTTGGCCTCAAAAAGCATAAGATGGCAGAAAACCGAGCTTAAAAACAATGAAAAAATTGAAGAAATTAGCCTTATTTGTGTTTGTTTTACCAATTACGGTTTTGTTAGACTTTATCCTCTTTTCCTTAACCAAGTCGTGTCCAACCTGCGGCAGTTTCAATCAGTGGCTGGCAAGTGAAGGAGCTTTATCTTTTCCGTTAGTAGTTTCCCTTGGAGACTTTTTATCTCAACTTCTAACAGAACTGCGGGTAATTTCCGGGAACAAACTCGATAATAATTCATAATATGAATATTGCAATTCTTGGCGGCAGATTTGATCCGCCCCATATCTGGCATTATTGGACAGCCCAGCAAATACTGGAGAATGTTGCCGGAATTGATCAGGTGTGGTATTTGCCCGATTATCAGAATGCTTTTAAAAGCGTGGTAGCATCAGCAGATGACCGGGTGGAGATGTTGAGGTATATGGAGACCGGAAGAATAAAAACCTCAAGAGCGGCATTAACTGAGCCGACTACTACCTATACAGTATCGGTTGTCAACATACTTACTAAAGATTCTTCCAACCGATATTACTGGATTGTCGGATCGGATATATTAAACGAGTTTTCCAAATGGAGGGATTACCAAAAACTGACAAGGCTAATCAGTTTTCTGGTTTTTCCGAGAAAAGATTTTCCCATAAAGAACTTGCCTGCCGGTTTTAGGAGAATTGAAGGAAACTTAATGCTGTCAAATGTCTCATCAACAATTGTCAGGGACAGAGTAAGAAGAGGGCTGACGATCGCCGGATTGGTTTTTCCTGAAGTAGAGGAATACATTAAAAGGAAAAATCTATACAAATAAGTAATAAGATGGTGGATCTTTTGATAGATGCTAAAAAGACAACAGAGGAGACTGTTAGTTTTATCAGGAATACTGTCAAGAAAGCCGGATTTAATAAAGTGGTTATCGGACTATCAGGAGGAGTCGATTCGGCGGCTTCTTGTACTTTAGCAGTCAAGGCATTAGGAGTTGAAAACGTTTTAGGAGTAATTTTGCCTTACGGAGATTTTTATAAAGAGGCAGTTTCAGATGCCGGGATTTTAGCTAAAGAGCTAAATTTACCTTCTAAGAATTTAATTACTGTTGATATAAAGCCTTTGGTTGAAAATTATTTACACTCTAATCCTGATATGGACAAATTAAGAACGGGAAATTTTATAGTGAGAACAAGAATGATGATTATTTATGATTTGGCCAAGAAATACAAAGCTTTGGTGTTAGGGACGGAAAACAAGACAGAATTTCTGTTGGGATATTTCACCAGGTTTGGAGATGAGGCATCAGATATTGAACCGATAAGAGAGCTTTATAAAACCCAGGTTTGGCAATTAGCGCGGTATCTGGAAGTGCCAAGTAACATAATTGAAAAGAAACCAACTGCCGGTATGTGGTTGGGACAAACGGATGAGGGAGAGCTGGGATTTAGTTATAAAGATGCAGATCGGATCTTATTTTTACATATTGACAAGAAACTATCCGAAAAAGAGATAATAGAGAAAGGATTTAAAGTTGAAATAGTGAAGAAAGTCATTAATAGGGTGAGAGAGAATGAGTTTAAACATAAGCTACCGTATACACAAAGAAAATATTAAATTTTAAATTAATTTGTTATGGCAGTACAACTAAATTATATTGCACCCGACGGCTGGCAGCCTGAGAATCCGGACCAAAATTACGTGATTATCCAATTTAAGATAGAACTGGCCGATTTTGTCGATAAAAAAGTATTCAGAGAGGCTGCGGCATCGGTAGCTGCTGAGTCTTCAACAGGAACCTGGACAAAAGTTGATGAAGGAAGTGATTCCGGGATGAAGAGAGCTGATGAGTTCAAAGCAATAGTTTTTGATATTGATGAGGTTAATTTCAGGTTTAAGGTTGCTTATAAAACAGATCTTTTTGAGGCTGACAATATGTCAGGGTTTCTGGCAGGACCGGCAGGCAATATAGGCGGGATGAAAATGGTTAAGGGACTGCGGATGTTTGATATCCGTTTCCCGGAAAAAATTGTCAAAGCATTTCCGGGACCCAGATACGGAATTGAAGGGGTTCGCGATTTGCTGGAACATGATGAGAAGCAACGGAAAATGCCAATCTTAGGAACAGTGCCAAAACCTAAAGTAGGCAGAAATGCCCAGGAACAGGCGATTTTAGCCAGAAGATTGTGGAGCGCGGGTGACGGATCATATGATTTTATTAAAGATGATGAGAATTTAACCAGCCTTTTTTTCAACAAATTTGAGGATAGAGCAAGACTGGTTCATCAGGTACAAAAGGAAATGGAGGAAAAAAACGGCAAGAAAAAACTCTATCTTTGCAATCTGACACATTCCAATTTGGATATTATGATGGAGAGAGCCAACCTGATTAAAGAAACAGGCGGACGCTGTATGATGATTGATGTGGTAACAACGGGAATGGCGGCGGTTCATACCATGAGACTGAAGAATCCGGAACTGGTGATACACGCCCACCGGGCGATGCATGCTTTTGTCACCCGCGAAAGCGGTCAGGGAATAACCGGTGAGGGACAACTCCAGGGATTTTCAATCTCCATGCTGACTTTGGCTAAAATTTACAGGTTACTTGGTGTTGATTCCATTCACACCGGTTCACCGAAGGCTAAAATGGAGGATTACGGTGAAAGTGAGGAGATTATGAGAAATTTAACTTCAGATGAGGTTAGTCCAAATGAGAAGTTCCATTCCTTAGGTCAGAAATGGTTCGGAATGAAGCGTGTCTGGCCGACAGCCTCAGGAGGTCTTCACCCGGGAGTAATGGATACGGTGGTGGCCAAGCTTGGTTATGACTCTTATATCCAGATGGGAGGAGGAGTTTTGGGACATCCGGAGGGAGTTGAGAGGGGAGTTGAGGCAGCTCTTGAAGCAAGGAAAGCTATAGCCGAGGGAATGTCGGTTAATGAATACGTTGAGAAAAATCCATCTTCTGCTTTGTCTTCTGCCGTTAAATTATGGGGGACAGAACCAAGGATTGTATATTAAAATATGCTTATTTGCTTACACGGACTACCCGGAGCCGGCAAGACAACTCTGGCTAATGTCATTAAAGAAATGACAGGAGGCATGGTTTTGGGGTCTAATTACATAAGAAGACAGATTTTCGGCTGTGATGCCTATACCTGCGTTAATGTTCCCTTAATGCCTTTTACCGATCAGGAAATAATGCTTTCCTACCGTACCATTTTATATTGCGCGGAACTGGTTTTATCCTGCGGGAAAACAGTAATTATGGATGCGACTTTTCAGAAAAAGATGTATGTAGAGATGGCTAAAGAGATTGCCAAGAGATCTAATCAACAATTTGTACTGATAAAGGTTATCTGTGATGAGGCTGTCTGTAAAGAGCGGATGGATAAACGTGAGGCTGAGAGAAAATCGGATTCGATAGTCGGTTATGCCCACCGATTGGAGGTAAAAGAAAAGATTTTTGAAGATTATCCGGAAGTTGATTTTGTCTATGATTCATCCAAAGATATCATTTCAGAAAGGGAGCAATTAAAACAGCTGCTTGATAAATATCAGGAGACTTCTATTTTTCAGCCTGCTTCGATATAAGTTTTTTTTGATAAATACCACTACTGATTAATTAGTCTGATATAATTTATCAATGACGGATAAGGAAAAATTAGTCAAAGGAGGTAGAACTTTCCTTCTGGATTTACTGCCTTCAGCCGGACAGATGGCCAGACGGTATTTTCATGCAGAAGAGTTACCATCCCATAAAAAAGGAACCCATGATTTTGTGACGGCAGCTGATTTGGCAGTTGATAAATTTTTAATTGAACATTTGAAAGAGAGGTTTCCGGAAATTCCAATTCTGACTGAAGAAACAGCTGAGGGTGATATTAACCGTTTTGCCAAAGAAGAAATTTTATGGATTATTGATCCATTGGACGGGACGGCTAATTTTTCCAGGGGAGATGTTAATTTTTCCATAAGCGTGGCTTTGGTTGAGAAGGGGAATCCTTTATTGGGAGTTATTTTTTGCCCCATTTCAAGCAGGTTATTTTGGGCAACTTTCCTGGATAAATCTGCTTTTTGGAACGGCCGAAGAATAAAGGTTTCTGATGTTTCCGAGTTAGAGAAAGCTGTTGTCTGTACGGACTGGTCGCATGTTTTGGAAACAAGAGAAGAGACGACTAATTTTTTAAGGAAAATTTACGGTCAGGTGAGACAGATAAAAATACTGGGGAGTGCGGCGACTGATTTAACACTTCTGGCCAGAGGAGGGGTTGATATTTACCATCATGTTAAGCTCTATCCATGGGATGTAGCGGCGGCAGGACTTATTGCCCAAAAAGCAGGAGCAGTTGTGACTGAGATTGACGGAAAGCCCTGGAATGCATTTTCGGAGAGTATTCTGGCGGCTAATCCGATTCTTCATCAAAAAATGCTTGAACTTAATGCAGAGGCCAAGGTTTAAGATCAAGATCTTTA
>MFJA01000049.1:0-1218 GCA_001779055.1 Candidatus Gottesmanbacteria bacterium RBG_16_37_8
AGATATATTACTGGAAAATATGTTATTCCTGAAGGAGATACTGAAGAATCCTTTCACAAAAAATATGCAGACTATTTACAAAAAATAATTGACACTCCGGAGTATCAAAGAGTCAGACAGCAGACAGAGGATTTTCTTCAAAAATGTCAAAGCCAGTGGGAACAAAATTATGCTAAATCTTCAGAAATTATCAGGGATCTAACCGGTTTGTATTTAGATAAATCAATAACAGTGAATATTTATCATCCGAGTCTAAATATTGGCGGCTATTTTGCCAGGGGCAATAGTATCAATTGGGGACACGATGAAGAATGGCCATATTATTCTACGGTTTATTTATGGCATGAAATAATGCATTCATACTTAGGTAATTCTGATGTTGAACATGCGGTAATTCAATTACTTACTGATAATGAATTACGCGTAAAATTAAATGGTGGTTCATATGGAAATCCTGATTTACCTTTAACTCAAAGATATGAAGGTCATTCTAATTTATTTCCTTTGATGGATAGAATATTACCAGATTGGCAAAGATATATTGATCCAGATAAAAATAAGAGAAGGAATATTAATGATTTTATTCAAACACACTCTTATTAAACTTGATATGATATATCGTTCAAGTATTTTTTCAGCATAGAATTAATTGTTTTTCTACCGTAGCCGCCTTTTAAATATTCTTCCCTGTTTTTTGCATCAATCCTATCAAGAAAAGCTTCATAACGAATTAGCCTGTATGGAATGAATGGTTTTGTTGCCAGATTCGTTCTAGCATTGTGTTTTTCCAGTTTCTACTTCAAATCCGAGGTGTAACCGATATACAAACTTTTGTTTTTCTGGCTTTGGAGAATGTAAGTATAGTAAAACATGGCGGCAACGTAAGAAATTTATTTCATAAATTTCAACGTTCCAGCAGCGTTTAAATCGCAGAGCGATTTATTACGCTGCAGAGAGCGTGATACGATGTTGGAACTTTAATCAGCTTTCCTTTTCCAGGAATTTAACATATCTATTAAATAAAACTAGATTTAACAGAGCTGAAAATAAATGATTTAGATTGTGATTAACAATCGTTTGAACATTAATATTGAATTTATTCAGTTTATTTAATAAACGGGTTTGTAAAACATATGGAATTACTTCGTCTTTTTCAGACAAATATAATAAAATTTTTCTATTTCTTAAATTCTTGATATTTTGTTCAGGGCTTAGAAC
>MFJA01000049.1:1296-1511 GCA_001779055.1 Candidatus Gottesmanbacteria bacterium RBG_16_37_8
ATTCCAAGTCCATACCGTTTCTGCCAGATCTGCACTACTTAAGTTAATAATTATCTTTGAGATATTTAAATCATTATTAGCAACCATAAAGGCAATTATCGTTCCATAACTCGTTCCGAAGATCGAAAAATCCTTATAACCAATGTGTTTAAATCGTTTAATCTCTTTGAGAATATCGTTTTTTACTGAATTTGTGTTATCGAGTGTATTAGTTA
>MFJA01000049.1:1625-4030 GCA_001779055.1 Candidatus Gottesmanbacteria bacterium RBG_16_37_8
ATAGAAAGATTATTTTTTTATTCCGGTGTCCGATTATTTTTTTTCTGAAAGAAAACATTGTGGAAAGGGCGGGGTGATTATATCATTTCATGTTTTTTCAGAAATGCTCTACCTGAGCCTGATTTTAAATATTGTTCAAAATTTCTGGCAGTAGGTTCACTCCTAAATGCAAAATATGCAACTAATTTTATTGGTAGTCTTTTTTTGTTGCTGGAATATATCCTAATTGGTGTCTTTTTATTCTATCTTTAAGATCTTTGGTGGAACCGATATAAGTTCTTTTATCAGAACAAAAAAGAATGTAAACGTAATACATATATTCGCCTTCGTTAAAAACTACGGCGAAACAGGGCGGATTCATCTCGCTGAAACCTCGCCAATTTAATCAAGAAAGACTTATCGTTACCTGTATGACTTTATGTGTATGCCCGCCTTCGCGTAAAGCTACGGCGAGGTGAAAGCGGAGAGCGTGGAACGATGTTGGAACTTATTATTTTTTTCCTTTTATTAATATAAAGTAAAATCCGACAACTGCGATAGCCAAGAAGATTACAAGTCCGATAATCACTTTCTTTGTATTATTTTTTCTATAATATTCTCCACAACTCCTATTATAAAATGCCCATTCTTCGCATTCTTTTCCATTAGGAAAAATACAGACGCCGTTTTGACTGCCATCCCGAGCTGTCCTTATTTCATTTTTATATCCTTGATCCTTACAAAAAACTGATGCTGGATTTACCATCGCGAAGATATTATGGGGTGACGCAAGTTTAAAAAATATTAACAATAATATGGATCCAATTAAAACCCTCATAAATATAATATATTACATAATGAAAATTATTAAAAATCTGAAGGACTAATTTAAGGGACTTTTCGAATTTATTTGCGGAGAGCGTGGAACGATATTGGAACGTTTTTCAATAATAACTATTACTATTAATTGATATTTATACGGATGTTATAGCAGGTCCTTCAGGAATTTTTCCTAATAATTTAACTGCATAACTAACAAATTGTGCTCTGGGTACTATTTGTGGAGCTTCAATATCTAATTCTTGTGTGACATTAGCAACAACTGGAACAGTTGATTGAAGATCGTTAATTATTTCTGTTCGGGGTCGCATATCATCATGAGCCTTTCCAGCATAACGACTTCGTTTTTCTTCTGGAAGAATACCGACTGCTTCAAGCATGCTCAATCCTATTCTGGTTTGTCTGATTACATCTTGTGTATTTATTGCAGGATCAATTTTTCCATAACTTTCATCAACACTTATACTAACAGTGCCGCCTATAATAGGCTTTACAACTATTTCTGGCCGTTCTTCAGAATATTTCCGAGTTTTAAAATCCTTATCCATTTCTCGCACCTCAATTGCAACAGCTGGTTCAATCTGGCTGTCATTTTCCCATAATGGGTGAACTGTCATAACCCGAACTCTACCATTATTTAAATCTTGAGTAACCCAAATTGTTCCTGTTCTTTCTCGTTGTGCAGAAATATTAGGATTTGCTTGTAGTAAAGCATCTAAATCTACTCCTGGTTGTTCAGTCAACATGATTAATATTATATATCTTATTAGAGATAAAACAAATTTTTTTTATTTTCTTATGTATTCTTCTAGCACTTTTAGGCCTTTATCTTGTATTTCTTTTTTAACCCAATTTTCGGTTAGTTTTTCAATTTTTCCTTGACTATTGATTACTGCATGACAAGGACTAAAATAAAAACCATCTCCAGAAGCTACAAATAACCAACACGGATTCCAATGTTCTAATAGTTTTTTAGATATTTCAATTAAGTCAATTGGATTAATTTCTTCCCGATATTTTACTTCAACAAAATACGCTTGTCTTTCGTTATTCTTTCCATGAGTAAGTAATAGAAAATCAGGTTCTGTTCGGATACTACTTATAACATTCTGATTTTGTAAATTATTTTGATACTGTGCTAATTCAGGTAAATTATATTCATATCCTGTGGGAATAATTAAGAATTTTCCTGTTTGTTTAAACATTTCCTGAAATATCATTTCAGCTACTTTTCCTTTTATTAATCCCTTCATATAATCTATGTCCATAATTTAGCCTTACTTTCTATTCAATTTATGGCATCCATGCCATAGATTGAGTTTGGCATAAAAGCCATACTTTTAGCTTTTTATGTTTGATTTGAGATGTCTGTTTAAAGTAATTTTAATTGATTTTCTACCATAACCTCCTTTTAAATATTCTTCCCTATTTTTAGCATCAATCCGGTTTAGGAATGCTTCATAGAAAATGAGCTTATAGGGTATAAAGGGTCTTGTAGCTTGATTGTCTCCGGAGTTATGATCTTTAATTCTTTTTCTTAAATCTGTCGTAAATCCGATATATAGACTTTTATTTCTAAGGCTTTG
>MFJA01000049.1:4058-4807 GCA_001779055.1 Candidatus Gottesmanbacteria bacterium RBG_16_37_8
CTTAAAAGAAATTTCAGCGTTCCAGCCACGTTTAAATTTTTCTGAGAAAAAATTTATTACGTGGCGGAGAGGGCGAGATTCGAACTAGCGAGGACCTTGCGGCCCTAGCGGTTTTCAAGACCGCCGCACTAGACCAACTATGCGACCTCTCCTCTGTATCAAGGCTATATTTTAACAGAATTTATTAGGGAATCACACTTCCCGGAGAGCGGCTTTAGGTTTGCATATAAACGCTGAAGATAAGTCTGTGCATGGAAAGAGTGGGAAACTTCTCGTATAAAAGGTAAAGAAGTTCATAAAAATTATCGTATTTTTGCGTGTATTGGATAATGACATTATAGGGAGAAAAAATTAGATGGGGAAAGGTTGCCAATAGCGACAGAATTTTTTCCTCCAGTTGAACACGGAGGATCCAGAAATAATCCTTCTTCATATAGGCTTTCAGATCGCTATCACAAAACCTCAAGTACTCCGGCAGAAGATTTTTTTCTATGGCTGAAGAAGGAGCTTTGATAATAGCCTGATTTCTGACATCCGGTGAGGACTCAATTAAATTCTCCGTTTTAGCTATCTCCTTTATCAGATAATCATAAAGGAATTCATCCCTTTGGATATCCGCTTTAGGGCTTTCCGTCCTACCGGTTGCATGAGGTAATTTCTTAGCCGCCACCGCCCAGCCTTTTACCGCTTCCCGTAAAGAAATAAAAATACAGGCCAGTTTGATATTTATCAGAATGATCGAATCCAAG
>MFJA01000049.1:5001-5657 GCA_001779055.1 Candidatus Gottesmanbacteria bacterium RBG_16_37_8
ACTGCCTAAATAAGTAAAAAATACCGGAAGAGTGGCAGAATTTAATGCCTGTTTTATCTTTTGATAATTTTCACTAACTAGGCCATGTGCCTCCTGTTCTTTAACCGGAGTGACAAACATGGCCTAATTATAATGGATTTTAAAGCTTGTTAGTTGTGGATTAATACCGGCGCTGTGACCTGCCGCCGCCGAAGCCTCCCCGGCCGCCGCCGCCGCGTCCGCCGCCGCCGCGTCCGCCGCCCATACCACCTCCGGCACCTTGGCCGCCGCCTGAGTATTCAGGTTTGGGAAGAGCTTCTTTGACAACAATATTCCGGCCTTCCAGATTATAGCCGTTCAATTTTTCAATTGCCTGAGCTGCCTCTTCATCTGTTGCCATTTCGACAAAAGCAAAACCGCGGCTTTGCCCGGAATATCTGTCCTTAATAACGTTGACGGATTGGACTTGTCCGTACTGGGCAAACAATTGCCCCAAAGCTTCCTCTGTTGTTGAGAAAGGAAGACTGCCGACGAATAGATTCTTCGCCATTTTATAACTCCTTCACTTCCGCCTTATGGCGGAAAATACTAAATAAATTAAATAATGAAACCTGCCTAAATAAGAAGGGGTTTGAATAAGTTGAATTGATACAAGTGGAAAATTTCAGGGTATCTTT
>MFJA01000050.1:0-882 GCA_001779055.1 Candidatus Gottesmanbacteria bacterium RBG_16_37_8
AACCGTCTATCATTACAATATTAGAACTTATAATAGAGATGAAGAAAGGTCAGATAGCGGAGACCAGACGTTTACTACCAGCGCATCTGCAAGTTCAACAACAACTACTACCACTACAACCACCACTACCATAACACGAATAATTACCGCCACTCCTCTTCCTTCTCCCACTCCTGATAAGGTTCCTCCGTCAATTTCCGTTAAAACTGATTTTTCCCAAAACTATCCTGCCTCTCCCCAAATTGAAGGATCAGCTTCAGATGTCTCAGGTGTTGCATCTCTGGAATATTCAATTGATAACGGCAAAAACTGGCTTCCGGTAAATGAAATCTCTAGAATATACGGAACTTCAACTTCTTTTTCTTTTAATTTGCCTGCTCTTTTTGACGGCAGTTATAAAATAAAAATCAGGGCCTCAGACGGCAAGGGAAATTCAGGCTCGACAAAAACCTATCTTTTAACAATCGACCGCTTACCGCCCCGCATCGGCGCCTCTCTGTTCACCTTCGGATCTCAAATCCTCTCAGCTAAAGAAAATGCTAACCTGGAAATTTTATCCGGTTTAAAACCAAAAATATATCTCTCCGCCATCGGTGGTCCCAATGAAATAAAGCTTTTTATTTCACCTCAAAATACTCCTCAAGCCTTTGTTACGCCGGTTTTAATGACTAAACAAAGCCAGTCTGATATCTGGTCGGCTGATCTGTTTCTTCCTCATCCCGGATTTTATGAAATATCATCAACCTCAATCGACGGAGCAAATAACTTAACCGAAAAAAAAGTCTCAGATCTTGATGTTTTACCCCAGGGAATCGTCACATCTCAAAATATGCCGCTTAAAGATGTTCAAATCACCATCTATAATCTTGATGTCTTAACTAA
>MFJA01000050.1:914-1547 GCA_001779055.1 Candidatus Gottesmanbacteria bacterium RBG_16_37_8
CAATCCGCTCTTTACAAACGATAGCGGTCAATACGCACTTCTCCTTCCTGCCGGCACTTATTATTTAACTGCTGAAAAATCCGGTTATCAAAAAATCAGAACGGAAATTTTTACTCTTATCGGAACCACAGCCGTCAATGCTGATCTGGATTTGGCAGAAAAAAAAGGTTTTAAAATATCCACTCTCTCCCTTTCCCTGCCGCAATTTTTTCCCCAAGTACTTCCTTTAACTTTAAAAAGAGGAAATGGCATTAATAAAGAAACTGCTAGCTTAATCGGTAAAGAATTTCCAGAATTCAATCTTATGTATAATAATGAGGAATTTAACCAATTTTCCTTACGCTCAACTCCCACACTTATTACCTTAATAAATACCTGGACTCCGCAAGTTTCCGACCAGTTGGCTGAACTTAACAAATTAGGTCAAAATTATCCTTTTAAAATATATGTCATTGTTCCCCAGGAAACTTATGAGGAAGTTTATATGTTTAGTCAAAGAGGCAATTATAAAATTCCCATTATTTCCGATCCCGACGGCGAGTTGTTGGAGAAGCTCAATCTCACCATGCTTCCAATCCACATATTTGTAGACCGGTTTGGCTTTATCAGGAGTATAAAGACGGGATTATTAAA
>MFJA01000050.1:1575-4779 GCA_001779055.1 Candidatus Gottesmanbacteria bacterium RBG_16_37_8
TGAAGCTCAAAATATGTTATCCTAAAATTAGTCTCACTTTCTAACTTTATGAACTTTATGAACTTGTAAACTATTATTATGTGGCTCCAATATTTTCTGGAAATTGCTCATTTTGCTATTTACCTTTTAACAGCCTTAGTATTTTTCGGTGTTGCCTGGCTCTATTTTGATGCTGCCAGACTTAAAAGCAGACCCAAGGAAATACTGAAATTTATAGGCTTTTTTCTTCTCTCAATCGTTTATCTTCTCCATGCCTCTTATATAGAAACTATCCTTGTTCCCCAACCAATTCTTGGTGAATCAGGTCTTGTAGTTCTTAAATCACTTAATATCTTTGCCTTATTTCTTATCATTCTTGGATTATTTATTGATCCGCTGCAGGATATTCCTAATCGTCCTTCAGGAAAAAAAATCACCCGCTTATTTATTCCGTTATTACTATCTGCTCCATTTGTATTAATTATCTCTTTTGCCGCTCCGTTACTAATGGTAATTATTGCTTTTCTTTACTTAAGACGCGCCACTATTGGTCTGGAAAACCATCTCAAAACAGTCTCTCTCTCGTTTTATATTTTCACCATATCTGAATTTTTAAATCTAAAAAGTCTTTTTACAAGTTCCAAAAACATTGATATCTACAATTTAGTTTCTCCTTTCGGTCCTATATGGATTCTGCAGCATTTAACTTTATTAATCGCTTCAGTCATTTTATTGAAATGGGTCTTTTTTTATCTTTTCAAAAGATTGGAAACACAGCTTTTCTTCATTTATATTTGTTCAATTATTTCCATCTTTCTGTTAACTGCTGTTACCTTCACCACCCTTCTGGTAAAAAATGTTGAAAACCAAGCCAAGGTTACTCTTGAAACCAACGTCAAAGTCTTGGATTATGCCTTAAAAAGCAAACTTAACCAAACATTATCTGACGCTCAAATTGTCTCTCAAAACCCGGAAACTGTAACAGGTTTAACGGATGTTACCAGGTTAATTCTCAAATCCCTGACCAAAAATATCCTCATTGCCAAAAAACTGGATACTCTTATCATCTCCGATCAAAACGGCCAAATTCTAATTCGCGGTGAGGATAGTGAACGGTTTGGTGATGCCATCTCTTCCGATAATTTATTCAAAAGAACACTTTTGGATGGTATTGTTAAAGGCGCTGTCCTTAAGGAGGGAATTTTAGCACCCTCTGTCCTTCTAAAAGGTGCCAGTGTCATCAAAGATGAGACAGCCAAAGTCTTGGGTGTAGTCATTGCCGGTATCTCAATAGATAATGCTTTTGTTGACGGCATCAAGAGTACCACAGGTCTGGAAGCTTCAGTTTATGCGGGTAATATTATCTCAGCTACAACCTTAGTCCAGCCGGGCAGTCAAAATCGTCTCATTGGTTTATCAGAAAATAATAAGGTAGTTAAAGATCAGGTTCTAAAAAATAATCGTCCAAGTTCTGCTCTCGTCAAATTGGCAGGCTCAGAGTATCTTGCTTCCTACCTGCCGGTAACCGATTCAGACGGTAATCCTGTCGGCATGATAGCTGTAGAGAAACCCCAAATTTCCGTTCTTCAAACAGCCGGCAAATCGCTGGAAGCGACTTTTCTCTTAACAGTTCTTTTAATTGTTCTGTCAATTCTACCGGCTAGAATTATCTCTCAGCATATTATCCGCCAAATAAAATGACAGCGTTAAGTGAAGAAAAATACAGGATGATTATCGAAAACACCAAAGATCTGGTTATGCTTACCGACCACCAGGGTAATATCAGTTATTTAAGTCCCACCGTTGAGAATATTCTGGGGTTTAAGGCAGAAGAGCTTATTGGAAAAAAACTGGATTTTGTCGCCTCAATCGATAAAGAAAAAATAAGTCTTGCTTTCGAAAATCATTTGAAAAATAAGCAACTTGATATTTTTGAATACCGTATTACTACTAAAAAAGGAGAAACAAAATGGGTCTCCCATACCTGTTCACCGATTCTAAAAGACGGTGCTCTGGATAGTTGTGTCAGCATTATCTCTGATATTGACCAAAAAAGGAAAACAGAAGAAATAATAAGAAAAAATGAGCAAAGGTATGACATTTTGATTAACGAGGTCAACCAAATGGTCTACGATTATGATCTGGAAAAAGACAAAGTTATTTTCAAAGGAGCCGTCGAACGTCTGACCGGCTTTAAACCTGAGGAATTAATAAAAAGTAACTTACGATCTTTAACCGAACTAATCCATCCTGATGATAGAACAAAGGTCTTAGAACGTCTCCAAAAATCAGATAAAACTCCAAAATCAATTCACCAGGAATACCGCTTCCGCAAAAAAGACGGCTCATATATTTGGGTTGAAGACCGTTGTGGTTTTATCTTAAACAAGGAAGGTAACAAACAAAGAATACTGGGAACCCTTCAGGATATTACTAAACGTAAAAGTGAAGAAGAGCAGTTGGCCATGCAGTCTGTTGCTCTCTATGCTGCTGCCAACGGAATTGTCATAACAGATCCGGACGGAATTATCTTATGGGTTAATCCTGCTTTTACTAAAATGACCGGTTTTGCCAAAGAAGAAGCCATCGGTAAAAATCCTCGGATTCTTAATTCCGATCGTCAGCCGAAAGAATATTATAAGAATCTTTGGGATACTATCACCTCAAGCCGTGTTTGGCAGGGCGAGCTTATCAATAAAAAGAAAGACGGCACTTTTTATATCGATGAAATGACTATAACTCCGGTTATAGACAAATCAGATAAAGTAATTAACTTTATCGCCATTAAGCAGGATATTACAGCCAGAAAAACTGCCCAGGCAGAAGCGGAAAATGCCAGAAAAGAAGCTGAAGACCGCTTAAAACAAATAATTACTCAAAATAATAATCTTAAAGAAACAGAAAAAGCGGTAACAATTCTATTAGGAAAAGAAAGAAAACTCCAGGAAGAATTAAGAAATGAAAAAGAAAGCATTGAAAAAAAAATTGAACAAAGAACCAAAGAGCTTATCCAGAAAAATCTGGATCTGGAAAAGGCCCAAGGTGAGATAAGTAAAAACTGGTGGAAGATACAGGAGGAAAAAGCCAGGCTGACCGCTTCTGTCTACAGCATACCTTTTGGGATTATTCTTACAGACTTAAAGCAAAATATTGTTTCTATCAATGATAATGCCCGTTTTCTCTTAAATTTACCCATGATTGTAGGTTCGATTACTGAAATTCGTA
>MFJA01000050.1:4793-6758 GCA_001779055.1 Candidatus Gottesmanbacteria bacterium RBG_16_37_8
CCCCTTAATCTCATAGCCGAAAACAATAATTGCTTAACAAACCAAAAACCGTATAAAAGCCATGAGCTGCTATTTATGAATAAATATCTCAAAATCATCATTTCACCGATTCAACTTCCCCAAAAAGGCAGAAATATTTGTATCGGTACAGTCATTTTAATTGATGATATAACAGCCAGAAAAACCGTCGAAAGATCCCGCGATGAATTCTTCTCAATTGCTTCCCATGAGTTAAGGACTCCCTTGACAGCTATACGGGGCAATACTGATCTGATAGTCAACTACTATCTTGATGAGCTTAAAAGTCAGGATCTGAAAGATATGGTGAAGGATATCCATGAATCTTCAGTTCGGCTCATTGAAATCGTCAATGACTTTCTTGATGTCTCCCGCCTGGAACAGGAAAAAATAATCTACAATAATACCAGGTTTGACACGGCGGATTTAATCGGAGAAATGATCAGGGAAATAAAATCAGTAGCTGCTGAAAAAAAACTTTCGCTTAATTTTAAAGAATCCCCGGAAAAGATTTGCATTTTTGCCGACCGGGACAAGACAAAACAGATACTGATCAATCTGGTTGGCAACTCCATCAAATTTTCCGAAAAAGGAGAAATCACCGTTCAATATGAAAAATATAATAATTTTGTTAAAATTTCAGTTACTGACCAGGGCCGGGGAATTCCCGCGGAGACAATTTCCCTTTTGTTCAAGAAATTCCAGCAGGCCGGTGAAAACCTTTTCACCCGTGATTCCACCCGGGGAACAGGTCTGGGACTTTATATCTCAAAACTGCTAACAGAACAGATGGGTGGAGAAATAAATCTGGAAAAAACTGCATTTGGAGAAGGATCTACTTTTACTGTAACTTTGCCTCTGGCCTCAGAAAAATTAACAGCTTCTCCAATTCCGGAAGCTCCGGCAATCCTCTGAAAAACTGGCAGTCAACTACTATTTGAACTTTCAATAAGATTTTTTATCCTGTCTCCGATTTCCTTATGATCCCGGTTTACCTTGGTTAGTTCTTGACCTCGACTTGGTATTGGATTATGATTTTTATATATATGATATTTAACTATCATGAATAATATTCTTATCATTGAAGATGACCCTTATGTCCAAAGGCTGTATCAGAGGATTTTCTCCCACCAAAAATATAATGTCGAAATAGCCGGTTCCGGCCGGGAAGGTCTCCAAAAAGCTCATAGCTTCAAGCCGAATCTCATATTTCTTGACATCATGATGCCTGAAATGAACGGCTTTGATGTTTTAAAAGCCCTTAAGGAAAATCCTGACACCAAAAATATTCCGGTTTTCATGCTGACAAACTTCGGCCAGGAGGAAAATATTAAAAAGGCAATGGAAATGGGCGCAGAAGGCATACTAATAAAATCAGATGTTCCTCCTGATAAGCTGTTGAAAATAACCGAGGAAAATTTGGAAAAAGTTAAATAGTACTGCTCTATGACTAAAATACTTATTATCGAAGACGACCCCTTAATGCTTCGCATGTACCAGAAAATCTTTAAATTCGAAGGTTTTGAGGTGGAAATTGCCACCAACGGTGAGGAAGGTATCGAAAAAACCAGATCTTATAAACCGACTCTCATTCTTCTTGATATTATGATGCCCAAGATGAATGGGCTCCAGGTTCTGGAAAAACTGAAATCCGAACCGGATCTTAAGAAAATCCCTGTAATTATGCTGACCAATCTGGCTGGAAGTCAGGATGCTGAAAAAGCACTGGGTTTGGGAGCGGTCAAATATATAGTCAAAAGTGAATTTGATCCCAAACAGGTCACCAATATGGTCAAGGAAATTTTGGCCGGCTACACCCGTGATGCTATTCCGTCTGTCAAAAGCTGAAAAAGTTTTACCCTTATGCCTGTAAAAACTAAAAGAAAGTCAAAAATAAAATCTTCTCCCCCGCCCGCACCTAGTGCTCCTGTTGTTCCCACTGATTCT
>MFJA01000051.1:0-167 GCA_001779055.1 Candidatus Gottesmanbacteria bacterium RBG_16_37_8
AGCTTTGGCCAAAGTTATAAACTCCGGTTTTAACTCTCCGGCACTAATAGTTTTACTGATATAACCGGTTCCCGTATCAGTCATACTGCCTGCTGAAGCAACCACAGCTGGCAGATCGGTTGACCAGGGAAAAGTATATCTGACTGCATAATAACGTATCATGCCGT
>MFJA01000051.1:235-793 GCA_001779055.1 Candidatus Gottesmanbacteria bacterium RBG_16_37_8
ATTGAAGCCAGAACTCCGATAAATAGAGCTCCCAGAAGAGCTACCACTACCAATATTTCTATTAAAGTGAAACCGTGATTAAGTTTGGCTTTAATCATAAAATCCGGCTTCTGCCATACTTCTATTTTAAAATTTACTGGTTAATGAATAGATCGGCAGAAGTACAGCCAGAACCAAAAAGCCGACTCCTACTCCTAATACAACCATGATAAGAGGTTCAATTAGGGTAGTCAATGTCCTTACTGCAATATCGGCTTCCGTTTCAAAATAATGTGATAATTTGGTTAAAGAATCACCCAGTTTGCCGGTATGTTCACCAATGGCCACCATCTGCCCGAGAATTGCCGGCATCATTTTGTTTTCCAGAAGAGGATCGGATAATGGAAATCCTTTCTCCACTTTCTTTGCAGCAATATCAAAGGCATCCTTGAAAATAATGTTATTAGTGGCGCTTCTTGATATCTCCAATGCCGTCAAAATTGGCACTCCGCTCTCAATAAGGATGGCCAGCGTCTTAGTTATCTCACCCAGGGTAGACTGCTTAAAAATCGAACCGAA
>MFJA01000051.1:815-1373 GCA_001779055.1 Candidatus Gottesmanbacteria bacterium RBG_16_37_8
TTGATCTCTTTATCCTCATCAAAAAAAGAAAGGCGGCTATAGCAAAAATCAGCATAAAAAACCAATTACCGACGAAAAAATCGGAAACTCCCATTAATATTTTGGTTGGTAGGGGCAGATCAATATCAAATTCTCTGTATAATCCTGTAAGCCTGGGAACAACTACTGTCATAACAATAAAAGTAACCACCACCATCCCCGAGATTATTAGAGTCGGATAAACAAACGCCCCCTTAACTTTATTTCTGAAATCCCTGTTTTTCTCCAAATTGTCAGCCAGTCTTTCCAAAACAACATCCAGTTTACCTGAAGCTTCTCCGGACCGAACCAATGCCAGATATATGGGTGAAAAAATCCTGGGATGTTTTTCCAAAGTTGAAGAAAAAGATTTTCCTGATCTGACATCTTCCTCAATTTTCTTTAAAAGATTTATTAATTTAGTTTTTCTAACCTGTTGAATTAGTATTAAAAGTGCTTCATCCACATTAAGGCCGGCAGTGATCATGGTTGACAGTTGCCGGGTCATATGAACCATTTCCTGAAAAGATATTCCCTGGG
>MFJA01000051.1:1403-1790 GCA_001779055.1 Candidatus Gottesmanbacteria bacterium RBG_16_37_8
TCTGTTCTCTTAGGGAAATAATAAAGTAGCCTCTCTCATGAAGAAGACTTTGCGCCTGCTTAAGATTATTAGCCTCAACAATTCCTTCAAGCGTCCGACTTTCAGAGTTCTTAACTTTATAATTAAATTTCGCCATTTTTTTCCCTCATCTGACCAGCTGTAAATAAGTTTCGGGCCGTAAGGCATATTGAACAGCTGTCTCGTGAGATACCAGATTGCCTTCCACCCTTTGCCGCAGATGCTCTTCAAACAGCATCATACCTGTTTCCATCGAAGTTTGAATAATATTGTCAATCATATGGGTATGTCCGTCTCTAATGGCATTTTTAACCGCATCACTGCCTAAAAGTATTTCACAAATTGGCAGTCTGCCGCCGGCTAGAGTCG
>MFJA01000051.1:1881-3654 GCA_001779055.1 Candidatus Gottesmanbacteria bacterium RBG_16_37_8
CCGGTCTACTGTTTGGGAAGCTGAATTAGTATGAAGTGTAGAAAAAACCAAATGTCCGGTTTCAGCAATAGTTAAGGCTATAGAAATCGTCTCAAAATCACGCATTTCCCCGATATAAACCACATCAGGATCTTCCCTTAAAATATGCTTTAAAGCGCTTCTCCAGGAATGGGTATCCTGATACATTTCCCGTTGCGAAATAATGGCTTTAGCTTTGATAAATTCATATTCAATCGGATCCTCAATGGAAATAATATGGGCATTGCGTTCTGAATTGATCATCTGAATCATTGAAGCAATGGTGGTTGATTTTCCCTGACCGGAAGGACCGGTCAATAGAACAAAACCGTCTCTTAGAGCTGTAAATCTGTTGAGTATTTCCGGTAAGTTAAGTTCTGCAATAGTTTTTATTTTGGACGGAATTAACCTAAAAGAGGCCGCCAGCGTTCCCTTCTGATAATAAGCATTACCCCGGAAGCGGAATTTTTCTCCGTTTGTAACTTCAAATACAGTTGAAAAATCAATTTCTTTATTGCTGGAGAGTAATTCCTTTTGGGCGCTATTAAGACATTTATTGATCATTTCTTCAATCTGTCCTGTGGTCAATAAAGAAAAAGTTAACATCGGTTTCAACTCACCGTTTATCCTGAGCGAGGGCGGATAATCACAAACCAGATGCAGATCCGAAGCGCCTCTTGATATGGTTAATGAAAGAAGTTCTCCTATTTCCATATTATTCCTGGGCAACTCTGATAATTTCCTCAATTGTAGTTACTCCGCTTAAAACTTTTAAATAGCCGTCCTGTTTTAAAGTAATCATCCCTTCCGTTATTGCCTGCTTTTCTATTTCCTCAGCTGATGCCCTGCTGAAAATAAGTTTAGTTATGGTTGGAGTAATAACTAATGATTCAAATATGCCTATCCTGCCGATGTAACCGGTATCATTACATTCATGGCAACCCTTCCCTTTAAATAATTTAATTTGGGCTTTATCAGGCAAGAGCTTTCCCAAAACGTTTTTTATATCATTATCAGTTGCCGCATCCGGAATAAATTCGATTTTACACGTCTGACAGATACGTCTGACAATTCTCTGGGCTGCAACAGCATCAAGAACTGAAACTATTAAAAAAGGCTCTGCTCCTAAATCAATCAATCTGGGAATGGCGGTTGAGGCATTATTGGTATGAAGAGTGGACAAGACAAGATGTCCGGTAAGAGCCGCCTGAATAGCCAAAGCGGTTGTTTCTTTATCCCTGATTTCCCCAACCAGAATAATATTAGGATCCTGGCGTAAAAAAGAACGCATCCCGGAGGCAAAAGTCAAACCGGCCTGCGGATTGATCTGAACCTGATTAAGTCCGGCTATTTCATATTCAACCGGATCTTCCAAAGTTATAATATTAACGGATATTTTATTCAGCCTCGACAGGATGGAATAGAGCGTGGTTGTCTTCCCCGAACCCGTTGGACCTGTAATCAAAATCATTCCGTGAGGTCGTGTTATGGCATATTCCAGATTTTTCAGGGAGATTCCGGATAATCCCAAATCCGAGAGTGAAGGAATACCGCCTGTTTTGGGAAGAAGTCTCATAGTTACTTTTTCGCCAAAAACTGTAGGCAGGGTGGATACTCTTAAATCAACTTCCTCTAACCCTAATTTAAAATTAAAACGGCCGTCCTGAGGAAGTCTTTTTTCATCAATTTTCATATTGGCTAAAATTTTTATCCTGGATAAAACCGCTTCATTAACGGCTCGGGGAAGAGCCAGTT
>MFJA01000051.1:3662-4669 GCA_001779055.1 Candidatus Gottesmanbacteria bacterium RBG_16_37_8
AGTACTCCGTCAACGCGATATCTGACCCTGGTTCTGGTTTCCTGCGGTTCTATATGAATATCTGATGCTTTGTTGCGGATGGCATATTCCAAAATTGTGGTGACAATTTTGGCAATAGGTGCTTCTTTGATTATCTGGCCAATATTTTCAGCCTGTATTGTCCTTATTTGCCCGGCAGCTGTTTCTTTGACGGCTTCAGAAACATCTACCGCTAAACCCTGGGAATATTCATCATCAATTTTGGCAATAATATCAGCTTCTTTGGCTAAAAACGGCGTGACTTTTTTACTGCTTTTTTGTTCCAGAAATTCCATTAAAGGAAGGTTCAGAGGATCAGTCATAGCGACAGCTAATTTGCCGCTGTTTTTATCAAAATCAAAAGGAATCAATTTATATTTTCTGGCCACCGGTTCCGGAATATAATTGAGGATTTCCGGCGAAATTCCTCTTCCTAAAAGAACAATAAAAGGCACATTTGAAGCTTTCGCTTTGGCTTTTAAAAATTTTTCCTCACTGACAAGACGTTTTCTTATTAAAATATCAAGCAGAGGTGTATCGGAGTTAATTGAACTTAATCTGATTTCTTCAGCTTCACTTTCCTTAATATCACCCTCGTCAACCAGAATGTTTAGTATTTTCTGTGCTAAATCCATAGACAACTACTTGGAATATTCCAAGTATTTTTATTATCCTGTTAATAAAATATAATTGTCAATAAATACAAAATATGCAAACCTTTCTAATTTTATCTGTTAATCAGGATTTTATCGAGCAGGAAATAAACCGCTTTAAAAAAGAATTAAAAGTTTCTCCCTTTGATGTTACGGAAATTAAACCTGAAACATCACTTGGAATTGAAACTGTCAGGCAACTTATAAAAGACAGTCAAATTACTCCTTACCAGGGAACAAAGCGCCTGATAATAATCAGAGATTTCCAAAAAGCAACCACTGAAGCTCAAAATGCCCTGCTTAAATTCCTGGAAGAAATAATTTCTTCAACAACCA
>MFJA01000051.1:4689-5280 GCA_001779055.1 Candidatus Gottesmanbacteria bacterium RBG_16_37_8
GCCGACAGTACTCTCAAGAAGTCAGCTGATAAAGGATAAAAGAAAAAAGGAGAATAAAAAAATTGATGATAGGTTCTTTGAGGAAACTGTTCTACACATTTTATCGGGAACTGCCGGTCAAAGGTTGATTTTTGTTCAAAAAAAGATAACATCCAAAGAGGACGCCCTATTATTTATCAGAAATTTTACCGGCTTTCTGCAAACTTTGCTTTTAGACAGGAATTCTTCACCTCTTTTAACACCTGTCGAATCTGCCGGACTGATTAGAAAAGTAACTACCGCCCGCCAATTTTTGGATAACAATGTCAATTATAAGTTGGTTTTGGATATCCTTCTTCTAGGACTTCCCTTTTGCAAGCGATAAACTATTGTATTGTCCAAATCTTTTATCTATAATTCATATGTGGTAAGACAATTATCCTCCCGTTACACAGGTAAACAAATTGTTGTCCTTGAAGGTCTTGACCCCGTCCGCAAACGGCCTGCCATGTATATCGGCTCAACCTCATCAGTTGGTGTCCATCATTGCATCACCGAAATTATTGATAACTCAGTTGATGAAGCTTTAGCCGGTTTTGCCAAAAATGTCTG
>MFJA01000051.1:5422-6420 GCA_001779055.1 Candidatus Gottesmanbacteria bacterium RBG_16_37_8
GTTTATAAAGTCTCCGGCGGTCTTCATGGAGTAGGCGCCTCTGTTGTTAATGCCTTATCCGAGTGGATGGAAGTTACAGTCATCAGGGATAACAAAAATTACAGCCAGAAATATAAACAGGGTAAACCGGTTTCCAAAGTAGATATTATTAAAGATATTTCATTTTATAATCTGCCGGGTGTTCCTGAAAATTTTAAACAGAATCTGCAATCAGGCACCATCACTTCCTTTCTTTTAGACACTAAAATATTTAAGGATGGAATAACTCCGGATTATGAAACCATCAGAAAACAAATTAAAGAAAGAGCTTACCTTGTTTCAGGACTTCATTTCCACCTCTACGATGAAAGATCGGACCGCGAAGATCACTTCTATTTTGAAGGCGGTATCTCATCTCTGGTTGAAGCTCTAAACAGGAATAAAAATACTCTCCATGATCCCATTTCTATTTCCCATCAGGAAGGAAATATCGAAGTCCTGGTAGCCATTCAGTATAATGACGGCTTTTCCGAAAATGTCGAAAGCTTTGTCAACGTCATCAATACTATTGAAGGAGGAAGCCATCAAACAGGTTTCAGAATGGCTTTAACAAGATCTATCAATGATTATGGTAAAAAAATCGGCGCTTTTAAAAACGGTGATGAGAATTTATCAGGAGAAGATACCAGGGAGGGTTTAACTGCAGTTGTTTATATCAAAATGCCTGCTCAATTTCTTCAGTTTGAAGGGCAGACTAAAACTAAACTGGGCAATGCTGAAATTCAACCCCTGGTCCAGACTGTCGTCAATGACGCCTTGGATGTATATTTTGAAGAAAATCCGTCTGATGCCAGAAAAATATTGGAAAAAGTGGTCCTGGCTGCCAAAGCAAGATTGGCTGCTAAAGCCGCCAAAGATGCCATTATCAGAAAAGGTGCTCTGGATGGGGCCAGTCTTCCGGGAAAGCTGGCTGACTGCCAATCCAGAAATCCGGTTGACTCGGAAATATATATAGTGGA
>MFJA01000052.1:0-422 GCA_001779055.1 Candidatus Gottesmanbacteria bacterium RBG_16_37_8
ATCCATTAAGGATTTAACCGTAAAGGGAATATCTTGGAGGATTTCTTTCATTTCCTTTAATTTATTTTTATTACCTGTAGCGATGAGGAGGAGGTTTTTCATATTTGTCAAGGTGCCACCTTGACATCGGATGATAAGGCGGCTTTAATTCTTGCAAGGACTTTTTGCTTGCCTAGAAGTTCCATGGATTCGTTGAGAGGCGGTGTAATTTTTTGGCCGGTAACTGCTACTCTTAGAAGCATAAAAAACTGTCCGTGAGGAATTTTTTTATCATCAGCGAGCTTTTGCATCGATCCACCAATTTGAGCGGCTTGCCAATTATTAAGACCTGATAGTGAATTATGGATTTCAGATAAAAGAGCTTTATGGGAAGATAAATCCAATTGGTATTCATATGGATCTTCAAAGAAAAAACGGCAGAG
>MFJA01000052.1:431-3826 GCA_001779055.1 Candidatus Gottesmanbacteria bacterium RBG_16_37_8
TTCGGATAGTTTTTTTATCCTTTCTTTTATTAGAGGAACTGTTTTGGCAACTAATTCTTTAGCAAATTTTTTTCCTAAATAGTGAATGATTAGAGCGGTGAGATCCGGATCTTTCATTTTTCTGATGTACTCGCCGTTGAGCCATTCCAGTTTTTTTATATCAAAGGCCGGACCGACTGTTTTTAAATCCTCAAGACGGAAAGCGGCAATCATCTCTTTTATAGTAAATATTTCCCTTTCATCCGGCATGGACCAGCCAATAAGAGCTAAATAATTAAGAATTGCCTGCGGTAAAAATCCCTGATCTTTGTACCAGGAAGCCCAGACGGGATTTTTCCTTTTGGAGAGTTTGCTTTTATCGGGATTTCGCAGAATTGGACCGTGAGCAAAAATGGGCAGTTCCCAGCCGAAAAACTTATATAAAAGAACGTGTTTGGGAGTTGAGGAAATCCATTCTTCGGCTCTTATGACATGTGATATTTCCATAAGATGATCATCAATGACTACTCCCAAATGATAAGTGGGAAATCCGTCCGATTTTAAAATTACAGCATCATCAATCAGCTTATTTTCAAAACTGATTTTACCCCTAAGGAGATCCTGAAAGTCGGTTACACCTGTCTTTGGGACTTTCAGGCGGATAACGTATTTTTCCTTTTTTATCCTTTGTGCTGATACTGCAGGATCGATATCACGGCACAAACCGTCATAGAGAGTGGGAAGACCTTTTGACGATTGTTTTTTTCTCATTTGGTCAAGTCGAGTGGAATCACAAAAACAGAAGTAAGCATGGCCTTTTTCTACCAGCTGGCGAGCATACTTCTGGTATAAATCAATTCTTTCCGATTGGCGATAGGGAGCAAAGGGACCGCCTATATCCGGACCTTCATCATAGTTTAAGTTAAACCATTTGAGGGAGGATAATATTTTTTCCTCAGCTCCTTTGACTAACCTTGTCCTGTCAGTATCCTCTATTCTGATAATGAATTGGCCTTTATTTTTCCCGGCAAAGACGAAATTAATTAAAGCAGTGTAAACATTGCCTATGTGAAGATCTTCGCCGGTAGGAGAAGGGGCAATCCTGACTCTAACTTTGTTCATGTATTGATAATAGCACAGGCTGTAATTTATACTCAATTCATCCCGATAAAATCGGGATAAAGAATGGCTAACCTGACGGAAATATCAATCGGGGTGAGAAAAACCGCTACCTTTATCGGATTTTTGCTGGTTGTCTTTATGATATTAAGATTTTTTGCGGGACTGGCAATCAATTATTACCGGGCAACCCACCAACCGCCGCCGGCTGCACCTAACGTAGCTTTCGGCAAACTGCCAAAACCTAAATTTATTAAAAGTGCCAACCTATCAAGCGGAATGACTTTTACCTTGCAGAATATTGAGGGCCGGCCGCCTGAAACTACTCCATCGGCCAAAGTATTCACAATGCCCAAAAAAAGCTATACCTTTGAATCCGGAGAAGAAGCAAAAAAACTGGCTAAAACTTTTGAATTTGAGGGTGAACCGACGGTTGACTCCGTCTATTACTACTATGTTAAAGAAAACGATCCCAATTTGACACTATTTGTTGACGGAACTAACCTTAATTTCCAACTGAAATACAACTTTCTGACGGATTTTAATATTTTTAAAATCGGACAGATAGCCAGCACTGATGAAGCAATCCAAAACTTACGCGAATATCTTTCCTATACTAATTTAATTGATGAATCAATTCTAAACGGATTAACCACTACTGAGATACTCATTTTTGACGACAGATTAAAAAAACTGGTACCAGCGTCATCGCTTTCAACTGCTCATGCGGTGAGAATCAATTATTTCAGGAACGATATTGACGGTCTGAAAGTACTACCTGACGAATTTTATAAAAGCTATAACTATGCCGTATATATGCCGACTACGGAAAAAGATCTGAATAATATTCTGGAGATTTCCTATATTTTTTGGCCGATTGATATGAATAATATGGCCACTTATCCCGTTATATCCGGCGAGGAAGCCTACCAGGCATTAACCGGCGGAGCAGCTTCCGTTATCAACCGCGGGGATAACGGCAGTGAAATTGTAATCCGGAAAATATATCTGGCTTACTACGATTCATCTGCAGCACAACAGTACCTTCAACCGATATTTGTCTTTGAGGGTGACAATAATTTTGTAGCTTATTATCCTGCCGTCAGACCGGAATACCTTGATTAGCCACTGGTCAGATTTGGGATGAGGGTGTGATTTGAGAAAGCGGAAGCCACTGAAAATTATTAAAAACCCAATCTATAAGCTTGACCGTTTCACCGAAACGGTCGCTGCTTTTTAAAACAGCAAAAAGGACGGACTGGCCGTTTCTTTTGATAGTGGCTATGAGGATTTCTCCGGCATTTTCAGTGAAACCTGTCTTTAAACCGGCTATTCCGGCAACTTTGCCTAAAAGAGCATTAACATTTGTCAGATCATGGAAATATGTGTAGCTTGTATCAGAAACGGTAATTGCTTTGGTTGAAACAATTTTGTCAATTGTTTTATTTTTCAAGGCATAGACAGCCAACCTTACCAGATCACTGGCTGTTGTATAATGATTGGGGTCATCAAAACCAACAGGATTAGTAAAATAGGTATTTTCTAAACCCAAGCTTTGGGCTTTATTATTCATTTCCTTTACAAAAGATTCAAGACCGCCGGGATAATTTTCGGCAAGTGTGTAAGCGGCATCATTGGCACTGTGAACCAAAGTACCGTAAAGCAGCGCTTCAACAGTTAATTTTTCTCCGGAAACAAGATTCATTTTTCGGCCGTCATTGATAACGGTTTTGACCGTAAAAACATCATCCAGATTATATTTATCAAGAATAATAAGAGCAGTCATGACTTTGGTTGTTGAAGCAGGAAAGAGCAACCTATTTTCATTTTTGGCATATAGGGTAACTCCTGAAATGAGATCTTTAATGATGATGCTTTCAGCCGAAAGAGGAGGAGGATCGATCTTAGTGACATTAACAGGCAGAGACGGAGGCGGAGGCAAAGTGATTTCAGGAATAGGCTTAACTTCAACTGAAATCGGCAACTTTTGAAAATATTTATTGGGATAAGGAAAAAGGAGCAGAAGAATGAAGAAAAGAGCAAACTGAATTAACCTACTTATTTTTATTTTCCTGAGATCAAATTTTGTTTTCTTTTTCTGCATTGGGGCAAGTTAATTTTATTTCCCGGAAACAACAGCAATACCTAATTCTTTCAACTGGGACTTATCAGCTTCACTTGGAGCATCCATAACTGAAATTTGTCCTCCTGAAAGAGCCGGAAAAGCCATTACTTCACGGACACTTGGTTCGGCAAGTGCAGCCATTAAAAAGCGGTCAATACCCGGAGCTATCCCG
>MFJA01000052.1:3848-16123 GCA_001779055.1 Candidatus Gottesmanbacteria bacterium RBG_16_37_8
TAAAAGCGGTCAGCATATGATTAAACTGCTTTTTCTGTTCGTTGGTAAAACCGATGAGATCGAAAACTTTTTCCTGAATTTCTAACTGATGAATTCTGATTGATCCGCCACCTACTTCAAACCCATTTAAAACCAGATCATGCTGGAGACCTCTGACTTTTAAGGGATCGGTATCTAGTAGCTTAACATCATCCGGGTGAGGGGCGGTAAACATATGGTGGGAAGGAGCGAATTTGGATTTGCCCGCCCCATAAAAATAATCATCTTCAGTCTGACTTTTAAAGAGTGGAAAATCTAAAGTCCAGGAAAACGCCAGCTCATTTTTATCTTTTTTATCTTTTCTTAGATCCGGTTTGTCCGTACCGTATTTTTTTATAACTTCACTATGAGAGAGCCGGGGGAAGGGTTTTTGGGAAATGTGACTTGCCGGCATCAATTTTTCAACCAGATTGGTAAAAAGCTCTTCGGTTAAATTCAAGATATCTTCCTGCTCGACAAAGGACATTTCCAGATCAAGCTGGGTAAACTCACCATAAGCCCGGTCAGCGCGCGGATCTTCATCTCTGAAACAACGGGCAATCTGATAATATTTTTCAAAACCGGCGACCATGAGAAGCTGTTTGTACTGTTGGGGAGATTGGGGCAAAGCGTAAAACTTTCCTTTCTGGAGGCGGGAAGGAACAATAAAATCCCTGGCTCCCTCGGGAGTTGTTTTGGTCAGTATGGGAGTTTCTATTTCATAAAATCCCTTATCATTAAGAAAGTTTCTGATAAAAGAAGTGACGCGTGAGCGCAGTATTAGGTTTTTTCTCATTCTGTCCCTTCTCAAATCCAAATAACGGTATTTAACTCTTACTTCTTCACTGATTTCCAAACCATCTGAATCCAAGGGAAAAGGCGGATCCATTGACCTGCTTATGACAGACAAATCCTGAATTTCCAGTTCTACCGTGCCTGGTGGCAATTTGGGGTTGATCATTTTTTCAGGTCTTTGGTTGACCATACCTTGGACTTTGACAACATATTCATTGCCTATCAGTTTTTGAAATTGGCCGGAGGTATCAACCATTTGAATAATCCCCGTGACATCGCGAAGGTCAATAAAGGCGATTTTACCGTGTTTTCTGATGCTGTTTATCCAGCCGTAAAGAGTAACTGAATTTCCGATATTACTGATTGTGTCTTTAACTTGAACTCTTTCCATGAGGGGAAATTTAATGACGGTTAAACTTATTAAGAGCCAATTTTAATAATTCTATTGCTCTGACCAGTTTTTTTTCTTCCAAAACATAGGCAATTCTGATTTCTTTTTTACCTAAACCTTCGGTTTTATAAAAACCGGCAGCCGGGGCTACCATGACTGTTTCTCCATTATCGTGGAATTTTTCCAAGAGAAATCGGGCAAAGTCATCACTGTCAGTAACAGGAAGAGAAGGGATAAGGTAAAAAGCGCCTTGAGGTATTTTAAAGGAAACATCCGGGATTTTTGCTAATTCTTTGACGACAACATCCCTTCTTTTCTGGTAAATTTTTCTGACATTGGCGACATAAGATTTATGATCGGTCAGAAGAGGAACCAGAGCCAACTGATCAACTGTGGCTACAGATAATCTTGCCTGACCGAATTTGAGAGATGCGGCCATTACCTGTCTATTTTTACTGGCAATGCAGCCAACACGGGCTCCGCAGGAATTGAATCTTTTGGAGACACTGTCGGTAACAATCAATTGCGGTAATAATTCTTTGAATGAAGAAAAGGGAAGAACCGATTTTCCATCAAAGACGATTTCCTGATAAGGCTCATCTGAGATGATAAAAAGATTGTATTTTAAAGCTAAATTAACCAGCATTTTCACTTCTTCTTTAGTATAGAGAGTGCCGGTGGGATTATTAGGATTGCATAAAATGATAGCTTTGGTTTTTTTATTAACGGCTTTTTCAATAACTTTTTTATCCGGCAGATGAAAACCGTCTTCAACATGAGTGGTTATTGCCCTTAAATTAATGTTAGCCATGGCGGCAATAATGGCATAACTGGTGTAGAAAGGCTCAAAGACAATAATTTCATCTCCCGGATCTGTGACGGCAAAAAAAGCAAAAACCAAAGCTTCACTGCCGCCTGAAGTAACTATAATGTCATCTTCGCGGTAAGGTCCTCCCTTGTTTTTATAAAACAAGGCCCAGGCAGAAACAGATTCCGCCATGCCGTTGGAAGGTGCATATTCCAGAGTCTGATGAGGAAAATTTCTGATAAAATTCATGATTTTTTCCGGAGTGGGAAGGTCGGGCTGGCCTATATTGACATGATAAACTTTGATACCTTTCTTTTTGGCCTGATCGGCAAAAGGAACCAGTTTTCTAATGGCCGAGGCAGGTGCATTGAGGGCACGCCGGGAAATTTTTGCTTTTGTCATTTTTATCAGACTTATCCTTTGTAGTATAGCTGAATTATCGATCCTGAAACAAGATCAGGATGAGATCAACCCAGGCTTTGGCGTAATTGACCTGTTAAAGTTATTAAGGGAGAAATATTTTTTCCGTTAAGGAATTTATCTAAGGTTCTGGCTGTTAAATTGTAATGTTCTTTTTGAGTTGCATTTTTGTACCCAAGTTCTATATGAAAGATTTTCTCTATTTGTGAAACATCCTCTTGAACTGCCTTCCAAACGGAATTTTGGCGGGCGAGAACCTGCAGATTGTCTTTATTAAGAAAATGGCCGGCATCTGACAAATCATTAACCAAATGGCGATAAGTTGAGGAAACTAATTCCAACGATCCTGATTTAACCACCTCTTTTAAGCCCCGACCGGAGCCGATTAATTCCGGCGGAATTCCTATTGAGTAGAGGACGGCGGTGTAAGTGATGGCTCTTGGCAATTGTACCTCCCCTAATCCCCTGCTATAGCCGAAAAGTCCGATATGAAGCATTCTCTCCCGTCTCTTAGCTACATATTTACTTATATCGTTGATTAAAGGGGCAATACTCTCGACGGTTTGACGGTACGGTTTGGTTATTTTGGGAACCAGCGAGATTATTTTATCAATCTTTTTGTCTTCCAAAGAGACTGCTTTTTTATGCGGCAGTTTTTCTTTGATGGTTTTTATGGCTTTGATTACAAGGCTTCGGGGATAATCATAGCGGAAAGCGCTTTGAATAATAAGAGTAGAAATACCGGCGTATTCATCCAGACTTTTTTCAACCGTTTGAGGTGACAGGCCACCGCGGAAAGGCAGAGATCCTGTTCCCAGCATGGGGTAAAGCGGAACTTCAATATTTTGGGATAATTTTTTATACCTGCTTAAAGCTATTTTTAAAGCAAGAATGGTGGGAATAAGACCGGAATTTAGAGCAGGATCACTTCTGGCAATATAAGGCCTTAAATATTCCGGTTTTTGGCCGAAGGCCTTTTTATGAAGATCAACATATTCCCTGATGATGCGGTCGGAGTTAATAATGGTGCCAACATCCTCAAAAAGAGGAATTATTTCTATGTGATTTATCGATTGATTTAACTTAAGTAATTTGTGCTCAATACCGACCAAAGCTTTAAAAGCTTCCTGGATATCAATAATTTCCCCGGCAGATTCCGTTAAGGGAAGTATTGCTTCAAAAACCGGATCAACATTAAAGCCAAGACTTCTTGCTAACTGGCTTGATGTTATGGCAACCATTAAAGCCCTGGCCAGACGAAACTGCTTTTCTACCCGCGGATTGGGAAAGCGGAAGGTCAAGAATTTATTTTTGCCCAAGGGATTTTTTTGGAAATAGGCAAAATGCTGGTGAAGAAGCCTGTCAATAACCGCTTCATCTACAAACTTACCCTCCCAGTCCCAGTTGTATTCATCAATTCCAAGATCGGAATAGCAGAGAAAACTTTCCCTAATTTCGGCATTAGTTGAGACAAAGGGACGGGAATGCCAATAGGGCTTAGCAGCATTATCCGGATGCTGGGTTGCCATGGTTGACGGAATAATTCTTTTCATAGGATGAATTGGCGGTGAGTCTAACATCCTTCAACTTCAAAATCAAGCGACTTAACCCATGCCAATTATCTTTTTCTATTTGATAAATAATATCAAGGGGAGTGCCTAAATCAAGAGAAGGAAAAAGAGCAGAAAAATTGAAAGCGATAGCTGAGACTAATTTTTCGGGATTCTTGGCCGATGCAAGTGTAAGCTTAAGATGATTTTTTTCTCTACCAACTAATGAGAAATCGACAACAGTATTTTTGTAACTGACAAAAAGAGGCTGAGGATTACCCTGACCAAAGGGTACCAATGATGATATTTTTCTGTATAAATCCTCATTAACAAAAGCAATATCAAGCTCCAGATCGACTAATTTTTTTTCTACAAGATCATCAATTTTAATAATTTTTTGAGAGGCAGAGAGCAGATTTTCCTTTAACTTTTTCAGGTTACTTTTCCTGACGGTAAATCCGGCGGCCATGGGATGACCGCCGACATCAACCAAAATTGCGGAAGAGGTTTTTATTAACTCAACAATATTGATACCTTTGACTGATCTGGCTGAAGCTTTGCAAAAAATACTGTTAATTGAAACTACAATCGCCGGACGATTATATTTTTCGACTAATTTTCCGGCAATAAGCCCGATTATCCCCTGATGGAAATTCTCACTTTCGACAAAAATAAGATTTTCCGTTTTTTTTATTTTTGAATGGGCTAAATCGAGGCTGTCTTTGGTCAACAGCTGACGAGAGCGATTAACGGAATTTAATTTTTGGGCTAATTCATCCGCCCTATCCTTATCTTTGGTACAAAGAAGCCTTAAGGAATCAAGTCCATCCTCCATCCTGCCTGAAGCATTAAGCCGCGGAGCCAGGATATGACTTAGGGAAAAGGTGTCAATTTCTCCTTTGGCAAGGCCGGATGATTCAATCAGACTGTTTAACCCGAGACGCCTGGTTTTATTTATTTGTTCAAGGCCAAAAGTAACCAATATCCTGTTTTCGTTTATCAGGGGAATCATATCGGCCACTGTGGCCAAAGCAACAATATCAAGAAATTTTTCATTGGTTTTAGAAGTCAAGTAATTGACAAAAATCCAGGTCAAACCGGCGGCGGTGAGCATTGTTGAATGAATCAGAGCATGAGCATTCGGGTTTTTCGCAGGTATTAGATGGTGATCAATAACAATAGTATCAATCCCCATTTTACGGGCATAACTAATCTCATTTACAGCTGTAATTCCGTGATCAACAGTGAATATTAATGAAGGGTTAAATTTTTTCCTGACTTTATTGATAGCCTTTTTTGACAATCCGTAACCATCAGAAAATCTATTGGGAACATAGGGCATTATATTGGCTCCTTGTTTATATAATGTTTCCCAAATAATGGCGCCTGAAACAATTCCATCAACATCATAGTCTGTATAGACGATGATACTTTCCCTGTTTTTAACAGCTTTTTTAATACGGATGACCGCCTTGTCCATTTCTCTCAGGTTAATTTTTAATTTCGACAGATTTATATTCTTTAAATCAGGGTGAAGGAAACTTTCTATATCTTCTTCTTTTGTTATTCCACGATTTTTTAAAATACTCTTTATCAGGTTCTCAAGAGAATCTTTTTTTTCAGGATTATAGTGATAGGGGCTTTGAATCTGCCAATTATGCATATATGACGGTTAGGATATAATAATACTGACAATTTTTAATTATAAATACATTTTACAGATAATGACAAAGTATAAATTGCCTGATCATGCCAGAGAACTTATGGATAAAATGAAAATGGCCGGATTTGAGTGCTTCGCGGTCGGGGGATGCGTGAGAGATATGCTTTTATCCAAAGAAACAAAAGACTGGGATTTCACTACCAATGCCACACCTGAACAGATCCAGACACTTTTCTCCCACAGTTTCTATGACAACAAATTCGGCACTGTCGGCATTCCATTTGAAATTCCGGGATCTATAAAACCTGCCATCTATGAGGCGACTACCTACAGAAGCGAGGAGGGATACAGCGACCACCGGCATCCGGATAAAATAGTTTTCGGAGATTCACTTACTGAGGATTTAAAAAGACGTGATTTTACCATTAATGCTCTGGCATTTGACGGAGAGAAAATAATTGACAAGCATAACGGACTTAAGGACCTGGAGCTAAAACTGATAAGAGCAGTAGGTGATGCAGACAGTCGATTTTCCGAGGATGCTTTGCGAATGCTGAGAGCAGTCAGACTTGCAGTCCAATTATCATTTTCCATTGAGAAAAAAACCCTGGCGGCAATTGCCAAAAACAGCACGCTTATTACTAAAATTTCAGGAGAACGCATTAGGGATGAACTTGTCAAAATTCTTTCAAGCCAAACACCAGCTTCCGGAATAATGTTAATGAAGAAAGCGGGACTTTTAAAAGAAATCCTGCCGGAGGCGGATAAATGTTTCGGAGTCGAACAGAAAAGCCCGAAAAGGCATCATGTTTATGACGTCGGGACTCATCTTTTAAAATCATTGGAAATGTGCCCATCAAAAGATCCAATCGTCAGACTGGCAACACTTCTCCATGATGTCGGCAAGGCAGTTACTTATAAGAAAACTGACGACGGGGTAATTACATTTTATAATCACGAGTTAGTCGGGGCGTCAATTGTCAGAAATATTGGCAGCAGGCTGCATTTCTCTAAAAAAGATACTCAAAAGTTAATCCTTTTGGTCCGATTTCATCAGTTTACAGTTGATGAAAGACAAACTGACTCAGCTGTGCGACGGTTTATCCGCAATGTGGGCATGGAGAATGTGACAGATATTTTGGATCTAAGAGTGGCCGACCGGTTGGGAGGAGGAGCCAGGGAAACCTCCTGGAGACTGGAACTGTTTAAGAAAAGACTGATTGAAGTTCAGAAGCAGCCTTTTTCCGTTGCCGACCTTAAAGTATCAGGACATGATGTGATGCGGATTTATGATAGCGGACCGGGGCCATTGGTTGGCGCAGTACTTAATATGCTCTTTGAAGATGTGGTTTCCGGGAAACTGCCAAATGAGAAAGAAATTTTATTAAAAAGAATCAAAGATCTGAAGAATGAAAGTAAGATTAAGAAATAAAAGGAATGGATTATAATAATTTTTGGAGATGGTACCCGATTGATAATCCTCAGAAATGACCTCATTGGAAAATAATCCGCCCGTATTTAACTGATGATACAAAGGCACTGGAAATAGGACCTGGACTGCGGCCAAAAATCCCGATAAAAGGAGGATATTTTCTTGAGTTAAGCACCAAGGCTTTGGGAAAATTAAGAAAAAAAGGGGGTTATTGTGTTCAATCAGATCTTAATATTATTCCTTTCCGTTTAAATACATTCGATATTGTCTGTGCTTTTGAGGTTCTAGAACATTTGTCTAACGACCAAGAAGTATTGATTAATTTAGCCAGAGTCCTGAAAAATGACGGCAAAATTTTTATCAGTGTTCCTCTCCATGAAAAATTATTTAATGAATATGACAGAGCCGTGGGACACGTAAAGAGATATAATCCTGAAGATATTGAGGTACTATTTAAAAACGCAGGTTTAACTATTGAAAAATTTTCAGGAATGGATGTACCTTGGCCTTCTAATAAAAGTGCAAAACTTCTTGTTTTTTTAGAAAGAAATTTTCCATGGTTTATACCTGTAAGCATAAAGGCAATTGATTCATTACCCTTTACTTCTTCACGAAGACCTATTCAATTAAAAGATTGGGATTTAACCGCGGCACAAAATGAATTAGCAAAAGTAAGTACCGGTTTTTTCGTACTTAAAAAACAATTTTAAAGAAAGTTTAATAATTTTAGAAAATAATTAAAATTGTTGATTATTTATAAACTCCCTGTCTATGTTCGACTTTGACGATTATTACCCGGCTTTTTTCTGAATCAAATTGGTAAATAATTCGATAATCACCTACTCTTAATTTATGGTATTCTGAGAGTTCTCCGAAAAGCTTGACTCCTTTTAGCGGATTAAAAGACAAATCCTCGAAAGCTTTGATCATCCTTCTGTGGATGTTAAGAGGGAGTTTGGGTAATCTTTTACGGACGGACCTTTCGATAATGACCGATTTAACGGGCATTTTTTATTCTTTTTTTCAAATCTTTTCTTAACTCTTCTAAAGTCACATATTTGCCTTTTGCAATTTCTTTTTCAGCTTTTTTAATATCCTTTAAAGAATATTTTAAGGAATAAATAGTTTCCTCTAAGGAATCAAGGTAATCAGGAGATACCAAAGTTGCTTTTACTTTACCCCCTTTGGTTATATCAATACGGGTATAATCTCTATCGATTTTATCAACCAGCCGTAAAAGGTCTCTTCGGGCATGAGTGACGGGAATAACATTAATCATATCTTTAATGTACACTTAAATGCTCACTCTGTCAAGAAGTCGATTTAAGGTATAAGTAACAATCTATTTTTTCTGTAGGACTTGCTTTCCATTTGATTGAACCCACTTTTTGATAACCATTTATTTCAAAAAAATTATATGCTTTCGGATAAGGATGATCTTTACTTAAAGGAACACAGAAAGTATTACATTTTAAATTCCTGGCTATTTTTTCAGCAGATCGTAAGAGCTGAGAATCATACTTTACATCTTCATAATTAGTTTCTGTAGTAAAGGCAATGATATACATCCATTTCCCTTTTAAAAGTTTATTTATTTTTAAATCACTGAAATTTTTTGGCATTTCATCTTGTTCCATCATCTCAAAAACTGTAAATCCAGTTATTAACCCTTCTTTTTCGACAATTAATATTTTTGTTTTAGGAGAAGTTAATTTTTTTCTAAAATATTCTTCATCCGCACCATATTGACCATAGGCATTATGGTCTATGACTACAAGCTGTGGTATATTATCCAATTGCATTTTTTTAATATTCATGAGTTAAATCTTATCAAAGTTACACTTAAAATAATATTTCTATCCGGAGAATTCTAGCCAGTAAGAGCCGGATGGGTAGGGTGACACTCGGAAGGTATGAAGTCAAAAATAATGTAAATGACTAAAAGTGAAGCTAAAAGAGAACCGTCCCCTCTACGGTCCCCTCTACGTGTTATTCTTCAAGTTGGATAAATTCTATATCGACTTGTTCCCAGGGGTGAATTTTTTTTATGGCCTTAACGATTTGTTTGATCTTTTCGGCCGGACAGGTCATTTCGATTTTGGCAACTGGAGCATGTGTCTCTTGGCCGACTTTTCCAAGATGCGGTTGTGCACCTTTTTCCGATTTCCAATTGCCTTCTCCATGAGTGATAAAAGCAACATGAGAATAATTACCATAAAATCCAGCACCATAAGCTGAAGCAACTTTGATAATTTGATTGATTAACTTTTTATCGTCAGGACAATAGACAAAAAATTTAAATTTCATTTCAGGATTTGGATTTTTTTGTTCTTTCCTCCCAGATGACCAGGAGGGGGGAGGCGTTGAAGATGGAAGAATAAGTGCCTGAGATAATACCAACCAGAAGAGCAACAATAAACCAACGGATTGAGGCACCTGAAAAAAGTAGAAGAGCAAAAAGAGTAAAGACAACAGTCAGGGATGTTGATAATGATCTGGCAAGTGTCTGAACGAGAGAGGCATTGACAATTCTGTCAAAGGGATCGCCGGCCATTTTTCTCAAGTTTTCCCTGATCCTGTCAAAAACAACAATGGAATCATGAACGGAAAAGCCCATGACAGTTAGAAGTGCAGTTATAAACAGACTGTCAATCTCAACATGGAAAAAGTGGCCAAGAAGTGAAAAAAATCCTATAACAACCAGAACGTCATGGATTAAAGCAACCACGGCACTGACGCCGAATTTCCAGGAAGAATAGGGCTTGGGGATATGGCGGAAAGACAGAGCAATATAAATAATAATGGCAAGAGAGGCAATAATTACTGCTTTTATGGCATTAATAGTTGTTTCCTGACCAATAACAGGACCGACTGTTTCAAAGCGAAGTTCATCAACAGTTCCTAATTTTTTCCCGAGTTCTTCCTGCAGCTTATCATTTTGGTCTTTATCAATCGGCTTTAATCTTAAAAGATAAGTTTTTTCCCTGGTCTGGGATAAAGTCACCAGTTGAATATTTTGATTTTTAACCGACTCTTCGATAATTTTTGCAGAATCTTTCTGATCTTTTACCTTAAGTTCAACTAAAGAACCGCCGGTAAAATCAATGCTTAACCTTAATCCCCAAAAAAGCATAGAAATTATTCCGGGAATAATAATCA
Organism: Candidatus Gottesmanbacteria bacterium RBG_16_37_8; assembly: GCA_001779055.1. Taxonomy (GTDB): domain Bacteria; phylum Patescibacteriota; class Microgenomatia; order 2-02-FULL-39-11; family 2-02-FULL-39-11; genus 2-02-FULL-39-14. The sequence continues at coordinate 14,085 of MFJA01000052.1, forward strand.
GTCCGGAAAAGATAAAGAACCACCATTTTTTACCGATAAGATCGTACATGTTTTATTCCTTATAAATTAATCTTAGGAATGTTCTGGAAATAATAATGGCACTGAAAAAAGAAATCATAATACCTAAGCTTAAGGTTATGGCAAAACCGCGGATGATACCTGTGCCGAACCAATAAAGAATGCCGCAGGTAATCAGCGATGAAATATTAGAATCGCGGATTGACGGAAAAGCCCTGTCAAAACCAAATTTAAGGGCAGTCAGATAATCCCTACCCCAGCGAAGTTCTTCTTTCATTCTTTCGAAAATAAGAATATTGGCATCAACCGCCATACCTATTGAGAGAATAAATCCGGCAATACCGGCCAGAGTCAGGGTGACGGGAATTGTTTTGAAAATAGACCAGACAATTGCAGCATAAAAGACAAGGGCAATATCAGCAACAAAACCTAATAAACCGTAATTGACAATCATAAACAGAGCAACAGTTGTAAGACCTATGACTCCGGCTATTAGGCTATCATGAATGGTTTTTTGACCTAAGGTGGCACCAATTTGCCGCTGTTCAATAACCTTCAAGGGAACCGGCAGAGCACCTGAGTTAAGAAGAATGGAGAGCTGTTTGGCTTCCGCAAGTGTAAATTTTCCCTGGATAACAGCCTGACCGCCGGTTATTTTATCATTAACTTTGGGGGCTGATAAAAGGGATTGATCTAAGAATATGGCAATAGTTTTACCAACATTTCTGCCTGTTATTTCCTCAAAAATTTTACCGCCTTCACCATCAAATTCCAAAGACACCTGAGGGGCGCCTGACTGCGGGTCAAAGGCCACCTGGCTTCTTTTGAGGTTTTTGCCCGTCAGACCTGTATCTTTGGGCCAGACTTGCAGGAAACTGGAAGGTGTGGCTATTTGGGCGGCGTTGGTTGCCTCTTCCCTGAAACTTAACTGGGCTGTTGTGCCTATCAAATCTATAGCCTGTGAGGCATCGGAAATTCCGGGGATCTCAACAATAATGCGATAAGAATCCCCTACCTTGGTTTTTTGGATAACCGGTTCTGTTAAGCCGAAAAGATTAATTCTTCTTTCGATAGTATTTCTGGCACTTTCATAAGCTCTGTCCCTGTCTTTCGTTTCTATCTTGGTCATATCAGCTTCCATAACCAAATGACTGCCGCCTGACAGATCAAGACCAAGACGGGTATTGAATGATTTACTGTATTTAATCGGACCTAAATTGATATTTATTTGAGGACTTGAGATGATTCTTTGCATTTTTGTTTTGCCCCAGGGGATGGAAATTTGGATATTTTGGGGCAAATCAATAAGGGCGGCAATAACTGTAATAATGGCAATTATCCAAAGTAGACGGCGGGAGGATTTCATAAATTTCAATATTGTTTAATCCTGTCGTTGTTTTTTAACTTTAAGTAAATTCGATTGGGGTAATGCCAATTGCTGGAGATTACCTTTGAATCTTAGTTTAACCTGTCCTTTTTCGCTATCCGTTTCCACATCAACACTTTCTCCCTTATTTATGCCCAAAGCATGGATAAACGGAGCCGGAATGACTACCGCTAAACTGTGAGGACCGGCTTTTATTATTTTTTGCTTCATCTTCACCTGACCATTTCCAGTTCATCTCCCAGAATCATGATTCTGACACCCCTTAATATATCTAATATAAACGGATCACGGCGGCGTTTTCTGAATTCAAATTCCTCTTCGCTCATAACAGTGTAATTGATTTCGGTTTCCCTTCTAACTTCTTCTTTCCTTACTATTTGACTTAGCTCCGGCAAGACTACTTTGCCGACAACCAAAAGATCAACATCACTGCCGCTTCTTGGAATATGACGGGCAAAACGGCCGGAGATCATGGCAAATTTTATTTTGCCTAACTTCGTTCTGTTTTTGATTAATTCTCCACCCAATCCTTTGGTTTTTTCCAGTAAATGCAGAAGGTCATAATAGAGAGGATAATCTTTTCTCAGCATATAGTAGAGACGATTGGCTCTTCTCTCCTTGGACATGAGGCCTC
>MFJA01000052.1:16137-19638 GCA_001779055.1 Candidatus Gottesmanbacteria bacterium RBG_16_37_8
ACAGGATTGATCTCTTCCTCACACCTTCTGACAATATCTCTGACATGAAAGATCTTTCCCGGGGATAAAAAGAACAATTGAAGTATTTTTACCCGGACGCGGGACACGATTAAATCATGAAGCATATCGCTATCCTTTCCGGCAGGCCTTGGAGCCAAAAGGCACCAGGTTTATTAATAAGTAACTTTTTGTTCGCTATCCAAAAGTTCAATCCAAATCGGACCTCTGGTCATGACGACTTCCTTACCGACACTATCATAAAAGAGAGTTCTGCTAAGCCGCGATTTTTTACTCCATGAGCCAACTATGGCTTTGCCATCCTGAAAGATGATCGCTTTACTGTTGCCAATTGTTTGATAAAGAATATGTCCGTGATCATCAACAGGACCGGTTATTTTGGAAAGCTGGATGATGACATTTTTGGCTATCAGTTGTTCCTTATTCTCCAAATCCAAATGAGGTTGTCCGCCGGTTGACCTTTTGTAACTGTTTGTTTCTTTGTCATACTGCCAAAGTCCTATGTACTTATCATAACCTTCGGCAAAGACAATTTTAATTGAGGAGACTGTACCGCGATCCTCCAATTTGGGATCATCCTTAAACTGCCAGGGATCAAAACTTTTATCCCAGGGAATACCCTTGTCATCGACATTAGTCCATTCCCTTTTCTCGGCTATCTTATAAAGATTTTCCGAGAAGCAGACCATTGTATGCTCTGTTGCCACCGGATGGTTAAGACGGTCGGGATTTCTATAACAATCGGGAAAACCAATACCGAACTGGTCAAGATCCTTGATACCGAAACGGTCAATTTGGCAGAGAGCCTTGGCACGGTTATCAACCGTATCATCACTGCAGCGGCCGGCTCCACCGACATGATTATATAAAGCATCATATTCTGATACCCAATCAACAAAATAGGTGCGGGCGGATCTGACCGGTGCAAAAACTATATTTTCCATGGGAGTATTACAATAGAAAACTCCCATCATTCTGGTTATCCAACCTTCGGCTATTGCTTCATAGACAATATCAGCCCGGGAAAGACCGGACTGGGGGCGGGATTCATCGCTATTTTCAATCATGACAGCCAGGGGACGCCTTTTATCATAAATTTCTTTTTCCTGCTGGGTATACATGACTCCGTTTAACGGACAGAGCTGGTCTCTGGGGACAGAAGGATCGACTTTATACTGGGCTTTGATACTTGGTGAAACATTGACAAGGGGCGAGGTGATTTGACTGCTTTGTGTTGAAGTCAAATTAAAGGCGGCAAAAGAGACTCCTGTTGAGATTAAATAAAGAGCCAAACCTACTAATATTTGCGCTAATTTCAGATTTTTCAATTTAATCTTCCTTTTTTGAACGGGCTATTTTAATTGCTTTTAATTCCTCTTCTGTTAAATCAAAATCCTTACCTTTACCATTAATTACGTTTTTGGCGTACCAGCGGGTACTATTTCTATTATGCAATGATGTCAGGACTACCCCTGTGTCAGTTTCATCCAATAAACTTAAGACAAATGACTGATCGCCTCCAGTATCGGCAAAGGGATTAAACCTTAGTATGCCGACTTTCCTGATATGACTTTTGCCAAGTAAAGCTAAATTTTCAAGTTTGCTGTTTACTTCTTCAATTTGAGACTTATTAAAACTTAGCTTATCCAGAATAGTATCAAGAATTTCGGTCAGATTTTCTTTGCCTGAGACTTCTATAAGCCGGTGATAATGTCTTTTTACTTTTACCAGATAGACCGTCAAGATGATCAGGTAGACAACTGTCAAACTTGCAAAAATTAATGAAGTTGTCTCCATTTTATCCGATAAAAACGAGTAAACTATGTATCCGAAATTGTACTTGCTTTACTTAGATGTGTCAATATGGTACGCTTTTTAAGTTTTGAAGGTAAAACATTGAGAATATGCCGAAAAAGACTAAAAAACAAAAATTACTGGCTGAAATTCACCGCCAAAAAATGGCAGAAAAAGGACTAAGTTATAATTTTGTCAAGCCCCCCTCTGAGGAACCTATTCAAGATGGAAAAACAGAGGCTGGCCCAAAAATCACCAAGAAAGAAAATATTGCTGTAAAGCCACAAAATACAGCATTAGCTTCAGAATACAATTACCTGAAAAGAGACCTTACCAAGATCTTCTTATTCACCTTTTTTGCGCTATTTTCCCAAGGTGTGGTATATTACCTCGTATACAGGCCTTGAGGCTAAATCAGATATAATATATTTTATGTAGATTGCCCTCCTGATTTTACCTTTTGCCTTACCCCCGCCATGGCGGGGCGCGGCTCAAGGAGCAATCTTAGGAGGGCTTAAGAATTCGTAAACTCATTTATGAAAAAATTCGTTAACGAATTCTAAAGGGGGTGATTAATAAATGGCACAAATGTATTGTGTAAAATGCCGCGCCAAAAGAGAAGACCCAAATGCCCAGAAAGTAACCATGAAAAACGGTAAACCAGCTTTGAAAGGCAAGTGTCCAGTCTGCGGTACCGGAATGTATAAAATCGGCGGATAAAACGCGATTTTGTTTTTAAAAAAGGACTTTTTTAAATATCAAAACCCCTTCCAAATGATGAAGGGGTTTTGTTTGAGGAAAAATAGAAGTCATAATGTAATTTTAAGAATATATTAAATAAAAAAAATTAGAGAGGAAACTTGGAATGTGTGGCTTAGCGTATATGAAATACACTCGATGGCTTGAATTTGCCATCAGCTACAGTGAGTACCAAGTTAAGTTTATTTTGCCGGAGCCGATAGCCCCAACATTATTCACTTCATCCGCCACCTGACGGAGTCCTCTCTATATGTCCCCCTTGATATGTTTCATCCTGCTACAAATTTCAGAACTAAAACTCCCCCTCCTAGGAACAGGAGTAGTAAGAAGGCATATCCGGCCAATGCTGTGAGACCATACTGCTGGCGCGTTGGTTCTGGCAAATTAGGAGGGTCAATAGCAGGTTGTGGCGCCGATTCATTTGCAGGCTTGCCGGGAGGTGGATTACAGTAGTCCATTGGGACAGTAATTGTATAATTTAACTGCCCATCATGTAAAATGGATTGTTTCAACAAACTGCTTACCTCCCACTGGCGTTTAACCCCGTAGAGTTCTTCAATTTTTTTTGGCAAGCTGAATTTGGCAAAGCAGATAGGTTTTCCCATCAGATCCTTATCTTGCCAAAAGCGAATTTCGATGCCTTTCTTTTGAAGAACATCGATAAGTTCTGTGACGGGATCTGTCTGGGCTTGGGCGGGGCTGGGGTGGGCGAAGTTCCCCAAAAATATTATTACGGCAAAAAAAATGCCGCTTGTGAGTCGCTTTGTATTCATTGTATCCTCCTTTTTGAGGAAAATTAATCATGCCAGTCGCGACACAACGACACGATTCTTCGTCATTCCAAAATTGAGAATTCTTTATCTTCTCAAAAAGCTTTCGAAATGACGGAATTTGACGATTTTTAAGGGGAACCAACCCTTAAAAAAATTT
>MFJA01000052.1:19659-21524 GCA_001779055.1 Candidatus Gottesmanbacteria bacterium RBG_16_37_8
TATAATCCGGACCGCTGAAGAAAAGAAAAAATTCTTTTCCCCAAAGCTCCGGATTCGATTGCAGGAAATCGAAAGGGGTATATCTCAAGGGAGATATTAAATATCTTTACTGAAAATATTAAAGAACCTTTCTCTAATTATCAAAGCATTATTTTTGACGTAGAGAAATTGTCTTATAGTATATGGAGAAAGACAGATTGGTGCTTGACTGTTTTTGTCAGGAAAATTTGACATTCTGACTAAAAAAAGTATAATTCTGACAGTTTTCTGACTATGTATAAAGAGCCATCTTCTGCTCCATATTTAAATTATTTAGGGGAGAGACTACTGGAACCGATAAAGCGCGGCGAGTCGGCTTTTTTCCGCTGGTTTCCCGGGCACGGCAAGTCTGTTTTATTGTCAAAAATAATAACCGATAAAAAATTACTATTAAAAGTATTTAGCAAATATTACCAGCGGTTTATTTTCTTTAAAGTTGACGGTTATTTATTTGACATAAATGACTTAGTGAGTTTCTTCTTCCCTATCCTTGGTAACTTATTTAAGGAATTAAAATGTGAACAATTGACTGATGAAGCAAAAGATAAATCCAAGACATTTTTGATCCGGGAAATAATCCAGACCTGTCAAAAACTAGTTTCCCAAGGATCGGAAATAGTATTTGTTATTGATGGAATTGACGATCTTGATGCGGATAATTTAAAAGAGATGTTTTCTGTCTTTGAATATATCGTTGAGTCAAACAGGGAAAGAATCCACACTCACATTAATGTCAACAGAAGAGAAATTATTGAAAAAAATGTTGTTCAATCAGGACTTTTGCAAAATATAATTTCAATTTCCCTTCCTGATAAAGAGGAATGTCTTTATTTTTTAAATTATTATGCACGGCAATGGGGACTGAAATTAACCGAATATCAAATTGAAAATATTTTCAAAAATTGCGGATGCGATCCCGTCCTAATTAAAGAAGTATTGAGATTATATGTTAAGAAAGGATTTGATATTGATTTAATAAACGAGCCAACACTTCTACTTAAAGCAAAAAATAATCTGGAACAATACTCGGAAAAAGAAAGAAACACAATTACAGAAAAGCTTAAAACTAATCAAATTTCAGTAAATTCTTCTTATACTGCCAAAGAACTTACTAAGGCAAATTTCTGGAATGACAAATACCATCTTCCATTACTTTTCCGGAAAGTGATTATCGAAAAATCTTTGGTAAAAGAACTGCGGTTTGACAATAAAAAGCAAAAACTTTATTTCGGAGATATTGACCTGACAAGAAAATTATCCAAAACCGAATATAAAATACTGCTGCTTCTTTTTGAATTAAAAGGAAAAACCATAACGAGAGACCAAATCGCTCAAGCAATCTGGGATAAAGACGAAATTGATAAATATTCCGACTGGGCAATTGATAAAACCATATCCAGATTAAGATTGAAACTTAACGCCATATCATTTTCCCATCAGCTGGTTACCCAAAAAAAGTCGGGATTTTATTTAGAAAAATAATATCCAAATCATGGGATATAACTATAAAGAAGCTCTTAAACAACAATTAAAAGGTGTATTTTTTAATAATAGCCCAGAATGGGAAAAAGCAACATATACAAATCAGCACTTAATAGGGTTGCCGAAAGATGAAGATCCGTTCATAAAACTTATTAATCCACAAGGAAGGTTATGCTATCGTAACAGTATACATACATATTCTGATCCAAGAGAAAGATTTCTTCCTTTACCTGAAGAGTTAGAGGGTTTTGAGAATGAAATAGTATGGGAAATGGAGTCTTATTTTTCTCAGTTATTTCTGGAAGACAGAGCTTCTCAAATGCTTTTTCCGGTATTTTTATCTT
>MFJA01000053.1:0-277 GCA_001779055.1 Candidatus Gottesmanbacteria bacterium RBG_16_37_8
CCTGATCTGAAAGTTGATGACTCCTAACAATCTCCTGCATTAATTCATACGGTTCGTTAATATTGGTGTGTCCACCAAGATTATATATGCCCTGATGAATCGGAATTACAAGTTTACAATTGAGCAATTTTATAGCTTGAGGAACATCCTCCGGTGACATATGGACATTTTTCCGCTTTTTTTCCTCGGATTGCAATAATTTGTTTATAACTTTTTTAGGCACATGATAAATACCGGTATTTAATACTTTAGCTATTCTTAAAAGCGGAGGAGTATA
>MFJA01000053.1:333-704 GCA_001779055.1 Candidatus Gottesmanbacteria bacterium RBG_16_37_8
CCCGTATCACCGGCAAAATAGATTGATTTGCCATTATGTTGAAAAACAAATCCTATGGCCTTATTTTCTCCTCTATGCATGGCAGGAACGGCAGTAATTTTGACTTCACCAATTTCAGTTTTATGCCATTCAGGTAAAGGTCTTACGTCGGAAAAACCGATGCTCTGCAGCTTTTCAGCCAGGGGCTGATGGCAGACGGCTGGAATATCGCTCAGTCCGGCGATCCTGCGCAGTGATTCAGGGTCAAAATGATCTCCATGTCCGTGTGAGATTACTATGGTATCAAGATGGAAGTCACCGATTGCCAATCCAGGCGGAAGTATACGTCTGCCAAAACCAAAGGGTGTAACCGGCAGTATTTTTTCCCGAAA
>MFJA01000053.1:844-4937 GCA_001779055.1 Candidatus Gottesmanbacteria bacterium RBG_16_37_8
CGCTGAGAATTGAAATTATCTGATAAGGACTGATTAAGCTGCTTAGGAGGCTTAGGTCAAATAGGTTGCTTAAGTCGTTTAGATTGAATCCTTCTGGATCCTTGACAAAATATACATTTATAGACTACAATTAAATGTACTATGAATACTACAAATGAAAAGCAGTTTAAAACCGTCAATACGACAGACATCCGCTTTCGTTTAGGGTCAATTATCTCTGAATTGGAAAGAACAAAATCTCCTGTGCTTATCATTTCCCGGTCGCGTCCCAAAGCCTGGCTGTACCCTTTTGAAAAAGGAAGAAGGCGAGAGGATCCTTTTGCCTTGTGGTATAAAAAAATCTTGCCTAAATATGCCAAAATTTCAGCTAATCAGCTTATAGATCTTGTTAGAAAAGACAGAGATAACCGTTAACATGAAAACTTCCGTTGTAGATACTTCTGTTGTCATCAAATGGTTTTTCGAAGAGAAAGGAAGTAAAGAAGCTCAGAAGTTAAAAGAAGACCACTTGAATGGTAAATTAAAATTGTGCACTCTTGACCTTCTACTATATGAATTCGCGTCTGCTTTCAAAAATTATAAAAGCAAAAAGATCGAAGAAAAAGACTTCCGGATTGCAATAACAACACTGCAATCCCTGGCACTATCTTCATATTCACTTGGTTTTCATGAATTATCTTACTTATTTAATCTTTCCCGAAAATTGAATATCTCTATCTATGATTGCTCTTATATCCTTCTTTCTAAAAAACTTCACTGTCCTCTCTATACGGCTGATCAGAAACTCCATTCTGCTGCTAAAAAGGTAGTCACTTCTTACTTGATATAGAGTAATTCAGAAAGCTGTAACGATTCCGGATCGTGAAGGCTAGGTTAAATCCATTTTTTGTATTTGAAGAAGAGGACCATGGTGAAAACAACTGCAAACATGGAGAGGGCAATATAGAAAAGGGCATTGGGATGTTGGGCTAAGGGTAAATAGGCAAGGTTCATACCATAAATGCCGGATAGAAGTGTCAGAGGCAGTAAAATAACAGAAAACATTGTCAGAATTTTGATGGTTTCATTAGTCCTGAAGTTGAGATAGCCCTCCAGGGTTTGGGAGAGGTTGTTGGAGAGCTCTATAATATCCTCAAGATAATCCCAAATTTTTTTTAAATGGTCAGTAATATTGGAAAAGTAAGTTTTTAACTCCCTGTTGATAAAAGGATGGCGGCTTTCTCTTATTCTGGTAAAAGAATTTAATTCCGGTTTAATCAGCGACTGGAAAAAGATGACATTACGTCTTAAAAACGATAACTGTTCGGTGACATTTTTGGGGTTGGAGGTGAAAACATCATGGTCAATTCTTTCCAAACTTTTTTCGAACATATCCAATAAAGGAAAGATGGAGTCAACCAGATGATCTATCAGGCGATAGAGGAGAAGTCCTGATCCGCCGGCAAAATACTTTTCTTTTTCCTTATTATTTTTGCTTATTTTTTCTATCAATTCTTCCATGGCCTGAAAATTGGGATCGATAACGGCGATACAATCGTTTTGGGTCAGAAAGAAATCAACCTCGATGGAATTGAGTTTATTGGCTTGGGGATCAAATTGCGGGAAATGAAAGACAAAAAAGATATACTCACTTTCTTCATCTATTTTTGGTCTTTGGATGGTGGAGACTATATCATCCAGATGAACCGGATGGATATGGAATATTCTTTTGAGGGAACGGATATTATCCACATCCGGATTTCTTAAGATTATCAGGCTGGTTGAATTATAACGGATTTTTTGGATGGCAGGAGGATTATTATTAGGTTCGCTGCCATTGGCTTTTTTTCTTAATTTGCCGATAAACTCCATGCCTTTGGTGACAGGAAGAGCAGGATTGGTTATTACTTTGAACAGTTTGCTACTTTTGATCATATAAGGATATTGTAGGAGCATATTGTAAGGTAGGTCAAGATTGTTAGTATTCAATCTTTCCGAGGTGTCCTATCTAGGACACTCCTAAGGTGTACTTCTTAAGGTGTATTTTAATGCTTGAGAGAGGATTGGAATTTCTGCTATGATGGGAAAATCTAAATTAGTTTATAGTTAATAAAGTTAGAAAGTTCATAAAGTAATAATAAAATATGAATTATCAGAAATATCCTTTAGAGAACGGGTTGAGGGTGTTGGAGATTCCCATGACCGGGGTGGAGTCAGCAACAGTGTTGATCCTGGTAGGGGTGGGGAGCAGATTCGAGGAAAAGGAGATTAACGGACTATCCCATTTTCTGGAACACATGGCCTTTAAGGGGACCCAAAAGCGGCCGACGGCGTTAGACATTGCATCAACTATCGACGGAATCGGCGGCGAATTCAATGCCTTTACCAGTAAAGATCATACCGGATTTTATATCAAAGCTGCTGCAAAACATGTGCCTTTGTTATTTGATGTTTTATCCGATATGCTTCTTAACTCAAAATTTGATCCTTCCGAGATTGAGCGGGAAAAGGGTGTGATTATTGAGGAAATCAATATGTACGAAGACACGCCGATGAGAAAGGTCGGCGATCTCTATGAAAACCTTTTATACGGTGAAAGTAAACTGGGGCGGGATATTTCTGGAATACCCCAGGTTATCAGAGGCATAAAGCGCGAGGATTTTCTTTCTTATATAGACCGCTTTTACAGTCCTCTTAATACAATTGTGACTGTTGCCGGAGGAACAGGAAAGGAAGTTAAAGAATTAACGGAAAAATATTTGGGAGGATGGATAAAAAAACAAGTGGAGCAGGCAGATAGGGTGAGAGATAAACAAGAGAAGCCGGGCTTATTGGTCAAATTCAAAGATACCCAACAGGCACATTTATGCATTGGTGTCAGATCGTTGAAGCTGACTGATCCGGACAGGTATAAACTGGGTGTTTTTACCAATATTTTAGGCGGGAGTATGTCCAGCAGGCTTTTTATTGAAGTCAGAGAGCGGCGGGGACTGGCTTACTATATCAGAGCAAATAATGAGATGTATACTGATGTGGGCAATTTTGTCACCCAGGCGGGGGTGGATATAAAAAGAATTGATGATGCGATAAGAGTTATTTTGGAACAATTTGATAAGATAAAGACGGAAAAAGTGGCGGAGGAAGAACTGCATAAAGCCAAAGAGAACATCAAAGGCAAGCTTATTTTGGAGCTTGAGGATAGCAGAAATGTCGCCGGACTTTTTGCCACAGGCGAACTTCTTGAAGACAGAATACGTACTCCTGAGGAAATTATCAAACTGGTTGATGAGGTCAGATGTGAAGATGTTGTCAAGATTGCCAAACAGATCTTTATCGAGAAAAATTTAAATTTAGCAGTAATAGGTCCGTATAAAGAGGAGGGAAGGTTTCAGAAGCTTTTGAAGCTTTGACAATTAACTTATATGGAAAGAACAGTTGTTTTGATTAAACCGGACGCGGTGAAGAAGGGAGTTATCGGGGAGATTATAACCCGAATGGAAAAGGAGGGTTATATACTTGTGGCAGCTAAATTTTTAAGGATGCCTGATGATCTTCTTGATGACTGGTATGCCCATCACAAAGATAAGCCTTTTTTTCCTGAACTGAAGGCTTTTATGACTTCAACACCGGTCATGGCCATGCTCTGGGAGGGTAAAGATGCGGTATCGGGGTTAAGGAAATTATGCGGGCCGACAGACGCAAGAAAAGCTCCCAAAGGAACAATAAGAGGAGATTACGGAAAAGATGTCCAGGAGAATGCCATTCATGCATCTGAGGATGAACACGCGGCCAACAAAGAAATGGATCTTATTTTCCTCCCTCATGAAATACAGGAGTGGAAGAGGTGAGTTTAAAGGTTAAATAGCCGTAAATTTTGTATTTTCTTGAAGTGTTTTTGATTGAAAGTAATAAGGCTGGCACCGATTTTCAGACAACTGACTGCAATAATGCTATCTGCCAGAATTAAGTCATATTCCCTTTTTAAGTTTCCGGATTCAACTGCCAGTTTTCCATCCAAAGGAATGATTTCGAAATAAGAGAGCAAATTATCAAGAATTAGCCTCTTTTTTTTATTGGCAGAATCTTTACCGGCATAAAGTTCAACTACGTTTAC
>MFJA01000054.1:0-2911 GCA_001779055.1 Candidatus Gottesmanbacteria bacterium RBG_16_37_8
CCAAACTGAATAAAGCATGTAAGCAACGATGATTATCAAAATAAGTATGACTACCAAGCGTACAGTTTTATTATTGCGTAACTTATTTAATTGTGACATTATTTTTACATTTTATAATATCTATCAGCAAATTCAATATGAGGAATAAACTTCTGCCTTTTTTACGGACCGGTGGCAATGCCAGTAATTTTCCAAAGAGAAGATATTTTTTCAATTGACAGCCAGCGGATATTGGATCCATTATCCCAACCGTAATTGGGTATGGGAGCAAATGCCGATTCCGGCTTCATAGTTACCTCAAGAGTTATCTTATAGATATGCTCATTATCGGTCCACTCTTCCTGCATTGACGGTTCAATTAAAGTGATGCTGATATTTTCTATGGCGTCGAAATGGACTCCCCAAGTTTGTTTAGACTTTTCATCACCAACAAGAGCCGGAGTCATCATAGAAATGGCATCAGAAGGATGATCCTGGTCGATAAGAGCAAAGAAAGAGCGGATGATATCCTCTTCCCGGATGGTAGGCACCTGTCCTTCATCGACCTTACTATCAGAAATGGAAACAACAACAGAATCGCCCGGAACCACAGTTAAAGGAGTTTTTTTTATATTTTTTACCGTCAAGACGGCAGTGGCAACTACAACTATTCCAATTAAAACTGCTATTACCTTAGTTAAATTCATAATTACCAATCGAGTATAATTATAAGACTTATTAAAGATAATTATTCGACGGAAACAGTTTTTTCGTCAGACCAGAGATTTTTGTCATTGATTAAAGCGAGAGCCCGAACATAAAAAATGCCATACTCCGGCATAACAGCATTGCCGACATAGGTTAAAGGAATCTGATAGGTGCCATTGGTGAAATCTTTGACTAATACTTTGTAAGGGGTTTTTTCAAGACCGACAGTCTCATCAAGCATTCCCGATTTTGACTCTTTACTTCCGACAATAACGGTATAACCGATGGTAGTTGCGGGCCCTGTTATTTCCCAGGTAAAAGTAGAATTATCATTTAATTTAACATGCCCGGGATAATTGACAATTCTGATTTCATTTTTGGGAATTTCTTTAACAGTGAAAGATTTCTCATCCGACCAGTAGTTATTACCGTTAATTTGGGCATATGCTCTGGCAAAATAGGTAGCTGCTTTTGTTAAAGTTTGGTTGCCTACAAAAACCAAAGGAACGGCAAAATTACCGCTTTGAAATTCTTTTAAAGACTGGCTGTATTTGGTATTTTGGGGAAGAATATCTTTGGTTAAGTTACCGGGGGTACTTTGTTGACCGAAATAGACTGATGTTGATTTTATGGTTGTAGGCGGTCCGTTTATATTCCAGGTAAAGGTAGCAAAGCCTCTTTCGATCACATCGGCAGGCAGATTAACAATTCCGATAGTGTATTCGAAAATTGTCGGAGTTGGCGCAGGAATGGAAGGGGTTGGAGAAACCAGAATGCTTGCGGCAACTCCGCGAATATTTTCAACCGCTTGGCTGATAATTTCCGCCTTTTGTCTATCGTGGCGGGTAATGTAAAAGGCAGAAGACAAAATCAGGATGACGAGAAGGAAAATGAAAAAGAAGAATAAGGCATATTTGTTTATTAACTTCATTTGGCTAGAGGAATTATACATGATTTGATTATAATAAATAGTAATGGATAATTTGCTGCCTATTGAGGGAAGTCCGCTTATCCCCCGATATTTCTTCACAATTTATATTTTTATTATTTTTTTCCTCAACCTGATATATTTCATTTTTACAAAATCGGGACAAAAAAAATTGACTATTTTCAGACAAAAAAGAAAATTGTTTTTATTCAATTTTATTTGTCATTTTTTTTTGGTTTTATTTATAGCCACAGTTACCGGATTTATTCTAGTCCCCAAACCGAAAATAGTAATGACAGTGCCAGATTATAACAACAGAACAATAGGGAAAAATTCGGCAATAGAATTTGTCTTTGACCGACCCTTAGTTCGGAAAAAATTACTAAAAACCATAAATCCGGATACTCCCGGAGTCTTTATTTATAAGGATCCGCTATATGCTACCCATTTATACAGAAGACTGGTTTTTTATCCCCAATTTTCTCTTAAAAGCGACAGCGACTATGAAATTAAATTAAGCGGTATTTCAAATTTTCTGCAAATAACTAAACCTTCAACTTTTAATTTTTCATTTAAGACTCAAAAATTACCGGAGATTATCAAAACGGAATATAGTAAAAATAATAAGCCAATCATTGAGGTAAATCTTGATAAGGCTAATGATGATTTGGCACAATTTGATTTTGAGATTATCCCCTATGTACCCATCAATATAAACCTTAATATAGCGAAAAACAGCTATACTTTAATTCCTGCCAAACCCTTGGGAAATGCTAACCAGTATACCTTAAATATTAAAAAAACCGAGATAAGCCGCGACAATATCAATAATAAAATTACAGCCTTTGGAGAGAGCGAAACAGTATGGAGAGAGGCAATTCCTTGGGAACAAGTACTGGGGTTTGAGAATCTAAACAGACAAAATACGGAAATAATTAATTCTCCTTCTATACCCAGAATTAGCGGGACGTTTCCTGAAGACGGATGGACGGGAATTGATGCAGGAAATTCTGTCAAAATAAGTTTTGAAAGTGACATGGATAAGAAAACTGCTGAAGAGCGATTTTCCATTGATCCTCCGGTTGAGGGAACTTTTACTTGGGACGGCAATGATTTGATTTTTAAACCTAAAAACAATTTCTCTTTTTCAACACAATATAAAGTGACTGTTGAAAAAGGATTTAGTAATTCACAAGGAATGGAATCTCCAGAGATGCACAGTTTCACATTTACAACAAGCGATGAAACCATAAAACTCAAAGTGCCGCAATATTTACAAAAATATGCCCTGTCCTG
>MFJA01000054.1:2943-8955 GCA_001779055.1 Candidatus Gottesmanbacteria bacterium RBG_16_37_8
GTTGAGGAAGATGAAATTTTAGAGCAAATTCACAAAGATCCGACCGGAAAGTCCGGCAACATCTGGGGCAACCCTTATGTGGGATTTGTGGGAAAAGTCAGCGGCAAACAGATGGTCAACGGCTACGGAGTCTATTGGGATCCTGTCAAAAATGCAGCCAACAAATTCCGCAGTGCCGTATCTTTTGAAGGATGGACTATAGAAAAACTGACTGAAAGTATATTAAAAAACAATCCGGTAATTATCTGGGGATATGTCAAAGGCGGACAGCCGGCCAACTGGTATACACCGGGAAATGATCTGATAAAAGCAATTGCCGATGAGCACACTTTAGTTGTTACCGGATTTCGGGGACCTGCTAACAATCCTTCATATTTAATTGTCAATGATCCCTTAACAGGCGAAAAATACCTGCAACGAGGCGATTTTGAAAAAAAGTGGAGTGCTTTTAACAGAAGCGGAGTGGTTGTTTATTAAGTTTTGAGAAATTCCATAATTTCTTCAAGATTTTTTACCGCTAAAGTGTAATTTAACTTCCTGTAAACTGCGGCAAGATTGCGGTAAGCGGAAAGATCGGCCGGATCTTTTTCAACTTCTAGAAAACATTTAACAACCCGCAGGAAATTATTTAGAGGCAGAATAAATCCAGGCGGGATAAATTTATAAAGAAGAGCAGATAAAACCGCAGCACGGTGTTCAAGATATAAGAAATCTAAAGGTATATTACTAAAATTCTGCTGTTTAGCGGATGGCTGCAGACGCCTATATAAAGAAATTTGAGGCAGTTTTCCACCTTTATATTCCAGCAGCATTTTCAGCCATAAATTTTTATCACTAAAAGGAAAAATAGAGGGATGCCATTTTATTTTGTCATAACAGTAGCTTTTGCAAAGAAAGGTCGGCGAACAAACATTCCAGAAAAACATCACCTGAAAAAAAGTAAAAGGGTGGGGTAAGAGAGGGGCATTATATATTTTTTTACTGCGGTGATTTATTATATGCCCACCTTCATCAATAATTTCAACCTGGGTAAAACAGAAGTCGAGATTTTTTTCCTTTAAATAATTAATCTGGCTGATTGATTTATCAGGCAGATATATATCATCCTGGGAAGCTGAAGCCAGATAATCACCCTTGGCTTTTTTAACGGCAAAATTGCGGGATAAAGATAATCCTAAATGAAATCTTTGGAAAATTTTAAGGCGGCGATCAGAGGCAGCATATTTTTTTAAGATCTTTAAAGAATTATCAGCAGAGCCGTCATTGACGGCAATTATTTCCAGATCAATATCTTTTTGATTAAATAAAGATTCAAGCGTCGAACTTAGAGTTTTTTCTCCATTGTAGACTGACAATAAATAAGAAACTTTTGGTTTGACTCTACCTGGCATTTAAATTAGACTGTATAATTTGGTAAATATAGAATTTGACCTATATTATAATACGGCTTATGATAAATGAACCTCTGATTATCAATGTCTGTCTGACCGGCAATGTGCCAACTTATGAAGATAATCCGCACGTACCACTCTCAGCAGCGGAAATAATAAAGGATGCAAAAGAGGTAATAAAGACTGGAGCGACATTTCTCCATCTTCATGCCAGAGACAAAAACGGCAAACCTACTTATGATAAAAAAGTTTTCAGCAAAATAATTGAAGGAATCAGGAAAATAAATGATAAAGTTATTATATGTGTTTCAACAAGCGGCAGGATATTCCGGGATTTTGACAAAAGAACGCAAGTTCTGGAACTAACCAACGGAGTAAAACCTGATTTTGCCTCATTGACTTTGGGGTCTTTTAATTTTCCCAAAGAAGAATGCATCAATTCGCCAGAGACAATCCGCCTGATGGCACAGATGATGAAAGAAAAAAATATTCTACCCGAATGGGAAATTTTTGAGCCGGGAATGCTCCATTACGGCCAATATCTGACTGATAAAGGATTTTTAGATCAGCCCAAATGGATTAATATTTTCTTAGGATCACTGGGAACATCTCCTTTTACAAAAGAAGCAGTTAATCTATATTTATCAATGCTCAAACCTAACTTTCGGTTTGCCCTGACCGGAGTGGGACGCTTCCAATATGACGCCAACCTGACTTCTCTTGATTTGGGCGGACATGTCAGGGTGGGACTGGAGGACAGTTTTTTTATGGACAAAGAGAAAAAAGATACGGCAACCAACGTACGTCTGGTGACGCGTATCGTCAAAGCGGCCAAAGATAAAGGCAGAAAGATTGCCGATATTAATTTAACCAGGAAACTGCTTCTTTCCTGAAATCAGGCGTGAAAGAAATTTATCTTATCGGTATACAAACCAGCTACATTTCCGAGGCTATTGAAATCTGTGAATTGTCAGGATACAAGAAAATAATATTAGTTGACAACCTGAACAACTACCGCAAAAAAGAAATTGACGGTCATGAGGTTTTTTTTCTCTCCAAATTACTGAAAAGTAGGGAGAAATTTAATTACTGCTGTTGTCTGCATACGCCAATATTCCGAGAAAAAATTGTCAAGGCATTACCTTCTAATTTTGTTCCAACGTCAATAATTCATCCAACGGCGGTTATTTCCAAGAAAGCGATTGTTTCAACTATAGGAGTCATCATCGGAGCCAATGCGGTAATTGGCAGCCACAGTATTATTTCCGATTATGTAATTATAAACAGAGGAGCTCTTATCGGACACGATGTAAAACTTCTAGATTTTTCCGTAATTGAAAGCGGAGCTATTTTGGCAGGACTTTCGATAATTGGAAGAAAAAGCTTTGTGGCCATGGGAGCAAAAATACTGCCTAAAATTACAATCGGCCAAAATGCAGTTGTAGGAGCCGGGGCTGTTGTCAGAACTAATGTTTTTGACAGAACTTTGGTTGCCGGTGTGCCGGCTGTTGTCAAAAAGAAAAATATCGAAGGGTATATCGGGACAGGGTAAAAAAACGCAATAAGAGGTGATTAACCGAATAATAAAACTCATTCTATCTAAACTTGCCCAAAATACTTATATTCTTATAGGCGGCAGTGTACTTGAGGCAATTTTCTCGCTTTTTTTTATCATCATCACGTTTCGGCTTTTAACAGTTTCCCAATTCGGACTCTTTTCTGTAATTGTCAATTTCGGGCAGATAGTATTTACTCTGACTGATTTCGGCATTGGGCGAACCATGTTTAATTTTATCCCCTATTACCACAATTCAGGAGATAAAAAACAAGCCAAACAAATGATGACAGTGGCCATAATCTTAAGAGGAGTAATCTCATTGATTGTATTTACAGCAATGGTTTTAGGGGCAAAATTTATTGCCAGATTAGTATTTAAAGAAACAACTATTGCTTCTGCCTATCTATCGGCTTTAACTATTATCGGATTTTCCCTGACTTCTTTTATAACAACAGCTCTTCAGACCTACGAAAAATTCTGGCAATCAGCGGTTGTTAATATCAGCTATGCCGGAATACGCCTTGTTATGGCAATAATATTTTTGGCCGGGGCTTGGCAATACAATGCAGCTTCTGCAACTTTGATAACTGTTTTTGCCTGTTTATTCAGTTTTATATTGGGAGCTGTTTTATTAAATTTGAGAGACAAAATTGTCCTGCCTAATAAGAAAATTTTTGCTACATTCATATCATTTAACAACTGGCTAGCTGTATCCAGAGTCTTTAACGGAGTGGCTGGACGGCTTGATATCCAGCTTCTCTACTATTTTGCCGGGCCGACAGCTACGGCTATCTATTCACTGGCAATAAGATTTACAGGATATTTTATAACTTTAGCAAATGCATTTCTGACTGTTATTATTCCGAGGCTGGCAATAAAACAGACAAGAAAGGAATTGAATTCCTTCGTTAAAAAAATAGGCATAGCCATGGGGGGACTTTCTATAATTTTGATTTTGGCGGCAGTTGTTTCCCGGCTACTTATTCCAGCAGTTTTCGGAAAAAATGCCCTGGCGGCAATTCCTGTTTTTCAATTATTGGCCATTGCCCATATACCGATAATTGCAAATCTTATTCTTTCTGCTATTTTGATTTATACATTAAAAATACCTGAAGTTTTCGGAAAAATCTCAATATTAAATTTTATCCTGGTTTTTATTTTAAATCTGATACTGATTCCGAAATTAAATTACTTTGCTCCGGTTATAGTCCTATTTTCAGCAGGTTTAATACTTTTAGTTATTTATGCAGTCATTATTGGGAAAAAATTCAAGGAATTGAAGATTGTTTAGCTCAAGCTTTTCAATTAATTAAGTGGAATAAATCGGCATCAAAAAGTCCAATATCCGACAACTTGATGTGCGGAATAACCAGAAGAGCCATAAAGGAGAGTGTCATAAACGGAGCAGATAACTTTGACCCCAATTTTTTGGCTAAATAATCCAATTGATGATATTTGGCGGCGACCTCACTTGCCGGAAGATGGGACATCAGTCCTCCAATTGTTAAAGGCAATACTTGAAGATGACCGTTGCTTACTAACGAGAGACCGCCTTTATTTCTGATTATACCGTTAACAGCCAAGACAAGATCAGCATCATTTGTTCCAACTGCAATAATATTGTGTGAATCGTGGGCAACTGAAGAGGCAATGGCACCATTTTTCAAACCGAAGTTTTTGATAAAGGCAACGGCCGGCTTTTTATCAGCATAACGATTGACAACCGTTATTTTTAATATATCTCTTAAAGGGTCAGGGATAAGACTTCCATTTTCCGAGAGAAGTACGACTTCTTCATATTTTGTTATCAACTGGCCGTCTAAGGTAACAATTGCTTTTATTTTATTATGCTGCGAAGGAAATCTAAAATCGGAAATTTTTTTTGGCAAAATTTCGAATCGGTTTAAAATTTTTGGCTTGATTCTTTTTATTTGCGAGCGGCCGTTTTTGGAAACAAGAGAACCGTTAATATAAGTACTAATGACACGGAAATTTTTTAAATTATCGATAACGATAAAATCCGCCCAGTCGCCAACTCTTAACTGGCCTACATCCAGACGGTAGTGATTGACGGGATTTAACGAAGCAATCCTTAGAACGTCAATCAAATCGTAACCTAAATCAAGGGCTCTTTTTACCAACAGGTTGATATGCCCGGTGTGCAATTCGTCAGGATGCTTATCGTCACTGCCAAACATAGAGAGGAGCGGGTATTTCTTTATCAGAGGATGGAGAACCCGGAAATTTTTGGCTGCAGAACCCTCCCTTATGATTATTTTCATTCCGAGTTTTATTTTTTCCAATGCTTCATTCAAATGATAGGATTCATGATCGGTAGTGATGCCGGCCCTAATATATTTTTTCAACGGTGGTCCGGTAAGTCCCGGAGCATGACCGTCAATCGGCTTACGATATTTTTTTGATAAATTTATTTTGGCCAAGACTTGTTTATCCTTATTGATAACTCCCGGATAATTCATCATTTCACTAAGGTAATAGATTTCTTTTTTCTTTAACAGATAATCTGTTTCTTTGACTCCGATTGAGGCACCTGAAGTTTCAAAATTTGTTGCCGGAACGCAGGAGGGCGCGCCAAAGTAAAACTTGAAAGGAACTTTTTTACTATCCGCTAACATGTATTCAACTCCTTTGACACCCAAGACGTTGGCTATTTCGTGCGGATCGGAAACTGTGGCCACTGTACCGTGAACTACGGCTATTCTTGCAAATTCCGAAGGAGGCAGCATGGAACTCTCTATATGGATGTGGGCGTCAATGAAACCCGGAAGAAGATAATTGTTATATTTTCTATTAACTCTATCGATACGGACAATTTTCTTATTCTTTACTAAAACTTCGGCAGGGTAAATTGAACCCTGATGGATATCAATAAGGTTGCCTGAAACTTTGAATTCATCATTTGATGATTGTGAAGCCATATTAAGCAACAGTGTATTATATCAGAGATAAAATGAGGAGACTTAACAATAAGTTCCAATTTCATCCGGGAGGGGGTACCCCAAATCAATCCAAAAATACAGAGGCGGGATAGCTCTATTTTTA
>MFJA01000054.1:9000-21275 GCA_001779055.1 Candidatus Gottesmanbacteria bacterium RBG_16_37_8
AATTATGGTTATTGCCGTTATTAAGTCCGGGCGGTAATGGAAATCCGCTTGATGTACCTTGAAGAGCACGCGAATGATCCAGGGCATTTTGCGGAAGATTGTGGGGCATGGTCATCAGGGACCTTAAATTTTCCGCCGGTACTCTAAAGGTATTAGGACCGGTATGTCCGGTTGAACCTGTCGGACCTTCTTGACCTGTTGTTCCTTCAATACCTGTTGCTCCAGTTGGACCTGATGGAGCTGAATTCCTGTAACCTAAGTGCAAACCGCGACTGCCGGAAAATAATGAATTATCAAATCCGTTGGAACTACTATTACCATTTTGACCATCATTGCCAACGTCTTCATCATCCGGAGGATTTAAGGAATGAGCTAAATCAGAAACCATGTTACCGCGAGTAATATATTCTGAATTATCAAAGGGCGGAATTGAATTCGGATTGGCCGGCTGGATAAAAGTGGCAATTAAAGCCATTAAGGCTGTAATAAATGCTGTCAAATTATTTCACCTCCTAAACAACAAAACCTGCCGAAAGCAGGTTTATTGGAAAACATTAATTGTGATGAATATTATATATGAATTTCCTTATAACGCAAGAGGAAGCGCCAGAACGGTTGAGAGACTTGCTGATTTTTGATATAATCAGAGGGACCTGCGGGAGCCGGATAGCTACCCCGCCTTTGGCGGGGAGGAAAGTCCAGACCGTAGAAAGCAGGGGACGGAGTGTAAGCTCCGACCCCGATACGCTTAAAAGCTATCGGGGCTGGTGCCCCGCCGACGAAAGAAGGCGGGGACGATTCCCGAATAGACGGGATGAGAGAGCCACAGAGACGAGCTTTTTCCTAAAGCCTAAGGGCAATGGAAGAAGAGTGAAACGTTGCAATCCCACCTACGGCAATCTCCGAATTGGTCGTAAAAACGGATGCTTTCCCGAGATCCTGAATCAAATCGGGACACGACCAGAAGTTGAGAGCACCCCGCTAAGCGGGGCGGTAAGATGACCAAATATCATCAGTCCCGACGTAAAGTCGGGATAAACCGAGAGAAATTGCTATCTCCCGCTTTCGCTGAAGCTTCAGCGAGGCGAAGAAACAGAATCCGGCTTACGAGCTTCCGCAGGTTTTTTTATGGTTTCCTGAAGACGGTAAAAGTTGGTAAAAATAGTCTCGACAGTGACAACAATAGGAACTGCCAGAATAGCTCCACCAATCCCACCAATTCTTATTCCAACCATTATAGATAATATCGTAACCAAGGGCGGCAATCCAACAACTGTTTTCATAACAAAGGGCACTATGAGCTGATTTTCCACCTGCTGAATAATGAAATACAAAATGACGGTGAATAAGGGATGTAGCGAGGAAACGGTAAATGAGACCAGAATAGCAGGCAAGGCAGAAATAATGGGACCGATACTGGGGATAATTTCCAAAAGACCGGCCAGAATAGCCAAAGGCAAGGCAAAGGGAATTTGCAGAAGAATTAAACCTACATAAGTCAGAAGACCGATTGATAAAAGAAGAGTTAACTGTCCCCTAACCCAGGCTCCCAGTCTTGCTTCAATCGCAT
The DNA here is from genome assembly GCA_001779055.1 of Candidatus Gottesmanbacteria bacterium RBG_16_37_8. GTDB lineage: Bacteria > Patescibacteriota > Microgenomatia > 2-02-FULL-39-11 > 2-02-FULL-39-11 > 2-02-FULL-39-14. The sequence goes on from MFJA01000054.1 coordinate 10,571, forward strand.
TTACTACGGAAATAACGTTTTTACCTGATTTTTCTCCCAATAACAGAGCCAAATAAGAATCCAGATTTTTCCTCTCCAATAAAAGATAAAAAGTGATAACGAGGATGGTAAAAAAGGAAATAATATTATTAAAAATACCGACGGAGAGACGCAGCAAATTTTGGCCAAGTGTTGAGATCTGCTGGAAAAAATTCTGAATGTCGATATTATAGGCAGGCAGAATCAGATTAATATAGTCCGGCAGTCTTTCGGCCAAATGGAGAGTCTGTGACACAAGAGGAGGAATAATGGTAGAGGCGGCAAAACCGAATAAAAGAATAACTGCGATATACATAATAAGAATAGCTAAAATGCGCGGGAGGCGGAGACTAACCAGCCTGTCAACTGAAGGTTTGAAAGCAGACATTATGATAAAAGAAATAAAGATCCAGGAAATAATTTCAGCCACCTGAACAATGAACCAAAGAAAAAGAAGGAAAAAGACGGTGAAAATAATGGTTTTGTGGGATATTTCAATTCTTTTCGGCATTATTTAGTTTTCAGTATACCATTTATGAACTTCTTCCTCTATTTTTTCCAGAAAATCCTGCTTGCCGGCATCTAGTGTCAATATTTTTTCTTTGGGATTTTGGCTTATCATTTTTTTAAACCAGGTGAGCTGTTTGCGGACTAACCTTGCCTCTTCAATTTTCCAACCATCAATAATACTATTCAATTGATTTTCTTTTTGTCCTTTTTGAAAATAGTCTTTAAATAAACGGTAAGGGGTAGCGGAAAAGGAAGGCAAGTCAAAATTAAACCCATGATCAAGAAGTCTTTTTATTTCAGCAACTATCCCCTCTTTCAGACGTTGGTCAACTCTTTGGTCAACTTTTTTTGAAAGCTTTCCTTTATCCATAACCAAATAAATCATAAGCCAGTTTGGCGAAAGAGAATATATAGATGGCTTTTTTGTACTTTTGGCAATCTCTATGGCTCTTACTAATCTTCTTTTATTATGGCGGTCTGATGCGTTCATCACCTGATACCTATAAGGAGCAATTTTTATTAATTCTTTTATGATATCTTCTACATCTTTTTTATCCAGATTTTTCCTCAACTTAAAATCCGGCGGAACAGAAATTAAGGGCAAGGGATTAATAAGAGCTTTTATATAAAGGCCGGTGCCGCCGACAATTACGGGCAGTTTATTTCTACTCCAAATATCAGCACGAACTATTTGAGCAAGGCGGATAAAATCCGACAAATTAAAAAGATAACTTGGAGGAACAATATCGACCAGCCAGACGGGAATATTATCTTTTAAGCGGAAACCGACTCTAAACTTCGAATGCGGGGAAAGATTGCCAGATGTTACTAAGGGGGAATTGGGCGGGATATCCTTGCCGGTACCGATATCCATCCCCTGATAAACATGACGGCTGTCACTGGATATTATTTCACCGTTAAATTGACTGGCAATTTTTATGGCCAGAGCGGTTTTGCCCGTTGCGGTCGGACCGGTTATGATGAGAAATTTTTTTTTAATAACGGACATATTAAATTAAGCAGTTAAGGCATGGAGAACGGAGGAATTATTTTTTCTTTTTAAGTACGGAAGGTTGATCAGATTTTCCAGGATTTGCCAACGCTCTTTTTTAACCGGATGAGGAACATCATCCTTAAAAACTTTGTGAGCGGCGGTCATGGGGCGATCTGAATAAATGGAAATATAGGCTTTATAAAATTGAGCTTTTTCGGCAAGTTTGACCGTATCCCGGAATTCTTCTTCTGATTCACCGCAAAAGCCGACAATGATATCGGTTGAGAAACGGGCATGGGAAACCTTACTTTTGATATTTTTAATAAGGTCCAGATACTGCTGACTGGTGTACCAGCGGTTCATTCTTTTTAAGACACTATCTGAACCTGACTGGACGGCAATATGAAAAGACCGGGTGATATTTTTATTTTTACTGATGACATCAATCAGTTCTTCTGAAAAGTCCCAGGGATTGCTGGACATAAAATCAATCTCTTTAAGACCTTTAATTTTGGCAATATCTTCAAGAAGATAAGGAAAGAGTGTTGGAATTCTTAATCTGTTGAGATGCTTAACAAAGATTGGTTTAATCAAACGGCCGTCTGACAGGCGGTAACCTTTTTTATTGAGATGAGCATGACCGTTAGTTGGATTTTTTTTATCAGCGAAATAGGTTTTATCGATATCACGAAGAACCTGAATATTATCCGCTCCGGCAATCAGATCGGCGCCGTAGGAGTTGACATTCATACCAAGGAGGGTTATTTTTTTGTATCCCTGTTGAGTCAACTTCTTACAATCATTAAGAATATCCCTGTAAGGACGGCTTATTTCCCTACCGCGGGTAAAAGGAACAACGCAAAAAGTACAGAAATTATTGCAGCCGTTACTGACAGGCACCCAGGCAGAGATCGTATTTGACCGCAAAGGTTCATGATCGAAACCGACTTCTTCAATTGGCAGAAATTCATCAACATGGGGCAATCTTTTTTTAATTATTTTCAGAAAAGTACCGGTTTTATCCCTGACTGCCATACCAACCATGCAGCCGGTAACTATTATTTTTTCCGGTTTGCCATATTCGAGTTTGTTTTTGACCAGATTATTGACAGTTCCATATACCCTGTTTTCGGCCATTTCCCTGACCATGCAGGTATTGATGATGACGTGATCAGCGAGATTAATATCGTCAGTTTTTACCATTCCCCTGCCCTCCAGCATGGAGGCAATTCTTTCCGAATCAGATTCGTTCTGCTGGCAGCCGAAGGTTTTTATAAAATAGGTGCGCATAAAGATCAGATAATTTTAACACAGGAAGTCATTAAGTGTGTTTATATAAATATGTTACTATTTGATCTGTAATTGTGAATTTAATATTTGGATTTTTATTATTAATCATTCAGGTAATCTTGATTTTCGGAACAGGTATTGTTATCTATCCGGAAATGTATTTTTTACCCTGGTTGGTACACAAAGGATTAATACCTTATCGCGATTTCTTCGACCATCACGGGTTTTTTCTCTACTATTTACTGGCACCTCTGACTTTTGACAAATCATTTTTGTTACTCAAGTTTGCTTATTTATTTATTCAATCAGTAAATCTGTTGCTGGTTTTATTAATTCTTAAAAAAATTACTAATAAAATTGGCTATTTTACCGGAGGAGCATTGTACGTTCTTATCAATTTTTTTGTGATGGAAAATATTATTTGGTATGAAGCATACATTGTTACCCTGTATTTATTTGTTTATTTATTATTAATCGTAAAGAAATTCAAATATAAGCCACATTTGCTGGGTTTTCTTATTGCCCTTTGTTCATTTATTAAACCTGTAGCAGCCATAATTTTACTGCCTGTATTGATTTTTAATAAAAACTTAAGAATTATTTTATTTTTTTTATTAAGCTGGATAGCTGTATTAATATATTTTCTTTCAAAAGGGAGTTTGATTCAATTTCTTGAATATAATTTCACCTACAATTGGTTTATAAATAAGGAACTTGTTTTTAGTTATTCATATTGGCCGAAATATACTTTTTTCGTAATTATAATTTCAGTTATTACTTTTTATATTTCTTCTAAGTCAAAAAAAATAAAGGTATTTTTCCTACCAGTAACTTTTTTCTTATGTTCTTTAATTTTTCTTCAATCAACATATTTTAGTGCTCATTTTTTACCGCTAAGTATTTTTTTTACGGTAATGGTAGCCTGTGCTATTAAATACAACAGGTCAATAAATAAGTATTTGTATTTGGGATTAGTTTTAATATTTGTTATTTACCTTCTAAAAATTGATATTCAACAATATCTAAAATTTAATTCTCCACAAAGAATTCCCTGGCTGGAAGATAAGAAAATTAATTCAGTAATTAACGGCTTACAAAAATTAAATATCGGGGATAAAAAAATATACATATTTGATAATCATCCTGAAATATACATGGCTCTTAACCAATTACCACCGACTTATTTCCCGGTTAAATTTCTTGTTGATAATAAGTATTTTTACAATTATGAGGAACGCATCATTGATGAATTGAAAAACAACAATGTATTTTACGTAATTTTTCCTGAAGAGATAAGTTGGGAATATAAAGATTTAAAAAAAATAGAAAAGTACATCCACGAGAAATATGCATTATTGAAAAATTTCGAGGGATATCAACTTCTAGCAAGACCTTAGATTTTCTTTCCGGTTATTCTGCTTAGACTCTATTGGTTAATTTGCCGTAAAGCAAAAAGACAAAGGCCAAAAAAGCCATGAAACTGCCGTAGTAGAATGCAGATGCGGGACTTATAAAATTCCATAAAAAGCCGGCCACAAGTGAGGCAATAAAAGAGCAAAGGGCGATACCTGTCTGATACATACCAAAATAAGTTGCCGACTGGCTGCTATCAATAAATTCCGAGATATAAGCTTTGGAAACTCCTTCGGTGGCGGCAATATAAAGACCGTAGAGGGGAAATAAAAACCAGATCCAGAATGAACTTTTAATAACGGCGAAAGAAAAATAAACGGCGGAAAAAATAAGAAGTCCGGCAGTATATACCTTTTTAGCGCCAACCCTGTCTGATAACCTACCTAAAGGTGTGGCAAAAAATGTCTGGAAAATATTATATAAAACGTAAGTTAAAACTGCTGTCTGGGTCAACAAACCTAAATTTTTAGCCCTTAAAATTAGAAAGGCATCTGATGAGTTACCCAAAGCAAAAATAAGACTGATTATAAAAAACAATTTAAAAGAGGGATTTAGATCATGAAATCGTAATCTGATTTCATTTTTTCTTGGTCCAGGATTTTCTGTATTTCTTTTTTCCTTAACAAAAAAAACCAGGAGAAAAACACCGATTACTGACGGAATAAAAGCCAGAAAGAATATCAAGCGTAAATTATCATTAAAAAAATAAAGAAGCAGAAAAGCCAAGAATGGTCCGATTACAGCCCCGGCTGAATCCAGACTTCGGTGCAAACCAAAGATAAATCCGCGATTACCCTTATGGGCACTCTCAAGAAGCAGAGCATCCCGGGCACCTGTACGAAGACCTTTGCCCAAGCGGTCAATAAATCTGGCCAGAAGTACAAAAATCCAGGAAGAGGCCAAAGCCATTAATAATTTGGAAAGAGATGACAAACCATAACCTCCTTCGACAAAAATTTTCCTTTTACCTGCCTTATCTGAAAGATAGCCAAAAATGAATTTACCAAGACTGGCTGTAGCTTCAGCAATGCCTTCAATTATGCCGACAATTGATACAGGTACATTTAAGACGGCAGTCAGAAAAATCGGAACGACAGGATAAATCATTTCCGAGGCAATATCATTAAAAAGACTGACAATCCCTAACACTAAGACATTTTTGGGGATTTTTTTAAACATAAGCCTATTATAATGCTTTGATAGGTCCGATCAGATTAATCTTAAGATTCGAGTTCGTCAATTTCCTGCCTGAGGTCGTCGATGGCAACATTTAACATGATGACTTCCTGCTTGGTAACTTTGGAAGAGATGCTTTCGGTAATATCACCCTGATAGTCGGAAATATGGCGAAATAGCTTGCCTTCATAAAAGGAAAGCCTAATTTTTAACAGTTGCAGTTTTTTTTCTTTTTTAGTGTAAGGAATTTTTTTGGTTATCATAATTATTTTAATATTCTATCAATTAATTCTCCGGCTATTATATCTTTTTTCTGTCTGTCGATTTTATAAAATTGGCCATTTTTGGGCAACAAATAAACTTCATTGTAATCCGAGCCAAAACCGATATCATTTCTGCCAACGTCATTGATAACCACATAATCCGCATTATATGTCTTAATCATGTCAACTCCTAATCTTTCTAATTCTTCTTCCTTAGGACTTACGACCGCCTTAAATCCGACTAAAGTTATTTTCGGATTCCACTTTTTTATTTTGTCTATCAGCTTCTCCGTCGGAACTAAGGTTAGAGAATAAGTTTTGCTGCTGTCCATCTTGCCTGTTTGCGGTTTATCCAGATAAAAATCGGAAACAGCGGCAGAGTGAAAAATTATATCATAAGACCGGCAATATTTGACAAGAAGCTTGGATAAATCCTCAACTGTACGGAATGTTCCCTGTTTAATATTTAAATCGGGAACAACTGCATTTTCCGCCCTTAACAAAAGAACTTCGGCTCCTCTTTTGAATGCAACTTCTGCCAGGCTTTTACCCATTTTGCCTGAGGCTCTGTTGGTGATTTCCCTGACAGCATCAATTGAAACAGAAGTTCCGCCAGCAGTTACCAGAATTTTTTTGCCTTTTAATGAATTTCTTTTCTTTAACAGTTCAAGAACGGCAGTTTCCAATTCATCCGTATTTTTTAACCTGCCTATTCCCTGATAACCGCAGGCCAGATCGCCAAAGTCAGGTTTGACCAGATAGTAACCTTTGGCAATTAATTTTCTTAAGTTTTCCTGAGTAGTTGAGTTATACCACATATTGGTATTCATAGAAGGAGCAATCAAAACCTGGCAGGTGACGGAAAGAGCTAGAGTGGTCAGGTAATCATCAGCAATTCCATTTCCCAATTTGGCAATAAAATTGGCAGTTGCCGGAGCAATGACAAGAAGATCAAGACTGTCGGCAAGGGCGATATGTTCGACTTTTTTGTTTTTTAAAACTGACCGATAATCAAAATCCTGAGGGATTTGACGGTGAAAAACCGGAGTATTTGCCGCTTTTTCAAATATTTCCAGGCCGAACATTTTAATGGCATTATCGGTCATGATGACAGAAATTTTCATTTTTTTGGCTTTCAGGCGGGTTATCAGATCGACCATTTTATATCCAGCAATACCGGCAGAAATACCGATGCCAATATGATGTTGATTATTCATATATATCCTTTTGCCATGCTCCGTTGTCAAGGTGGCACCTTGACATGGTTAGCTGGAAGCAGAGGTGTACTTTTTAAGAGCAAACCTCCAGAAATTGATGCTTATATACAAAAGCACTAAACTGGCAAACAAAGTCATTAAGACAAAGGGCAGGGATAACAAACCTAAGAGAGCTTTTACCGGAAATGACATCATAATGCCTACAGGAATAACAAAAGTGATCAGGGAGCGGACCGGTTCGGTATAAACGTCAATGGGGATTTTGCCCATGCCGACAACATCCCGGTAAATCATAATTGCATGATCAATTTCGGTGGTTATAACAGCCAGAGAGATAACCAGAATATGAAAAGAGGTAGCAATTAGCATGCTGTTGGCAATAAGGAGAATATAAGAAAATATACCAAGAAGAGTAATATGGGGAATTTTAAAGATGACATAAACAATGAGACCTATAAAGGGTCCCAGAGTTATAAAATCAAGAATATCGGTCCAGCCGAACAGGGATCTGAAAAGGGCATTAACCGGCTTGACCAAGATCATATCGAAATTGCCGGAAACAATATAATAGCGGAAACGATAGACTTCCCTGAACAACATCTGGGTTGCCGAGTCAATAAAGTTGAAAGTGAAATAAAAAAGGATGACCTGATAAAAATTATATCCGGCCAGGACATTAGTTCTGTTAAAAAGGAGAAGCAGGAAAGCAAAAAATAAAATAAATCTAAGTATTTTGCCAGATAAGAAAAGAATTGCTCCCAGACGGGAAACAAAAAATAATTGGATTGATTGGCTGGTCATCAGCCACCAGACTTTGAAATATTTAGAAATATTTTGCATTTTTTATTTGCCTTCGGCGGTATAGACTTTGAGGCCTTGACGCCAGACAATTTTTAACAAAAGATATAAAACTATCAGCCAAAAAAAGGAAACGCTAAAGCCTTTAATCAAAAATTGTGTTTCTATATTACCCAGATAAATTTTTAGCGGAAAAAAAATAAGATAGGTAAAGGGAAGAAGTTCAAAAACCCTGTAAACACTTTTGGGAACAATATCCAAAGGAAAATAAGTACCGGCCAGAAAGGCAACAATAATAAAGAAAATAAAACGGGGCGCCCAAACTTCCCTTGACCAGAAACCGATCAATGATAAAAGAAGGCTAATAAAAAAATAAAGCGCGACTGCTGTTATCAGCGAGAGAATAAAAAAGAAAATGTTTACTAAATTTGTCTGGATTATAAAATGCGGTTTAAGAAATATGATAATAAGACCAATTTCAATTACGGCAAAAAAAGTATTGATAAATTTATCAGCCAGATCCCTGAATAAATTGTAAACGAAATAATTAAGAGGCCTGATCAGGAAGTTGGACAAATTGCCGGAATTTATTTCTTCGGCTATTCTGAAAGTCTGAGTGGAAAGAACCACCCCGGTCAGAAATGCCAGAAGAATGATATAAGTCAGCATCTGATCTTTTCGATAATTAAAAATATTATCCTGGCCGGCATAAATTGCCAGCCAAAGAAAATAAGTAATTAAAATGGAAATAATGACACGCACCCGCCAGAGAATAAAATTGAGCCGGTAAGTAAAAAATTCTGCCAGTGAATTTTTGGTGACGTAAAAGTATTTAAACATTAGACTTACCTTCAAAAATTATGCTGATTACATCTTCTAACTCCGGTTCCTCGATATTGAGATCGCGAACTTTAAATTTTTCCAATAAAGTTACGGCTGCCTGCCGGGTATCAACCTTTTTGATATGGAGGATTACTTTATTTTCGTCAATTGATTTGATTTCACCCAGTTTAGATAATTTTTGGCGGTCAAAGGAATTATCAAAATGAGCTGTGATAATTTTGTGATGGGAATATTTTTGCGACAATTTATCCAAATTGCCATCATAGATTAATTTACCGTTATTAATAATTATTACCCGGCGGCAGAGTTCTTTAACATCAGCCATATAATGACTGGTTAAAAGAATGGTAGCCTGGTATTTTTGATTATACTTCCCTAAAAAATCACGCATTTTTTTCTGCATAACAATATCCAAACCGATAGTCGGTTCATCAAGAAAAAGAACTTTGGGATGATGAATAAGGGCGGCAATAAGTTCCATTTTCATTCTCTGACCCAGAGACAGGCTTCTGACCGGCTGGTTAACCTGAGTACCAACCTCTAAAAGCTCCATAAGCTCATTGAGGTTTTTCTGATAGGTAGTCTCATCCAATTCGTAAATTTCCTTATTGAGACGAAATGATTCTACAGCCGGCAAATCCCACCAAAGCTGATTTTTCTGACCCATAACAAGACTAATGGATTTGAGGAATTGGTTTTTTCTTTCAAAAGGCTTAAACCCAAGAACATCTACATTGCCGGATGAGGGATAAAGAAGACCTGAAAGACATTTCAGAGTGGTAGTTTTGCCGGCGCCATTGGGACCGATAAATCCAACCAGTTCTCCTTCTTTGATGGTAAAGGAGATATCATCAACGGCTTTGACATCCGAATATTTTCTTTTGAAAAGAGAAGCGAAGGTTCTTATAAGACCTTCCCTTCTTTTGAAGACACGAAAATATTTTTTCAGTCCTTTTAAGGCTATTGTTTCCATGAGGATATAGTATAGCAGAGAATTTGGTTGTGGGCGGTGGGAGGCGGGGAAGATGGTTGTGAGTTGAATCAGGAAACTACAGAAGAACTCTCAGTTACGAGAGTTCTTCCGATTTCCGCCTTAAGGCTTAGTTCGGGAAATTATCTAATTGCTTTCTTAAGTGCTTTCCCGGCAGTAAATCCAGGAGTTTTCCGGGACGGAATATTGATAGGAGCCCCAGTTTGCGGATTTCTTCCTTTGCGGGCTGCCCGGGTTCTAACCATAAATGTGCCAAATCCGGTAACCACTACTTTATCACCTTTTTTCAGATTGTCGGTAATGGCACTAAAGACGGAGTTGACTGCTTCTTTGGAAGCTTTGGCTGTAAGACTAGCTTTCTTGGCGACGTACTCGACTAAGTCGGCTTTTGTCATATGAATTATTCACCTCCTTTTTTTCCCGGCGGCTTTTTCGGGGGGCAGGAAAATTTGTGTGGATTGATAGATCAGTCCAAAAATCAATGTAGAAAATTTTTTTATTGTTGTCAAGCCCCATTTCAGAAATTGATACAAAAAAATACGGTTTTGGGGCGTTATGATAGAGTTTTAGTGAACTGTTTCCACCGCTCTAAATTCGCGAATGGCCGTTATTTTTATCTGACCCGGGTAGGTCGGGAATTTCTTTTCAATTTCATCACGGATTTTTTTGGTAGCAATAGTTACTCCGGCATCATCCATTTTCCCCGGATCAACTATAACCCTCAATTCCCTACCTGCCTGTAAAGCATAAGCTTTTTCTATACCGGGATGTCCGGTTGCGATATCTTCCAATGTTTTTAATCTTTTAACATATTCATCGATATTCTCGTACCTGGCACCCGGACGGGAACCGGAGATGGCATCTGAGATATAGACGATGACTGCTTCAAGAGACGGAAAAGGGATATCCTCATGATGGGCAGCAACACAATCGATGACTGTTTTGGGTATGTTGTTTTTTTTCAAAAGCTCAACACCCAGCTGGACATGAGAACCTTCTTTATCTGTAATTACTTTTCCGATGTCATGAAGCAGACAACCTAACTTAACCACATTGACATCAGCTCCTAATTCATGAGCCAGAGCGATACCTATTTTAGTTTCTTCCAACGTATGAGCAATCATGTTCTGACCGTAGGAAAATCTGAACTTGAATCGGCCAAGAAGAGCAATTTTGTCTGCAGGAAGATTGA
>MFJA01000054.1:21283-23025 GCA_001779055.1 Candidatus Gottesmanbacteria bacterium RBG_16_37_8
ATAATTTTTCCCCTTCCTTAAACATGACCTTTTCAATTTCTTCCTTTGTTTGCTTAACCAGCTCTTCAATTCTGACCGGCTGAACGCGGCCGTCTCTTATCAATTTTTCCAAAGTTACACGGGCTATCTCGCGTCTGACGGGATCAAAAGAGGAAAGTCTAATTACTCCTTCTTCATCAAGATCAACATCAACGCCTGAGGCCATTTCAAAAGCTCTGATATTCCTGCCTTCTTTACCGATTATTCTGCCTTTGAAATCCTCATCGGTTATTTTGATGGTGGAGACTGTATATTCGGGAACATAATCGGTGGCACCATGTCTCATGGCATCAATTAATATTTCCCTGGCTTTTTTATCGGATTCCTGCTTGGCTTCGTTTTCAGCTTCTCTTATTCTTTTGGCAATATCTTCCTTTAGTTTTTCCTCAATAGACTTGAGAATTAAGCTTTTGGCTTCTTCCCTGGTTAAATGGGCAACGTTCTCCAGTTTGGCAATCAACTCATTTCTGTATTTATCGATATCGGCAATTCTTTTATCTATCGACTCTTCTTTAACTTTTAAAGCTTTGTCCTTTTCTTCAAACTGATTAATTCTATTTTCAAAACTTTCTTCCTTGGCTAAAAGTCTCTGTTCGATATTTATGGCTTCCTGACGCAAGCGCCTGGCTTCTTCTTCTGCTTCCCTTTTAATGCGGAAAGCTTCGTCTTTGGCTTCAATAAGAATTGATTTGGCTTCTGTTTGAATTTTACCCAGATCTTCTTTATTAAATGAAGCCGGTTCGGCGGTGATTGGTGTTTTTGACTTGGTTGTATCCTGATCTCCCAATTGCTTTTCTATCTTTTCAAGCCGTGAGAGTATTATTTTTAATACGGATAACATAATTTGTGCCTCCTTAAATTGACAGGGTTATTAATAATTTCCTGAAAGATTGATATTCCGGGGAATTTAAGAACTAAACGGATGCACGAACTTTTCGTCGCGAATATATGATGAAGAATTATAACGATCCTGCAATGATAGTTCCATATGCATCTTTAAATCTTAATTCCTTTATTCAGGTTGATGTATTTTATCTTTTTTATAGACAATCGTCAATTGCTTTTTTAATTATTGAAGAGGTAAAACCACGCCGAAAGAGTAGGTTTTCCAATTTCATTTTCAGAATTTGATTGGAGACTTTTGCAGATTTTATTCTTAAAAATTTGGCGATTACTTTTTTAGCTTTTTCCAGCTCCTCCTCTTCACTGAATGTTGCTAATAGTTCTTTTATAATGTCAGGTGAAATGCCTTTTAATTTCAATTCATACTCAATTATTTTATTGCCTCTGATTGAAGCTGAACGTCTTTGGTCGAACCACCATTTGGTAAATTCAAGATCATTGATGAAATTAAATTCTTTTAAATGAGCAATAATCTGGCCGGCTAAGTTTTCCGGCAGATATTTTTTATGAAGATAATAACTTAACTTCTGTTTTATTTCTTTTTCACTTCTCGGACGAATGGCAATTAAACGAAGTGCGTAGTTTTTAGCTTTAAGGAACTCTTCTTGAGGCATTTATGAAATTTCTTCTTTACCGACAACCTTGTCTTTCATTTGGCCGGCTTTAAAGGATTTCCAGATTGCGTCCATTATGTCTTTGGAAATTTTGTGATTATCTTTGAGAAACATACGGACCGCTTCCCTACCCTGGCCGATGATTTTATCCTGATATTTTATAAACGTACCTGATTTTTGAAGCAC
>MFJA01000055.1:0-2284 GCA_001779055.1 Candidatus Gottesmanbacteria bacterium RBG_16_37_8
CGGAATCAATTTCTCAATGATAGTAGACGGGTTGCTAAATAAATCTCCCGGAGATTCAATCCTGGAACCTCATCCGGCTGCGCTTCATCCCCAAACTGGCCAACCAGAAATTGCTGAGACTATTAAGAACAATTTCAGTCGGGAAGAACGCTGGACAGATTTAGCCGACATTTTTTACGATCGTCCGGACAGACGCTATTACGTTTTAATCGAACGTTTCCATCACCCCGACCAGCCAGAAAATGAACGAAGGGATTATGTTTTAATGATAGAACCTCTGGATGAAGGTAAACAAGGCCTCTATATATTCAAATATCCTAAAGATTTTGGAGAAAAACGTTTTCTTAAATTAAAATTAGCAGCTATCTTAAATGGCATCGATCAGCGTGTGGTTTATTTTGACGATGGCTCACAAAACAATCTGCAAGTTGGTCTTCTGCCAAAATCCGCAAAAGAAGATTTCAGTCTCTCACAGGACTGGCTACTTCTGAAAGATCCCCTTGAAACAACTGCTCTGCTTACAACCTCTAATGGAAGTACTATCCCCATACTCACACTCAACATTGCCTCTACTGTCGAAACCCTCATGAAAATGCATCAGCATCAATCAGACTCTGAAACATTAGAGGCTGAATTCGGAACAACAGCGAAAATGGGTAAATACCTCCAAAAACATCTGCATCTCGATCCCGATGCTGATATTTCTACACTACTTTCGCGTTTTCCTTCTCTCGGTCCTTTATTACAGACCGTCTTTCAAAATCCTGTACAATTATTAAGAGGAAGAATCCCAATAATTAGGAAACTTGTTCACAAATATCATAACCTTAGAAAACAGGCATTACGAATACCAAAGATAGTAAGTTAGATACTCTTCAGGAGTAAATCTCCAAAATCTCTTTGGCTTTCCTGATTATTGAGGCTGTATCAATCCCCTCATATGCCAGTAATTCCGCAGGTTTACCGCTTCTGGGCATCTTGGTAACCGCTAATTTTTTTATTTTTACTCCCCCGCTGCCGGCAAAAACATTCAAAACCGCGTCCCCTAAACCCCCTTCAAAATAATGATCCTCAACTGTTATTATGTACGGCGTTTCTTTAGTTAATTCTTTCAAAGTCGCCTCATCAATCGGCTTAATGGAATAACAGTCAACTGCAATTGCCTCAATCCCCTCCTTCACCAGCTCCTCTTGAGCCTTAAGCGCTTCAAAAAGCGTAACTCCGCAAGCTGCAATAATTACTTTCTCCTTAATTTTTGATTTTTCGCTTTTAACTTTTAACCTGTGTACCTTGCTTCCCCCTATCGGAAACTCTTCCATATTGCTGTAAATAACTGGCGTTGTCGGTCTGCTCGTCCTGATATAGCTGATTCCCTTATGCTTAATCATTTCCTCAACCAGTTTTTCCGTTGATACCGCATCAGCCGGATATAATACAATTGATCCGTTAATCGCCCTGAACATGGCCAAATCCTCAAGCCCCATCTGTGAAGGTCCATCCTCGCCGATAGAAACTCCTGCATGGGAACCGCAGAATTTGACATTAGCTCCCCCTATTGATCCCATCCTTATCTGGTCAAATGCTCGACTTAGAAAACAGGCAAAAGATGAGGCAAATGGAATAAAACCAAGTCTTGCCATCCCGATTGCCGCCCCCACCATATTCTGCTCGGCAATAAACATTTCAAAATACCTGTCAGAAAAAGCCTCCTTAAAAATCTCCGCATAAGTGGAATTTTTAACTTCACCGTCCAATGAAACTAGATTTGGATAAACTTCCCCCAGTCGTTTTAAGGCACTCCCGTAGGCTTTTCTAGTCGCTACTTCCTCTCCTAACTTATAGTTTAATTTTTGAACATTGGAACTTGAAAATTTACTGGCAATTGGATTATGTCCCGTAGTTTGCGGGATCCCGCTGAGGCGGGAAAAATTGGAAATTGGTTTTCTGACCTCTCCCCTGACTTCCAAATCTACCTCTCCCAGTTCTTTCAATGCTGCCGCAAGTTCTTCCTTTTTTAAAGGTTTTCCGTGCCAGCCGTCTTTATTCTCAATTGAGGATACTCCCTTGCCTTTAACAGTTTTGGCAATAATAGCCAGCGGTTTATCAATATTTTTAACTTTTTCGTAAGCTTTACTAATCTCCTCAATATTATGGCCGTCAATAACAAAGTCTCCCAGCCGAAAGCTTTAAATCTTTTCTCATATTCCTCAATTCTCCATCCCAGCATCGTTTCCTGGCTCTGGCCTAATCTGTTGACATCAACTATCGCTGTCAGATTGGACAG
>MFJA01000055.1:2294-3168 GCA_001779055.1 Candidatus Gottesmanbacteria bacterium RBG_16_37_8
GATGCCAAATTAATTGCCTCCCAAACCGACCCTTCCGCCATTTCCCCGTCACCTAAAAGTATATAAACTCTGGGTAAATTCTGAATTCTGAATTCTGAATTCTGAATTCTTGCTCTCTGTGCAAGGGCTAGCCCTACCCCGACCGATAATCCCTGCCCCAGACTTCCCGTTGCTGCCTCGGTAAACTTAAATCGCGGTGTTGGATGCCCCTCCAGTGGCGAATCAAATTTTCTAAGTTTCATGATTTCGGAAGGATAAATCTGCCCGGCCGCCAAATATAGGGAATAATAAAGCGGCGTCGCGTGTCCTTTGGAAAAAACTAGTCTGTCATTATAAGGATAATCAGGATTATCAAAGTCAAAACGATAATGTCCGCCAAACCATAACACTGTCATTAAATCTGTTGCCGAAAGTGAAGATGTCGGATGCCCGCTCCCGGCTTCAGTTGTTGAAACCAGAATATAGTAGCGGATAAGCCGGGCTAGTTTCTTAATTTTAGTCAAATCCATTCCCCCTCCCAAATTCCAATTTTTTTAATGTTTCAATGCGCTCCGCAATATTCTCTCCCTTGAAGATATAAGAATTGGAACAGATGATATTGGCTCCGGCAGATACCACTTTTCCCGCATTAATATTATCCATCGCCCCGTCAACAGCAATTGGCAGATCAAAAAAGGCTTCCCTGATTATTTTGATCTTTTCAACAGTGTCCTCCCTGAAGGGCTTCCCCGAAAATCCTGCTTCAATAGCCATCACCAGAACAACATCAATATTGTCCAGATATGGATTAATTTTTTCCAAAGAAGTCGGTCCGTCAATGGCCAGTCCCGCCTGGCAGTCATACTTATAGCATTCAGCTATATAATTATCAGCT
>MFJA01000055.1:3213-4506 GCA_001779055.1 Candidatus Gottesmanbacteria bacterium RBG_16_37_8
GTAAATGGTTTTATATAAGAAACCGGATCCTTAACCATCAGATGCGCCTCCAGTTTTAAATTTGTTTTCAGATTTTTAAATGGTGAAGGATCAGAAAAAGTCGTATTGGGAAACAAAATCCCGTCAGCAATATCAATCTGCACCCATGCGCTTTTACCCTCAATCAATTTGATCTTTTTCTCAATTTCAGAAAAATCTTTCTCTAAAATAGCAGGAATTACTTCAATCATAACTAAAGCATAATTCATTTTTCGTCTGTTGAAAATAATCACATCATGTGCCAACATAAACTAGAATGTTCTTTTCTCATCCCAAAGTAAAAATAAAACTGCTTATTGCCCAATTTCTGGCCATTATCCCCTTTCTGGTCTTTATCTTTGTCCTTTTCGATCTCTGGTACGACACCCGTCGCGAGCTGGTCATCAAGGAAAACCTGACCACAGCAACCATTTTAGCCGATAACATAAATACCTATCTTTATTCCGGTATCAACACTTCAGCTATCCTCAGCCAGGATAAAGTCTATGAGCTTATGAATAAAGCAGATATTCTGGATAAGCCTCAAGGAATTCATCTTATTCTGAAAGGTATAAAAGATCAATTGCCCTTTCTCTCCAGCCTTTCTTTTTTCAATCCCTCAGGAAAGCTTATTGCCAGTTCATTTGATTTTGCCGATATTCCCTCCGATTTTGATGTCTCGGATCGTCCATATTTCAGGGAAACTATAAGTAGCGGTAAGCCTGTTATTTCTGAAGCTATAATCGGCCGAATTTCCGGAAAAAATGTTGTTACTATGACTTCCCCTGTTTTCGAAAATAATAAACTGGTTGCTGTTATTGCCTCATCAGTTGATCTTGACGAGCTTAAGAAAAATCTGGAAACTCTCCTGCCTGAAAAAGATGATAAGGATAACCAAATTATTCTCATTGATAAGGAAGGTAAAGTTATTATGAGTCTCAGTAGCGATTTTCCCAAAGAAAATGAGCATATCGATTTAAGCACCAACTCTTCCATCAAACAAGCTCTTGAAGGTAAAACCGTTATCATTGACAGTGAAAAACTGCCTGTTTCCGATATGCTGATGATTGGCGCCGCAGTACCCATTAACGGCAATACCATTGACTGGACAATCATAAGCATCTCTACAACAGATAATATTTATCTGCCGATCATCAAAGCTCAAAGTTTCATCTGGATTCTTCTTTTAGCTTCCATACTTTTTGCTCTCTCCCTCATCTCTTATCTCCTTCGTAAAATCAAAATCATCTATTGATTACTGTCGCTATCCTATAA
>MFJA01000055.1:4666-5801 GCA_001779055.1 Candidatus Gottesmanbacteria bacterium RBG_16_37_8
CAAATTATTTATATATATATTACCTTTATTAATAAGGGGGTTAAACTGATCAAATCTATACAGTCTTAGCCTCAAAAATCTATACAAATCTATACACATCGCCTCTGAATTATCTTTAAGGGAACAGGCAGCCCCGTAAAGATAACAATAAGACTTCCGGATTAATCTAGGCTTATAATAATGCTCTTTAAGCTTTAAATCTGGACAGTTTTATTGACATTTCTGCAATGCCTGTTCAAAAAGTAAAGCTCTATTATAGTATTGGTGAAGCTGCCAAGTTCCTCGGCGTTTCTATTCAAACGCTCCGTCGCTGGACCAAATCTGGAAAAATAACTTACATTCGTACCCAAGGGAAATTCCGCCGATTTCCTCATGATGAATTATTGAAAATCAAAAAATACGGAGCCTCCAAATTACCTGTCTTAACTTCGATTCAAACTGAACGTGAATTGGGAGTTTCATTTCAAACTTTGAAAAGATGGGCAAAAAAGGGCAAACTGGATTTTGCCAAATCTGCCAACAGGTTTCTTTTCCCTAAAGAAAAAATTGAAGAAGACGCCCTCCCCCATTCGGCAAACTTCTTCAACCATAGAAGCATATCTCGTGATATTTTGCATATAGGTGCATTTGTATCAACCTTATTAATTTTTCTTTTTCTTCTCTACCAGGTCTCATCAGGCCCAAAATTTGCCTTTCTTTCATCAGGACTCCCAAGACCGATTACCGGTGCCATAACCACTTTTATAGCTCCTTTCTCACCCCAATTGGCTGCGCAGTTAAATAGTCGTCTCAAACCGGCAGAAACTATCCTTGCTCAGGAAAAACAAACTGTTTCAACAGTTGTCCCGGGAGGATCTGGTGAAACCGGACCAACCGGTTCAATTGGAGAAATTGGGGAAACCGGTCCAACAGGAATTCAGGGAGCGTCGGGAAAAGCCGGATCAGACGGTACTGCCGGCTCAAATGGTCAAACCGGACCGACAGGCGGGACCGGAACAACAGGCCCCAGCGGAGTTTATGGGCCAATCGGATCAACCGGTACTACCGGAACAACCGGAGTAACAGGACAAACCGGACCAACTGGATCAACCGGTGCAACAGGTCTGTCCGGACCAACTGGAGCAACAGGCGCAAC
>MFJA01000055.1:5811-5922 GCA_001779055.1 Candidatus Gottesmanbacteria bacterium RBG_16_37_8
GGACAATCCGGTCCAACCGGATCAACCGGTGCAACTGGTATTATTGGTCCGACAGGCTCAACCGGCTCAACAGGAACTGTTGGTCCAACTGGAACAACAGGATCAACTGGT
>MFJA01000056.1:0-729 GCA_001779055.1 Candidatus Gottesmanbacteria bacterium RBG_16_37_8
AATACATGATTCTGCTTCTTCAGGATAAGTATTGTTTTCCGATTTATAAATCTCCAAAGCAGATCTTAACTGTTCCAAATCGGTTTTTCTTAAAGCATCCCTGCCTCCGCGGGCAACAGCCTGATAACTGCTGACGCCTATTGTTGATAACAATGCGATAATTCCTATGGTTATTAATATTTCAATTAAGGTAAAACCTGACCTGAAAGATGAATTCAGATTATTAAAATATTTATGGTAATTCATACTATTGTGAACTTCTGACACAATACGGTGTTGCTTCCGCTTCCATATCAGCACACATATAATAACCATATTCATCACAGGTTTCACCACAATAATAATTACCGCCGGTTCGCGGATCAGTCGGCATAGTCTCCAACATCCCGACTGTGGTAGGACTCCAACAGACAATTGGATCATAATATTCAGCAACAGGAGTGGGATAAACAAATCCGCAGACAGAATAATATTGCTCCAAGGCGATTTTTATTTCCCTTAAATCACTTTTTCTCTTGGCATCCCGGCTCTTCCTTTGAACAGAAGCCAGGGATGTTATTCCTATAGTTATCAGAATAGCCATAATGGAAATGACCACTAAAAGTTCAATTAAAGAAAAACCTTTTTTTTGCCTATTATTTTTCATGGTTCTGTTAAGGTATAGCTTTCCCTTCCAATATCAGAACATTCTGTAATACTCACGGAATCTTTATCCGGATCCTCCGTATT
>MFJA01000056.1:856-1318 GCA_001779055.1 Candidatus Gottesmanbacteria bacterium RBG_16_37_8
GCCCCTTGCGACCAGCATTGGTTACATAAGGAAGGATCCAAAATACCTGTATCCGGATAAACTGGAGGATTTTGATCAAGCCTGAATAACTCTATAGCTTTCTGCAGCTCATTAAGGTCTGCTTTTCTTCTGGTATCCCTGGCCCGGACCCTTATCCCTAAAAAATTAGGGACAAAAATTGCAGTTAATATTGCCATAATGGCCACCGCAATTAAAATCTCAATCAGCGTAAAACCCTTATTTCTCATAATGTAATATTGGGACTGGTGACTCCGTAATTATTATTTACTCCGCCGCAGGTAACTACGGTTGGCGAAACATCCGGATCGCTGGTATTTTCCAGAGTTGCTGCCAGTCTGTACCAGGAGCCGTCAGCGGTTTCATAGCAGTAATTCTTGCCTACCATCGGATCATCGGGAGTTTCCGTCAGGTAAATCGTATCAGGATTTGCCGGATGGGTAA
>MFJA01000056.1:1397-5076 GCA_001779055.1 Candidatus Gottesmanbacteria bacterium RBG_16_37_8
CCTTAAATCCTGCTTTCTCCTGCTATCCCTGCCGCGGACAATTGAGGAAAAAAAGTTATTCAGAAAGGCTGCTGCCAGGATACCGATAATTGCAATAACAATCATCAATTCCATCAGTGTAAATCCTGATTTATTTTTAGTTCGGGCAGCAGGTTTCATATTAATTTATGCTCTGAAGAGCAACTTATGAAAATAAACCGTAATTACCTCTCCGAAATAAAAAGAGAGAAAAGTCGCCACTACCAGAAAAGGTCCGAAAGGCACTGTGCTTTTAATTGATTTTCGGCCCATCATTACCAGTATCAGAGAAACTATAGCTCCTGTCAAGAAAGCCAGATAAAAAGCAACTAAAATTTTAGGCCAGCCTAAAAATAATCCCATAAAAAAGGCATATTTGACATCTCCCAAACCCATGCCGCGGCCCCGGGTAATTAAAACCAGAAATAAAAAGATCGCCGACATACCAAAAGCAGCCAAAATAGCAACCGATAAATCCTGGGGTAAAAAGACTAAGCGGTAGATTAAAGTCATGGCTGTCAGAAAGAAAACCAACGAATCAGGAATAATTCTTTCTTTTAAATCAATAATAAAAATGACAATCAGTGACCCTGCAACCAACAATTGATAGAACAGATAGATTAAATTATTTAAGGAAATTTCCAGCACGGCAATTTGACTGAAGATAAAAACAAAAACCGAAGCAGTAACAATTTCAACCAACGGATTTTGGCGGGCAATTTTTTTATGACAATAGCGGCATTTACCCTTTAATAATAAAAAGGAAAAAAGAGGAAACAAATCGAAAAATTTCAGTTGTTTACGGCAATTGTCACAATGGGATGGTCTAAAAACAATATCCTCACCATTGGGGAGGCGGTCAATTAAGACATTTAAAAAAGAACCTACAATAAGACCGAAAATAAAAATTAAAAAATAAAAAATAATCATTTGTCAGATGCTGATAAAAAAACAATAAAAAATATTACTAAACTGCCCGCATAATAATAATAATTTATAAAACTCTGTCTAAAAAGAAGGTAAAAAAGATAAAAAAAGACTGTTGTCAGAAGTATTTGTTTGGGGAAAAAATCAGCGGAATTAGACTTAATTATCCTGTAACCCCGCCGAAAGAGATAAATCAAAAGTATCAGCAAAAAACCCAAACTTAATAATTGAGGAATATCATTTCCCGTAATTGTGTAAAAAAAGGTATTGATGTTTAATGACAGATGAACAGGAATTGTTTTTAGCTCGGCCAGCGGCTTAAAATAGACCAGAATTGTCTTATCAATAAAACTAACCGGCTGCCACAGAAAAAAAGGGGTAACAGCCAAAAGGCAGGTCAACAAAGCTGTAACGGCAATCCTTATTTTCTTTCTCCATAATCTGAAAGTTAACGGAATAAGAGCTAAAAATAGAGGTTGAATCCCTGACAGTATTCCCATCAAAATGCCCGCTAAATAATGTTTAGTTTTTGAAAATGTCCAAAACAATATCAAAGTTAATAAAGAGAGCAGGGGAGTCAACCAGGATTGTTCAATAATAAATAAAGAGTTAGGCCGGAATAAGTAAATTAAGGAAAGCAACTTAGCCTGCAAATTTTTACCTGCCCAAAGATAAATTAAGATTCCGGTCATTATATCTGCCAAAAAGAGAAGTACCCGCGGATCTTTAAAAAACAATACAAAAGGCAAACTTATTAAAAACGAATAAGGCCAATAGGGATAATAGTCCGTTATACTTCCCTGATAAACCCGGGAATAAACAGTATTATAAGGATTTATACCTGATAAAAGCTTCAAGGGAGCTTCTTTTAAAATGACAAAAACATCAATCACAGGCTGTGGTGATGCTATAATGGTCAAAATCCGCAAGGTAATTGCTAAAAGAATAAACAGCCAGAAAATCTGCCTGTTTTTATTTTGCTGATCGGACTTGAAAATAAACAGATACAAAAAGGGCAGAAAAAATAAAGGCAGAAGATCAATTAACAAAGCCGGCACCAGATTGATTTGATATATACCTTGGGAAAAATATAAAAACAAAAGATACGAAATTAAGAATATATATTTAAGGTTATTTTTAAATGTAGGGACATCCGTTTTTAAATTCTGAAAATACAATTTAAGAAGAATGACAGTCAGAAATAAAACCAGGAAAAATGAAGGGAAAGTGAAAAATCCGCGATTGAAGGTAGTCAGAAATATTGACAGAAGTAAACTAAGACCAATTAAATCTCCAATCATTTTATCAGTCTATCATAAAATTCTGCCGTTATTTGGCCTTCTTTTAGTTTCTCTGATCTTTTTTTTACGGCTCTTCTATCCCCAAAAGTCTCTTTTTATGATTCCTGATTTCGGCCAAAGTGATGTCCTGCACCTTAATTTGCCTTTAAAAGCAATCCTCAAAGAATCACTATCTTTAAATCAATGGCCTTTATGGACTGAAAAGCTGGCAGGAGGTTTTCCTGTTTTAGCTGAAGGGCAAATCGGTACTTTTTATCTTCCCAATCTTCTTTTATTTAAATTCCTGCCTCTAATTTCTGCTTACAATTTGAATTTATGGCTATCTTTCCTATTGTCATCAATTGGCATGTATTTATTATGCCGGAAATTAAAACTTTCTTACTTTGTTTCCTTTTTATCTTCCCTGATTTTCACCTATGGTGGATTTCTATCCGTTCACCTCAACCATTTCAATCTCATTCAGGCAGCCTGTCTCCTGCCTTTAGTTTATTATGCCTTTATCAGGTTCTGGCAAAAACCAATTACTATTAATCTCGTCTTTTTTTCCTTTCTTTTATCCCAACAGATCTTTAGCGGACATTTTTATATCCCTTTTATAACCCTTACCGGTATATTTATCTTCCTCACGATTCAAATTATTCTTAAAACAAACAGAAAACGCCAAATAAGCCTTTTCCCCAAAATCTCCAAACTTATTCTGGCTTTGGTTTTAACATTTGCTTTATCCCTCATCCAACTTTTGCCCACAATCGAACTCTTCCGTCTGTCGCAGCGTCACACGGGACTTGCCTACGAAGAAGTTGTCAGCTTTCCTTATCCTGCCGCTCATCTTATTTCATTCATCAATCCCTATTTTTTCGGTAATCCCAAAGACGGCAATTATCCTCCCTTTACTTCAGACTGGGGAATATTTTGGGAAAATACCGCTTATCTCGGTTTGTTACCTTTGTTTATTATCCCTTTTTCCGTATTTCTCTTAAGAAAAAAATACGTCACTGCATTTATATTAATCCTGTTTTCCTCAATACTTTTAGTCTTGGGAAAAAACTCTCCCCTCTACCTGATTTTTTCTTTGCCGCCATTCAATTTATTCAGAGTGCCCTCAAAATACCTGCTTCTAACCTCATTTTCACTGGTGATAATTAGCGGACTTGTTATAAATCAGTTTTTCAGCTTTCTTAATAAAACCCGCTTCAAAAATATCTCTTTAATTTTAAAAGTTTTGCTTATAATTGTTTTTTTTGCTGACGAATTCAAATTCAGCTACAGCTATCCTCCAACTTCACCCTCTCAATGGTGGACTTCTCTTCCCGAAACAGCCAAAATTATCCAAAGTACAGATAGAGTTAAATCCTACGGATCTGAAATTGCCTGGAATGAAATTTTTTTAAATTACGGCTGGCAGAATATAAAAGACTTTGTCTTTTTTAAAA
>MFJA01000056.1:5176-6781 GCA_001779055.1 Candidatus Gottesmanbacteria bacterium RBG_16_37_8
TTCCCCAGATTCAAAATCAATAACTATTGATCAGGCCACCTCCAATCTGCTCCGTCTTTGGGGAGTTAATTACCTTATTTCTTCCAAACCGCTCAATAATCCTTCCTGGCAATTAATTAAACATTTAGAAGATAAGAATATTACACAAAACTACTATCTTTACCATACTGAAAATTCATACAAACCAGCCTATTTAACTGATAATTTAATCACTGTGGAAACAATCGAAGATTTTACCGATAATTTGGCTAGTATTAATTCTTCTAATTCTGCGGTTTTAACCAACTTTCAGATCCCGGCTAATCCCGGCCGGAATCAAAATAAAGATTTGCTATTAACTTCAAATGTTACCGCTTTAAAAAATGAACTCTATTATAAGGAATTTATGCTAACCGCCAATAAAAATTCACTTTTTGTGGTAAACGGGAGCGATTATTCCGCTTGGAATTATTATCTTGACGGACAATTAACCGATAAAATAACAGTTAACCTCAATCAGCCGGCTCTTTTTATTAAAGCGGGCAACCATCATTTGACCTTTGAATATAAAAGTATTTCCTTTGAGATCGGTAAAAAAATCACTACACTCACTATGATTATAACTTTTCTAGCGGTGTTTCTGTCTTTTTTCTCGCTTTCTCGACAACCTCCAAAACCTTTGAAGCTCTAGATAAATCATGATAACAATTCAGATAATTTTGGTACTTCACATAAAGAGCCGTTAAATCTTCACTATCTTTTGCTAACAGCTGATTAATTTCATTCTCAGCCTGAGAACATTTGTTTTGCCTCATATAAATTTGAGCAAGCAAAAGATAGGAATCAAAGTCCTGCGGATTTAATTTTTTGGCTAATAGTAAATGGGGGAGAGCTAAGTCGTAATATTCCTCCTCAGCCAAGAAATTTCCGATTTCCAATCGGGCAATTCCGTAAACTCTTAACACATCTGTTAAATAGAGATTCTGATAGGTAGACAGACTGCCCTGTAATGGATCATGATAGCTTTTCCATAACTGCTCATTACGGGCAACAGTTTCTGCAACATCTTCTTTCTTATCTTCCGCAAGATATTTATAAACTAAACCCCAGGGAAGCCAGCGGCCACTACTTAAGCTGAAACTTTGTTTGGTAAAAATAGTGAAATTTTTACTATTTTCTTTTAAAAATCGGCCGAATTTGTCACTTGTATCAATAATTGATGATATCTCAATATCAGGATAATCCAGATTCAACTGTTTTATATAAAAGGGAAGATAAAGTTTGGAAAAATGAATCAGTTTGACATCAGGCCATAATTTCCGGCTGTAATAAACATATTGGGTATTAAACAGGGGAGTATCTGTCGAAACAATCAGAATACTATCCTTATCTACGCTGTCCAATATATCAGTTGCCAGATTTTCAGCCGTAAAATCATTTCTCAGGATAATTATTCTGCGGCTGTTCTTAATAAGTAAGATAATTGGAATAACTAAAAAAATAAAAAGACTTGCTTGAGCTATTTTTTTAGCCTTTGTCTTGCTAAAAATAATGAGCCAAATACGCCGGAATAACAATTCAGTCAGTCCGAACCCAAAAGCAATGGGAATTGTCAGAAAAAGATAG
>MFJA01000056.1:6808-7797 GCA_001779055.1 Candidatus Gottesmanbacteria bacterium RBG_16_37_8
AAAATTTTCTGTCAGGGGAAATGAAGCATAGAACAAAAAAAGAATATAAGACATAAAAATTATAAAAATAAAAAAGAAAATTCTTCTCTTTTTCAAAAATAAATAGATTAGTCCTGCCAAAGAAAACAAAACTCCCCAAAAAGTAAAATCCTGACGGAAAAAATCCATAAAAGCCAATATATTAAGAAGCCTTGACCAAATATAGGAACTAATAAATTTCCCGGCCGTAAAAGTTCCGTAAGTCGATCTGAAAAAAAGTTTAAGAAAATTAATTAATGAATTAGGTCCCATCCAGTTTATGGAAGGGTTATTTTGGGAAGAAAAATAAATATACAGATAAGGAAATAATCCTGCCGTAAAAAGAAGAAATGAATATATTTGTATTTTAACTTTTGTTTTTCTCAATTTGGCAATTAAAAGATAGGCCAATCCCGGAAGCAAAAATAATATTGTGTGATGATGGGATAAAGATAAACCGAAAAGAAAGGCAGCTGCAAAAAGGAATTTCTTTCTAGCAGTTTCGTAAAACAGATAAGAAAAATAAGAAATAGTCACCAAAAATAAATTGTTGAGAGAAAAAACTTCAACGACCGAACTATATAGGAAAAACGGGTAACTGACTGCCAGCATCAAGACGGCAATAAGAGTAGACAAAACTCTTTTGCTCAAATGAAATATAAAAAGATAAAGAAAAATTAAAGTCAATACTGATGGAACAGATGAAAGAAAGGCAACTTTATAAGCCAAAGTTCCAAAGGGAATTATTTTGGCTGCTAGTATTCCTAAAGAAGTATAGAGAGGGTATCCGGGAGGATGGGCAATTCCATAAACGGCAATGCTGGCTAAAAAATCACCGGCATCACCCCCATAAACGGTATTTACCTGATGGGTAAAATAAATGAGGGATGAAAATATAAGCAGGAATAGCAATCCGCCTTGGTAAGTGAACCTCTTCACAAATTAGACGCGTGGCAGATTATAACTTATTA
>MFJA01000056.1:7856-7981 GCA_001779055.1 Candidatus Gottesmanbacteria bacterium RBG_16_37_8
TTTCTATTAAAGTGAAACCATGATTAAGTTTGGCTTTAATCATAAAATTTGACCTCCCTCAAAAAAAACTTTTTTAATCCCAAAAATCTTTTCCTGATATAACCATGATAAGAACCTCAACAAAC
>MFJA01000056.1:8047-8218 GCA_001779055.1 Candidatus Gottesmanbacteria bacterium RBG_16_37_8
CGTATCCGTTGACAGACAACTGCCTGAACTGACTCCTCCGCTGATATTATATTTGGAGTTAAGATCCAACCTGAATGATTTGGAATCAGGCAAAAAACAGACGGATAAATTCTGCCTGTTGCCAAGAGCATCAGCTGTTGAAGTCAGGTAAATTTTAGCTATGTTAGCTTT
>MFJA01000057.1:0-2323 GCA_001779055.1 Candidatus Gottesmanbacteria bacterium RBG_16_37_8
CAATGGTGAGGCAGTGTGTTTTAAAGGTATTACGAACGGAATTGACATGCAGCGGTGGTCACCCCACCTTATAGATTTTTACAGAGAAAGTGGCATTATCGATAAATATCAGTTGCCGGCAAAAGATTATAAGAAAGAAATCGTAAGAATGGATGAGTGGGAGTTAAGAAAAATAAGGGACATGGCTAAAGAAGGACTAGACCAATTTCTTCCAAGTCGCAGGGATCAATATGGACGCCCAATATATATTCCTAAAGGTAAAGGTGTAAAAAAAGCTGCCTGGGCAAGAAGATTTGCTGATTATAAAAGACCAGGACTATTATTTTTGGATCCAGAAAGACTAGCTAGTATTCTTGAACGAGGCAACATTCATTTGATTCTTGCTGGGAAAACCCATCCAGGAGACGAATTAATGAAGAATGAAATGCAAAGAATTCTTACTTTAACGCGTGATAATCCTGTCCTTTCTCATATGGTTCATTTCCTTGTTAATTACAATGAGTCTGCAGGTCAACACTTAACCGCTGGATCTGATATTTGGATTAATACACCAAGAGTTGGAGACGAAGCATGTGGAACATCATCTATGAAAGGAATTGGAAGCGGAACTATGGTTATTTCCACAGAAGACGGCGGAATAGCCGATGTTCGAGGTGGCCTTCGTTTAATGATTGAGGGGACAACCGAAGAGGCTGAAGCAGAAAGCTTGTATCAAAGGCTGGAAGAAGCGGGAAAAATTATTGATCAAGGCAGGCAGATAACAGTTGCTAAAGAACAATTGCATAATTATTTACCGACTATTGCTGGTGGAAGAATGATTGCTGATTATCTTAATTATCAATTTCCCCTATAAATAATTAATTTGATTTTAGCCTCAAGTCAAAGTATACTGCGTATTATGGATCAAACGAAAATTAGAAACCTTTGCATAGTGGCCCATATTGACCATGGGAAATCAACGCTGGCGGATAGGTTTTTGGAGATAACAAATACTGTTCCAAAAGAAAAGCTTAAAGAGCAATTTCTTGATCAAAATCCAATCAGCAGAGAAAGAGGAATTACCATAAAATTGGCCCCTGTTAGGATGGAATATAACGACTGTATGTTGAATTTAATAGATACCCCAGGTCATATGGATTTTTCATATGAGGTTTCAAGAACTTTAGCTGCATGCGAGGGAGCAATACTTTTGGTGGATGCAACCAAAGGTGTTCAGGCACAAACTGTTGCTCATTATAATACGGCTAAAGCGGAAAATCTCACCATTATTCCGGCAATTAACAAAATTGATTTAGGGACAGCAGATATTCAAAAAACGGAAAAAGAATTAAAAGAATTTTTTGGCTTCTCAAAAGAAGAAATTTATTACGTTTCTGCAAAAACAGGAAAAAATGTCGAAGAGCTTTTATCGGCTGTTGTCAGTAAATTACCTCAGCCTAAAGGTGAGGGGAATAGGCCGTTTAGAGCTTTAATTTTTGATGCTGTTTTTGATGTGCATAGAGGGGCAATTGCCTTTATAAGAGTGGTTGACGGGAAAATAAAAAAAGGTGAGAAAATCATGTTTTTAAGTTCAAATTTAAAAACTGACGCAAGTGAAACTGGTTATTTTTCTCCCTTTTTAACTTCTAAGGAAGAGCTAGCAACAGGCGAGATTGGCTATATAGTAACAGGAATTAAAGATATCAGACGGTGCCGAGTAGGTGATACGATAACAATTCAGGATTTAAACATTGATCCGTTGCCAGGATATAAGACGCCAAAACCGATGGTGTTTTTTGGGGTATATCCCAAAGATCAGAAAGATTTTGCTCATCTAAAAGAGGGATTAAATAAGCTTTCTTTAAATGATGCTTCTTTATCAATTTCATCCGAACAATCCGCTTTTCTAGGAACAGGATTTAAGGTGGGGTTTTTAGGCTTATTGCATGCAGACATTGTAAGAGAAAGATTAAAACAGGAAGAAGGAATTGAGCCGGTTTTAACTATGCCCAGAGTTCTATACAAAGAGGAAAATAAAGAGATACTTGAGCCTTATATGAATCTAGCCGTTTATGTCCCAACTCAATATTTGGGAGCGGTCATGACTGTCTGCCAACAAAAGAAAGGAACCTTAAAAAATGTTGAATACCACGATAAGAATGCGGTTTTATCCTATGAAATGCCTTATAGCATGTTTATTAGGGGTCTTTCCTCGGAATTAAAAACCGTTTCCTCAGGATTTTCAAGTATTGATTATGAAATTACGGAATACAGAAAAGCGGATTTAGTAACGCTTGAAATGGTAATAAATGAAACATCAATTGATGTTCTATCAGAGCTTGTT
>MFJA01000057.1:2479-6515 GCA_001779055.1 Candidatus Gottesmanbacteria bacterium RBG_16_37_8
GATAGGACAAGGAAAGATAAACTTTTGAAAAAGCAGAAAAAAGGCAAGGCAAGATTAGGTAATTTCGGAAGAGTAGATTTACCCCCACAGGCATTGTTTTCCCTGATATCAGATCTAAAGAGCTAGTAAAAGGAAGACTCCGATTGCCGATATTATTGCTCCCAAAGCACCGACAAAAAGCATTATTTGTCCGGGTCCTGTTGGAGGAAGAGTTGGAGCTGGTGTAATTGTTACTCCCACAGTCGTTGGGGTAGATGTCGGAGTTGCGGCGGCGCCTCCTGCAATTGTCACTGCTTGGTTACAAGATGAAGAACTGCTTTGGGCGCCATTATTATCTGTTAAAAGAGCAGATGCTGTAAAGGTACCGGCCGAATTATAAATGTGCTCAACAGTAACATTAACCGAATTACTTCCAATTGCTCCTCCTTCTGTTACATCTTGAGTAGTTCCGTCGCCAAAGTTAAATGTTACTTTATTGATTGTTCCGTCCGCGTCGGTTCCATTGGCAACTAAAGTTGTAGTAACAGGAACGGCTGATCCGCTTGAGGTTACAGTTAAAGTGTTACAAACAGGTAATTGATTAGCGCTTGGGGTAGTTGTAGGAATGGTGGTAGTAGTCGTAGGAATTGTAGTCGTAGTGGTAGTAGTCGTAGGAATTGTAGTCGTAGTGGTAGTAGTCGTAGTAGTGCCACCTGCTATGGTAATTGTTGCCGGAATTGCCGAAGAAAGCACATTTTCACCGGATGAAGATTCTCCACCAACCGATAAAACTTCGGTACTTGACTGATCAAAACTAACCGTAGTTGGAGCTTCTGTTGGGGCAAAAGCGTTAAAGGTAATAGACGCTACTTGGGTTGGCGCAGATATAGCATATTGAGGCGAAGGTCCAACGTCGATTGCTCCCTGAATTGATCCATCTTGATAAACTAGTTGTCGAAGTACGGGAGTAAAATTAGTTCCATCGGCAGTTTGCCATGGTTTTAACTCGAATCCTGCTCCTGCTGTTGCCAATTTTGTTGAATCATAATTAATTTTAAACTTTATAAAAGATACGCGATTAGTTCCTGGAGCAACGTTTAAAATTAATGTGACATTTTCACCTGCAGTAGTAGCGTTACTTGCGGGCGTTAAGGTAAGATTTGTTGATGGAGTAGCTGCACTTCTTGTTTTTTGCTGTTGCTGAACAAGGTAGATTGTTACCGGGATTGCAATAAGAAGGACAACGATGAAACCAAACAACAGAAATTTTTTGCCCGAAAATAAGGACATAAAATTGAAAGCTAAATTTATCGTAACTAAGAAAAGAAAGAGTGTCAAGTGCTGACGGCGCGTGGTAGTGTCCTAAAAAGTACTTGACAGACAAAAATTTTTGTTGTATAAATTTGGCAGTCACTTTAAGCAAGTGATATTTTTTGACTAAAGTATAAATTATGAGTCCAAAAACTAAACAAAATTTAAACATAAAACCTTTATTTGGAAATGTTTTAATAAAGCCTCAGCAAAACGAGGCAAAGACGGCAAGCGGCATAATTCTCCCCGACACAGCCCAAAAAGAATCACAGGTTGGAATTGTTATGGCTATTGGTCCTGGAGAAGTTACTCCAAAAGGTGAAAAAATCCAAATGTTTGTTAAAGTTGGGCAAAAAGTAATGTATAAGAAATGGGGAGGAAATGAAGTTAAAGTCAATGATGAAGAATGGACAATGGTCGAGCAGAAAGATATTCTAGCAATTGTAGATTAATATGGCAAAACAAATTAAATACTCAACAGAAGCAAGAGAGCTTTTATTAAAAGGCGTTAACCAACTAGCAGATGCAGTTGCAACGACACTTGGTCCAAAAGGCCGAAATGTTGCTTTGGATAAAAAATGGGGAGCTCCAAATGTTGTTCATGACGGAGTTGCAGTTGCCAAAGAAATAGAGTTAAAAAACGAATTTGAAAACATGGGAGCGCAATTAATTAAAGAAGCAGCTTCAAAAACTTCAGACGTCGCAGGAGACGGGACAACCACATCAACAGTTTTAGCAAGAGCAATAGTTAGGGAGGGAATAAAAATGATAACCGCAAACGCAAACCCAATGATAATGAGAAGAGGACTTGAAAAAGCAAATAATTTTGTAGTTGGTGAACTTATAAAGATGAAAAAGGAAGTAAAGCCTACGGACTGGGCAAACGTTGCTACGATTTCGGCAGGAGATTCTGAGCTTGGAAATTTAATTGCGGAAGCATTAAAGAAAGTTGGCAAGGACGGAATTATTACTGTTGAAGAAGGCAGAGGACTCTCGACAGAAATTGAATATAAAGAGGGAATGGAATTTGATAAAGGTTATGCTTCTGCATATTTTGTAACAAATCCCGATAAGATGGAAGCGGAAATTGAAGATCCGTATATTTTAATAACTGATAAAAAAATTTCCGCCTTAAACGAGCTTTTACCTTTTTTAGAAAACCTTGTTAAAGTTTCAAAAAATTTGGTAATTATTGCCGATGAAATAGAAGGAGAAGCTTTAGCGACTCTAGTGGTTAACAGACTTAAAGGAACTTTTAATGCAATTGCCATTAAAGCTCCCGGGTTTGGCGACAGAAGAAAAGAAATGCTTGAAGATATTGCAATCCTAACAGGGGGAACTGTAATTTCGGAGGACACCGGTAAAAAATTTGAATCAGTAACAATAGAAGACTGTGGAAGAGCAGATAAGGTTTGGGCAGACAAAGATAATGCAAGAATAATCGGCGGAAGAGGAAGTCAAAAGGCAATTTTAGCAAGAATTGCCCAGATTAAAACTGCTATTGATAAAACAACTTCCGAGTTTGACAAAGAAAAATTTCAGGAAAGATTGGCAAAGTTATCCGGGGGAGTTGCAGTTATAAATGTCGGAGCTGCAACGGAAGTTGAGCTAAAAGACAAAAAAGAAAGGGTTAATGATGCGGTTGCGGCAACAAAAGCAGCATTGGAAGAAGGGATAGTTCCTGGAGGTGCGGTTGCCCTTTTGGATATTTCTTCAAGAATGACAGCAAAAGATTTGGAAACTGCTAAGGCAAGCAGAGACGAAATAATCGGATTTGAAATTGTAAAAAGCGCTTTGGAAGCCCCTTTTACAAAATTGGTTGAGAATGCGGGATTGGACGCAGGACAATTAATTGCAAAAGCAAGAAAAGTAAGCAATCTTGGACAAGGATTTAATCTATTAAAGACAGATGCTGTAGATACAGCAGAACCGGTTGACATGATTAAAGAAGGAATTATAGATCCCGTAAAGGTCGTAAGGACAGCAGTCCAGAATGCAATTTCGGTTGCAACAATGATTTTAACAACAGAAGCGTTAATTACTGATATTCCCGAGAAAAAAGAAACTCCGCAAATGCCAGAAGGCATGGGCGACATGGGATACTGAAAATAATTTCTAATTTTTAATTTCTAATTCCGCTGGGGCGGAATTTTTTGTATAATAGTTAGAATTATGCGGCGTTTGAAAAAAATCCTCGTTCCGATTCTTTTTATAATATTTGCTTTTTCTATCTTTTTAATTGTTGCCTACTTTTTAAATAGAAATACAGGAAAAGGTGCACTTCAGGTTACATCTGTTCCAAAAAGCAAAGTCTATCTAGATGGAAAACTAATTGGCGAGGCACCTTTATGCAAATGTGAATATCCCAATATGATTGATGTTGGAGAACACAATATAAGATTAGTTCCACAGCAGGCAGGACTTGATCCTTTTGAGGAAAAAATTACAATTTCCCCGTCTGTTTTAACAGTCGTAGATCGCACTTTTGGGACAGGAGCTCTATCTGAAGGAAGTGTTATTACTTTAAACAAAGTTGTCGATAAAAATGACGCCCAGATTCTTGTAATTTCTTTTCCGGATAAAGTCGGGGTATCTTTAGATAATAGTTTAGTTGGTATGACTCCAATTGCACTGAAAAATCAAACCGAATCAGACCATGAAATAAAATTAACAAGAGAAGGTTATAAAGATAAGGCAATAAGGATAAGGGCAATAAAAGGATACAGGCTAGAGGCAACCGTATTTT
>MFJA01000058.1:0-152 GCA_001779055.1 Candidatus Gottesmanbacteria bacterium RBG_16_37_8
GTCCGGGGGTATGTCCAAATATTCGGTTATTTCCTTAAAAATATTCTCTCTTCGGATAATTTTATTAGGTCCGGAATTTCTTTTGTATGGAAGATAAAGGTCAAAGTCATTGTCCGGATCAAAACCTGTTTGGAATAAAGCTTTTCTGGATA
>MFJA01000058.1:161-499 GCA_001779055.1 Candidatus Gottesmanbacteria bacterium RBG_16_37_8
GCGAATCAGTTAAAACAATAATTTTTTTCCCAGACTTGCGCAGTTTATTTATGATTTTGATTAAAATAGGATTATTGGCAAACTGACCATCAATATCAATATCGGATAAACAGTCATATAAAACAGTATAATCTGGAGGTTTTACCCCAACCTCAGGAAAATAAACATGTGTTTCTCCTGAAAATAGCGCCATTTCTCCTCCACCGAAATTATTTCTGAAATAATCAGCAATTTCACCTGCCTTAATAAGGTCTACTCCAAAATATCTTGCAATTGCCTTTTCTACCTCCGAACCGAATACGGAATAGAAATTTTTATCCGCAGGATTCACCAATACA
>MFJA01000058.1:537-7345 GCA_001779055.1 Candidatus Gottesmanbacteria bacterium RBG_16_37_8
GGTAATGGATCCGTTTGTGTCAGTTCTGTATATAATGAAAGTCTTCTCTCAATCTCTCCATTGTCAAAAGCTTTTTTCGCTTTTTCGTAACAAAACCTCAAGTAATTCTTATTAACTCTCCTCAACCCGCTGTCTAAAGCATCAGGCAAATGAACAAAATCCCTTATAAATAACCCTAAAGCCACTGTCATGGCTACATATTTCATTTTCATTTGATCATTACCTCTCAATGCCTCCCTGTTTGCCATTTGAATAGTATCCTTTTCGTTTTCAATTAATAAATCTTTAAGTCTTTCTGACATCAGAACTACTTCTTCTTCACTCATGAAATCTTCAGCTTGAATCAGGTAAGTTCCAGCATTTCTGCCATCAATTAGGAATGAAACCACTGTTGAAAAAGGCGGAGGAGCTACTTCGTCTAAAGCAATCAGATTTTTTAACGAATAATTTCCATAATACTTACCTATATCAAAAAACTCTTCAGGTATTTGCGCCGCTGGAAGATCGATTCCGCAAAAAGCCGCGCAGTTCCCGTAGTTTTGGATACCTTTTCCCATAAGTATCTTCAAGGCCTCAATTATGGTTTCCGTGTGTATATTATGATTAACCCCGATCATGACATTAAGTCTATTATCACTGGCACTTGGAACAGCCAAAGGACCTATGGCATGATTAATCGTTTCGCCTTTAAGTAAATGTGAAATTGAGTGTAGAGTACGGGTCGAGTGACAGCTTGTCATAATAAGATTACCTGTTTCTAAAATCTCTTCAATTATCTGCTTATCTTTAAAATCTGACCTTGCCCCTAAATATTCTATTGCTGACTGTCCCGCCACCTTGGATGTATTAGGATAAGAATGGTGTTTATGAACTGGACCAAACGCTGACAAACCTAAGGCTGCCAAAGTGGAAACGGAAAATAATTTGGATGATTGGCTGTCAAAAGGTATACCCCTATCACCGCCCATACCCCCTAATGCTATAACTTGATCGTTATCTTTTATTCCAACTCTTATTACTGTATCTAATTCCAAAACTGCACCCACCAATCCGGCCAGCTCTGGAGGTGTTAATCCTACTAAAGCCTCCTTGGTTGACAACTCCTGCAAAAGAGATACAGACTGCAGTAGTAAAGTAATTTCATCGCCAGGACTTCTTAAATTATTTATTTTAGGTAATAATTTCTCTTTTAAAACTCTGTTTGAAGCCATGCATACAAAAGCACCTATACTGAAGGTCTCTTCATAAGTTAAATTTCTCGCGCTTTTGATGATTGCATCCAACCCGTGAAATCCCATATTGTATAACGGTTGCAGATCTCCCTCATGTAAGGTTATTTTCCTGGTTAATTGTTCCCTATACGAACTACTTTTTGCTAATTGGTTTAGTACATCCGTACAGCTTATAAGCTCTCCTCCTTTTACCTGGACATAGGGATAGCCACTTAGTTCAATAAAAGCTATATTTTCAGGGCCAAACTAACCCCTGATCTATATCCTGACCGGGGATACCTCCAGCTTTAATATGTTCATCCTCAATTCTCATAGTTTTGTTCAAAATATAATTTTAGTAATGAATTCGCTAATATTTCTAGAGTATTAATACTTTTAATATCCAGATCTCCTGGGAAAATAAGTGGCAGTTCTGTACATCCCAAAATTACTGTATCCAGCTTCTGCTCTTTAATAAAATAATTGCAGATTATCTTAAATTTGTCTTCCAATTCCGTTCTCTCTTTCCCTGCAATAACTCCTCTTATTATTTCTTCTAATAGATCCTGTAAATCTTTATTTGGTTTTAATAATTTTATCTTCGAATCTTCTACTGAATCATATAATCCTCTGTCTTGTGTTGTTTTAGTTGAAAGTAACCCCACTCGCCTGTAACCATTAGTTAATATAGTTTTTTTTACCTCTTCAATGATCGAAACGATTGGAACAGCACTACAGAGTCTTAACTCCTCAATTAAAATATGGGCTGTATTACAAGCTATCCCTATAAAATTTACCGGATAAAAATTCATCCTCTCTATCCTGTCTATTAGCATATCTCTGGCTTTGTTAAGATTATCGATGTTGCTGATAAAATCAGGTACCGGAATTGAATCAATTAAAATCTCAGGAAAATCATCATTATTTCTCGCCTGGTAATTACTAATACTTTTTCCAATAAGCATTTTGTAAAACTCGGCAGAAGCTTGCGGCCCCATCCCGCCGGTAATTCCTATAATTTTTTTATTATTTTTATTCCCCATAAAAAAACACCCTCCATTCTCCCCGATTTAATCGGGGATCAGTAAGGGCGAAATTACTTTCGCTGTGCCACCTTATTTCGTTAACCCATTAAAAAATCCCCTCGCGGGGACACATATCCGAAATGAGTTAACCTCATTCATGACATGCTCCGCTTTCGCGACACATGTTGCTGACTTTTTACGGTTTCGCCTCCGTCACATATTCACCTCGCCGAAGCTTTATGCAAAGGCGGGCTTGCTGTGCAGCTTGTCCCGATATTTTTCATCGGGGCGACCCGGTTCCAACCCTCCGGATCAAAGCCTTTATCAATTTCCATCTATCATATCATACCTGTCAAATCTGTGTTTCTACGATATATATCCAAAGCTGCCGCAGCTGCACCGAATATACCGGCATTTTCTACACTCCTGACATTAATCTTTATCCTCCACTGTTCTGAAACTTCATTTGCATACTGATTCACTAACGATAAATAACCGGGGACTTTCTCAACAATAGATCCTTCTAAAATATAGTCCATTTTATAATCTCTTTTTCTATTTTCATTCCAATTGGGAAAATAATCATTTTTAAAAGTTGCTATTCCAGTTCCGATCATCGTTCCTGCTAATTGGGCAGATCTAACAATTGCCTGTCTTGCTAAATACATCAAGGTTGCAACCATATAAGGATTTAAATACTCATATGCGATATTCTTATCCAAAGCCACCTTCAGTAACCTGCTGAAAAATTCGGATTTGTCATGCATTATCTTTTGTGTTAGTAAACCTGATTTCTCTAATTCAGAAGCTACTACTTTTAACAACAAACCTAAATAATCACCTGAAATATGTTTTTCAGCTAGTTGTTTTCCCGGATTGGCACTCATTTCATCAACCTGACGATAAGCGTAAGGTATAAAGTCACTGATCTTGTCAAATCCTCCGGATTCGCTGTTGTATTTGCCGAAAGCCAGATTAAAACCCGAACCTATAATTCCTCCTTCTGCCGCTCTGGTATCATTCATTACTGCCAAAGGAATATTCTCTTTTAACTGGTATCTGTTATTAAGCAAGCCTAAAATTTTCTTCCCGATAGGTATCATGCTAATCCCGGGAATTACAAAACCTTTGGTTAACTCTTCCGTTGATTTTATATCAACCGATATTCCGTCTTCGCTTATTTGAGGTTCACCCGGAAAGGACCAAATCACAGACAAAGTATCAGGATGAACTTTACTGATCACCGGATCAAGAAAATTAAATACTTCATTTAAAAAATCATCTGCATCGGAATATACTTTTCTTTTCAATCCTTTTTTGATAAATAGTTCTTCACCCTCTTTTTTCTCAATTTCCAATCCTTGTTCTGAATTTATCACGCTTGCAGCACGAATATTTGTACCGCCTATTTCAATTACTAATACTTTCTTCCCTACCGGTAATTTTTCCCTATCCACGCTTGGTAAACGAGTATCATACATTGCTAAACTGCTATCTGCTCCTTTAGAAATTCCATTTATCAAATCTTGTTGATATCTATGGGAAATACTCATTAGTTCTCCGGGAGTAAAAGGAGTAATTCCTAATTTATCTCTGATAAATTTTATTGACTCTGCAAATCTCTTTGGTCCCTTTACATGATATTGGGGGTGTAACTCTCTTAGCATATTCAGTAAATAAGCATTTAGAGCGACAGAATCATACAAAAAGAAAAAAACAAAATCAAATTATCAATGTTGTAATTCCATCATGCTTTTAAGTGCATCTGCTGTTAGAATAATTCTTCTTGTCAACTTCCTCATTCTCCAATTCATCTGGTTTTTCACTTCACCGTTAACTATTAAAAATTATTTAATGAAATTTGAAAAACCCGAATCTTTATTTGTCATCATAATTACACTTGTTCTCTATCTTCAATTAACTGGAATTTTTAATCTTTCATTCACTTCAAACTCTTTATCACCTATCTTAAAATTAACAGGTTTGATTATAAATTTCTCCGGCTTGGTATTGTCTGTCTGGGCAAAAATGACTTTAAAAGAAAACTGGGGAGTGCCCGCCCAACATAATATAAAAAGGCAGAAAAATCTGGTTATCAAGGGCCCTTATTCAATTTCACGAAATCCTATTTATATAGGTCTGTTCTTATTTCTTGCCGGATTTGAAATTGCACTTCGTAGCTATTTGATAATAATACTTCTTCCGGTCGGTTATCTAATCTATAAAGCAGTGTTAGTTGAAGAAAAACTACTGCAAAATCATTTCGGTAAACTATATCTGAAATATCAGAAAGTAACTCCCCGTTTTCTAAAAATAAATCTCTTCCAAATCTTTCATCAAATAAACTTCATATAAAATCGTAATTACTTTTTTCTGTTTACAAATTAAATCTGTCAAATTTCTGTTCCGGCAGTATACTCACTCAATAATCTCACATAAGAAAAATTCGTCTTTTGTATAAATTTTTCATCGGCTGTTATAAGAATAGTTTTAAGTTTCTTTGCCATAACCGCGTAGATCATATCATATACGGAAGTCTTATATTTTTTAGCATATCTTGCGGATTTTAAAATATCATTTTCATTTGGATGATGAATGGTTAAATTTGCTTTAAATAATATTCTCAAGGACTTATTTATTTTTTCATTATCCAGATCAGTCTTCGTTGCGCAAGTATTGGCGATCTCGTAAAAAAATAAATCCGGGACTGAAATAATATCTTTTCTGATGATGTGTCTTTTAAACAGCAATCTGGCTTTATCCTGGTAAGCTTCTCCCTTCAAAATCCATTTTGAGGCAACCGATGCATCAATAATCATTGTTCGTAGCGCATTTCTATTAAAAGTTTTGATAAGCTTTTGCCTTTCAATACCTTGGCATTCTCGGAAGCTACCTTGTCTAATTCTCTCATTAATTTTTCGGTATTTTTTTCTTTTGATACTTTTTTCTCAAAAACTCTTTCTCTTATAAGCTGCGCAACACTCTTTCTATGCCTTAATGCTTCCATTTTTAACTCCAGATATTCCTCTTCAGGAAATCTTATATTGGTAGTAATCCAATTCATATTAGTATCATAATACAATAATACAATTGTATTGTCAATTTCAAAACTCAATCTCTTCTAAATCCATCGCCAAATGACTTTCTTTAAAAATCGCTTTTGCTTTTTTTAATTCTTTTTTTAAACTCGCCTCATTAAGAAATGGATTGTGATGAACCAACGCCAGTTTTTTCACTCCGGCTTCTTTGGCAATTAAACTAGCCCCTTCGGTTGTCACATGTCCATCGTAAATCATCTCCTCTAGCTTAAGATCTTTTGCTTCCTTTTCTCCTAACGGCTCATGCTCATGCAGTAATAAATCAACTCCCTTGACAAATACAATACTCTCCCGAGTCGGCTCTCCGTCAGTTATATAAGCCATGTTTTTTCCATTTACAAACTCCAATCTGAATCCCAAGCTAACTTCACCCCGATGATTCTGTTTACGTACTTTGAACCGGTAATTTTTAAGATTTTTCCAGCCCTCCCCAACCGCTTTCCATTCAAAATTGCTGTATTTCTTCTCATAATCAATCGGAAAATGTTCCATCTCCACAAATTCTGAAAAAACCTGCCTGCCCGCTTTGGCATAAACCGTTACTTTCTTCTTCTCAAAAAGCTCAAAGGCAGCATAAAATCCGAAGGTATGATCCAGATGATAATGCGATAAAAAAAGATGTATTTCGCGAGCCTCACTTAATAATTTCTTTCCCGCACTTTCGGCAAAACGGAATAATCCGGATCCGGCATCCAGAACAATTAATATACTCTTATATGGTATTGCATAACATGCCGTCTGCCTGCCGAAACTTCCGAAATAACCGTTTGTTCCTAACGGAATCATTTTCATAAATATCGTCTAAAGGTTAAAACAGTTTTATTAATCGCCTCTTCTTTATACAACTTTTCGTTTTCTCCCCCGAATCCGTGATCCGCTCCTTTTATTGTAATTAATTTTGCCTCACCAGGTTTGTTTTTAATATATTCTAGTGAATCTTTATACGGTACATAACTGTCGTTATCTCCATGTATTATAACTACAGGTAATCTTATTTTCGCCAACTCTTTATAAGGAAAATACCAATTCATCTCATCAAAGAGTTTTTTCCCTATTCTGAAAGGCTTGCCGTCGTTAGGTATAGTTGTCCAGCCCTTTTCCTCTAAATCTCTTCTCATCCTTGCCATCTGATTTTTCAGCCAGGGTAAATAGGGATTGATAAAAGTATGATCGTAATTCAAAACCGGATACCATAAGCATAAAAATTGCAATTCTTTCCGCTTCAGAGCGGCAAAAATTGTGGCGGTACCTCCCCCGAAACTGGCTCCCAGTAAACCGATTTTTTTAAATCCCTTCCTCTTTACTTCCCTTACAGCTGCCTCCAAATCCGCTAATTCTCCCTCTATTGTCATCTCAACCGACCGTCCCCCGCTCTCCCCGTGACCGCGGAAATCAAATCGGAAAACACCGTAACCTAAATCAGCCAATTTTTTAGATAAAGGCGCAAACATCCCGTCTTCATCTTTATCAACTG
>MFJA01000059.1:0-148 GCA_001779055.1 Candidatus Gottesmanbacteria bacterium RBG_16_37_8
GTTTCTAAGGGTATCCGTTTGAACATATTCCTCCTACTTTAAATGTTAGTTTATCTTAGAATATGTTCTTAATATATGGGGTACAGCCCAGGATTAATCAGTCCGGCATGTCTGCTACTGATACAACTGAAGACTGGATACAATGGCA
>MFJA01000059.1:207-834 GCA_001779055.1 Candidatus Gottesmanbacteria bacterium RBG_16_37_8
AAGAAGTAAGTCTATCTTTTGGTTGTACAAACGCATATGCACGCGGTGTTGCCATAACTGGCGTAACAGGATCTTTTGAACTTAACAGTTATACGATAACTCCGTAATTTTTTTATAGAAAACCAACCCATCGGATATTCCGGTGGGTTGTTTTTTTGAGATAGATTTTTAACCGGTTTGACAATGAATTTACTGATGTGATAGGCTTCATGATACTCAAGATTTAATTTTCCTCTGCCGATATTTTCTTATCAATTTATTTATTACCGAAAGGGGGTGAAGAATTTATGAAAAAAATATCAATTTTAGTGGCAGCCGCTACCATTTTACTATCAGCTGTTCCGGCATTCGCTGTTAAGCCTTCAACAGTTCCGGCAGCAATGCCAAAAACAACTGGTGGTATTGGATATACCGCATATACAACGACACAAAGACACGCTGAATTTAATGCCATAGAAACGACAAAAGAATGTTCAGCTATAGTGAATGTAACAGGGACATTCGTTTTTGCGTTTAAGCTTGATCCCGATACAGTTACCACATATCCTCATGATGCCTTTTTGACTCAGACAGGAAGTTCTGTATCAGGAAATGGTGGCAATCCAGTTGGAGGACCATATGCTTATT
>MFJA01000059.1:848-2836 GCA_001779055.1 Candidatus Gottesmanbacteria bacterium RBG_16_37_8
AGTGGTACAGTTACTGGTAATAGTATCAGTCTATCTATACTTTATGATACCGGTGCGCCTGGAACAGTAATGACAATGTCAGGCACTATTGCACCAGACGGTACCTTATCCGGAACATGGACTGATAATTATGGTGGTATAAGAACAGGAACTTGG
This sequence comes from Candidatus Gottesmanbacteria bacterium RBG_16_37_8, assembly GCA_001779055.1. Taxonomy (GTDB): domain Bacteria; phylum Patescibacteriota; class Microgenomatia; order 2-02-FULL-39-11; family 2-02-FULL-39-11; genus 2-02-FULL-39-14. The sequence continues at coordinate 1,005 of MFJA01000059.1, forward strand.
GCATCAACTGCAGGTAATGCTTTAGTAGTAGCCGGATGCACAGGAAAAGGTGTATTCAACTATTCTGATGCAGATGGAAATTTCTATAAAGTGAGCGTTCAATATGTCAACGTACTCGGAAATGAAGCATGGTTTGCCGGACCAGTTGTCTCAGGAAATGCAGGCGTTGGACAATGGTTATTTGCGAAAGTTTATGATGGTGGTGAACCCGCTATTGGTGTAGATCAAGTTTCGGGATCTTTCACTACTGAAGCTGCAGCCAAGTTAGGGGTAGGTTTAATGTCTAATCCTGGAGACGGACCATTTACCGTTTCAAGCGGAAATTTACAGGTTCATTAAGGATATAAATAGTTTTTAAAACAGCCCGTAGGATATTTTCCTGCGGGTTGTTTTTTTGGGGAATACATATAAATCGCTTTCTTAAGGTATGATAGTTTTCAGATGGGTAAATATATAACCAAATTCTATTCCTGGTTATTGATAGTATTTGTTTTTTCTATAATATCTTTGAAGGTTTCCGTTGAATTTTTTCCGCAGAGAGATATTTTTGGAGACATTAGTATAAAACTTCTTGCTCTCTCCTTATTTCTTATACTGATTTTCTACTTGATTATAGTCATTTATTTCGAGAAAAAAGCTTCCCCTGTTAAATTTGTCCGTAATTTAACTCCTGAAGAAAGAGAGGAAAAAAAGAAAGAACTGTCTAAATACGAAAGGATTGCCTCTTATATTTATTTAAGTTCAGTCTTTATAATACTGGCTGTCTTCTTGCTCAGAATGCTGTTTATTTCCGATTATCTAAATGACTACTGGGAGGATATATTCGCTTGGATTGGTCTTCTGACCTTGATTTTTTCCGGCATAATTTTTGTTGGTTCGATTCATCAACTGGATAAAAAAAGAGCCTTGGAAAAAGATTTTAAAGAGGGAGTACATTCAATAAGCGCACTGGTTAGACCGGCACAATTAAGAAATACGAATACTAAGGTGAAAGAAAATATATTAAGAGCGGGTAAATATGAGCTGTTAATAGACAATCAATTGTTGGCTCCGCAAATTATCAAGGATATTGAAAGTGAGAAACAAATGCATATCGAATTTTTTGCCGGAACGCAAAAAATAATTAAAATAGAGCCAAGACCTGATCAGTCAAAATTAAAGTAATTTCAAACAATTGAAATTATGGAATAGACGCAAGTAGATGTTCCGGTGGGTTGTTTTTTGGAGAAATTAATTCCAATGTCACTTACTACCAACTACCTGTTCTTTGTCCGGTGAGGTGCCCTGGAAGTAAATTTTACCGTCTTTAACTTCCAATCTTTCAATATTATAGCTTGGTTGTCTGTCGGAAATGACGGACTCAACCAGACCGTTTATTCCCGGACCATACTGTTTAATCAAATCCTGCGGAACACCGATATTGGCAATTTTTGCCTCCAGAACATTTACCTGGCTCTGATTATTTTCAACGGATCCGGAAACCTTTAAATATACGGGAAGACTGGTATTGGGTATCTTAAACTTTTTCGTGCCTTCTTCAATATCAGCTGATGCTACTCCCAGAGACAGTAAATAATTGACTGCATCCTTATAATTGACCGTTGCGCTTCCTTCAACTGATCCGTCGCTGTTGATCCTAATTTGAACTTTTCTGAATGGAAAATAAGAATAAACCCGGCGGCGGTTATCAGCTGCTGCCGTTAATTCCTGGCTGGAAAATGATTGGTCAACTTGGTGGCTGCCTGAAACAATCAATGTCCGGCCCAAAGGAGTATCAGTCGGCAGCGGTTCATAGGTAACATTGATTTTATTTTTAAAAGACGCAAGATCTT
>MFJA01000059.1:2867-3642 GCA_001779055.1 Candidatus Gottesmanbacteria bacterium RBG_16_37_8
CTGTAACAGATAAAAAATCCCTGCTCCCAGTAAAACAAAAATTATTATTAAAATAATAAACAGTTTTTTCATATCAGAATAAAATATTGTTTAACGGGGTAAGAATTTAATTTCTAAATTTGAGTTTAAAGCTTGTGCGAATTTTTTTAAGAATTTTAATGATGGATTGGCATTTCCGGATTCTAATCGGGAAATAACAGATTGTTTTGTGCCCATTTTTTTTGCTAATTTTTCCTGTGTGATACCGCGTTTAATTCTTGCACGTATCAGAGTATTGATAACCTCAAATTCCGGTTGTAAGCGGTCAAATTCCGCTTTAAATTTCGGATTTTTAAGAGATTCTTTTAAATAATCATCTAAATCTAAATGTTGTCTTTTCATATTATTAAAATTCAATATAGCGTATATGCTATATTATTTCTTTAATTCTGTCAACAGTTGTTTTGATTTCTGATCGAGAAATCTTTTGTGTTTTCTTCTTAAAAGCATGTACCAGATAATATTCATTTTTATACATTGTATATAAAATGCGCAGCGAATTTTCAGAAATATAAATCATTAATAATCTTTTAAGCAGAAGAAGTTGGAATTGAAACCATAAAAAGGGGGAGGCGTCGCAAATAGGAGTGACAGAAGGGGATAATTTAGATTACGAAGACAGGGTTTTGCCGTTTTTTTTGAAGTATTTTTGGTGAACCTCTTCGGTTATCTCAACGCCTTTTTTCTGCAGATCCTCAATTTTGGAAAATACTTCATCCATTTTGGAAACTAAACT
>MFJA01000059.1:3666-8805 GCA_001779055.1 Candidatus Gottesmanbacteria bacterium RBG_16_37_8
TTCAACCTGTTTTATCATCTTTTCCTTGACCTTATTTGCCTGATCAATTAAGTCTTCACCCTTTTTCTGCAGTTTGGCTACTTTTTCCTCGATATCTTCCTCAAATAGTTCTCCCTTTTCACCTAATTTCTCGGCCAGTTTCTTGCCCTCTTTGGTTCCCAAAATAAAGATGATAAAGGCACCGATCAGTCCTCCTATGAAAAACCCGAACCAGAAGTTGCCTGCCTTGCCGGCAGGCAGGCCGGCCTTATTTTTCTCTTCCATCTTTTTCCCCCCGCTTGCCTCCGAATAATTTGAATAGGGAAAATACCGCTTTCACCCCTTCTGAAAAGCCGCTCAAATTCTCAAAGGATTTGCCTAAATTACCGGTCATATTAACCGCCCCGTCAACCATGGCGTTGAATTTCATCAGCATTTTTCTGATTTCCCCTAAAATCTGGAAAATTTGCCAGCCGATAAAAACCAGCAGAATTGTCAGTACAATGACAACACCGAAAAGAAGAATTTGAGTTGGTTCAATCATAAGGCAGTTTTAAAAACTTGTTTTATTCTAACGGCCGTATGTTTTAAAGTCAATAAGTCTTTAGTTTAAGTCTTTAGTTTATTTATGGAAAATATACGGACTTCCTTTTTATTAACTGTTATTGGCTCTAATTTGAAATTATCTAATACGTCCTTCGTATTTGGATTAATTGTTTGTCGGGAGGGCAGGACATGATAAAAATCTCCGTCAAACTGTAAGTAAGGGTAGGTGATGGCCGGCATATCAATAATTAGCTGATTATTGTTATTAAGATTATTATCGATAAATTCCTTCAGATCCTCGTAAATTCCGGGTCTGTCCCTGATGACGAAAAGAGGATAGTTTTCTTTTTGATAAACGAAGCGGTTGTAATCGGAAGTCACAACAGCCAATGATTTATCCTGTTGGATATTATTAACTGCCTGTGCATAAGAATAGACAGGAGGCAATTCTTTGCTTACCCAAGCATAGTGAAAAGTGGTTGGCAAAATCAACAACAGTATTAAGAAAATATAAAGCCAACCCTTAAATGTCTTGGCCAATAAATAAGCCGCCGGAAAAACAATAAACAGGGAAATTCTTCCGTAAAGACCCGCATGCCAGTACTGCATTAAAGATGATATGATCACAGCCAGAAGGAATATAAGCAGTCTTATTTTTTTGTTTTTCCAAAAATTAAAAACTAACACCCCGAAAAAAATCAGCGCTCCTGTAACCGACAGATTGGCAGAGGACTGGACTAAGATACTGCGTATAATCCGTCCTGAAAATAAAAGCCAGCCTTCAGTTGCTGATGTAAAATCGCCTGAATGGGATAAGTACTTATTAATCAGACTGTTTATATTGCCAAAGACAATAAAATCAGAGAAAAATAAAAGAGAAAAAGAAATCAGACCGAAGATTAAAAGAGATTTTAAGTTTTTCTTCTTTTTTAAAGGAAGGTGCAAATAAATTATTAAAGGGATAAATATAAGACTGCCGATAAAAATCGAAACTGCAGCAAAAAAGGCAATGGAGGAAAAAATAATCAGCCATGTTTTTCTCTTTTTAACACCCAGGAAGATAAGAAACAAAGTCAAAATCTGAAAAAATAAAAGCTGACTCTCATAAAGGATATTGGTAGTCACGACAAAAAAATAAGGAAGAACCAGAAGAAAAAGAGATGCTTTGAAGGCAATCTCCTTATTTTCCGCCTCTTTTATAAAATAATAAAAAACCAATAAAGTTCCCAATCCGCATAATAATGACAAAAGAACCACAACCCAGCCGGCAGGAAAAGGCAGTATGTTTTTCATTAAAAAGATCGAAGTCAGGTAAAAGGTGTGGATGGGCTGATGGCTCGATAATAATAGTTGTCTGATATTACTTATATTTACATTCTCGGCAAATCTCAAGTATTCAAAACTGTCATAGTAAACGGGGATTGCGCGAAGAAAGGCAACACGGCTGAGAAAGTAAATTAATATTAGAAGAATCAAATAAAACTTCTTCACAACAAAAACCTCAATGTGTCTCCACCGAAACGGTCCTGGTGATTGTTTTTTTCTTGCCGTGTTTGCTGATTGATTCAATAATGACAGTATTTATTCCCGGCTGAAGGGAAAAGGTGGACATAAATTCTCCCTTTTCATTTAAGGCAATTCTTTTATTGTTAATCTCAACTACCGCATCCGCGTCTGTTTTCCCCTTCACATCCAAAGTTTCCGTATTTAAGACTTCTCCCTCATTTGGTCTTTCGACAATTAAATTGGGCGGACTGATTATCGCCCTGTATTGGAAAAATAAATTGATAAAAAATATGACGATAAAAATGGAAGTTAGAAGAAGAAAGACTGTCTGCGGAGTAAACTTAATAACCGGTTCATTAATTGGAGCCGATATTCCTTCGGGAATGACCTCCTCTTTTTCATCATACTGGTACTGTCTTCTGAAAACTGCCAAAATGTCATCCGGATTAAGGTTTAGGAAAGTACTGTAATTTTTGATAAATCCCTTGATATAGGCTAAAGATGGCAACTTATTCCAGGAGTTTTCTTCCAAAGCCTGAAGATATTTTTTTCTTATTTTTATTTTGGCTTCAATTTCCTCGAAAGACAGTTTTTTATTCAGTCTTTCATTTTTAAGAATTTCTCCGACCGTCCTCATATCGCCTCAGGAGAAACCGGTGGTGGACTACCTGTTTCTCCTCTACCGCTTAAATATTCATCCGGATTTTTCATAAGCACTTCGCGCGGTTTGGCTCCTTCTCCTGTTCCTACTATTCCTTCTTCCTCCAATTGGTCCAGAATTCTGGCGGCCCTGGCATAACCTATTTTTAACCTTCTTTGAAGAAGCGAGGCTGATGCCCGGTCATACTGGCAGACGACTCTGACTGCTTCCTCAAAAAAATCATCCCGGCCATCCCCGGTTACCGAGCTTCCTCCGGCTGTGCCTTTTTTCAAAGATACTTCCTGGCTGGTAACCTCGGTAGTATATTGGGTGGGAATATTTTTGTTTTTCAGAAAAGTAACCAGTCTGGTAACTTCCGCTTCCGTAATAAAAGCACCCTGGATTCTGGTGGCCTTGGCCTGTTCCGGAGGAATATACATCATGTCGCCCCGGCCAAGGAGTTTATCAGCTCCGGGCAAATCAAGAATTACCCGGGAATCCATCATCGAAGTAACACTAAAAGAAATTCTGGTAGGAATATTGGCTTTGATCAGTCCGGTTATAACATCAACTCTGGGGCTCTGGGTAGCAACAACCAGATGAATACCGGTAGCCCTGGCCATTTGAGCCAGTCTGCAAATAGAGTCTTCAACCTCAACCGGAGCATAACCCATCAGAGCTGCCAGTTCATCAATAACTATGACAATGTTGGGAATTGCCTGGAAGCCGGACTGTTCATTATAGCCGTCAATATTGCGCACCCCTACTTGAGAAAATAATTTATATCTGTCTTCCATTTCTTTGATTGCCCATTTTAAAGCCGATACAATCTCATGAGGTTCCACGATCACAGGAGCTAAAAGGTGGGGAATACCGTTATATAAACTAAGCTCCACTCTTTTCGAATCAACAAGTATCAGTTTCACTTCGGCAGGAGTTGTTCTGAATAGTATTGTGGCAATCCAGGCATTGAGAAGAACACTTTTTCCGCTGCCGGTTGCCCCGGCAATCAGAACATGAGGCATTTTGGCAATATTGGCAATCTCCGGTTTTCCGGTAGCGTCAAGTCCTAAGGGCACCAGTAATTTGCTTTTGTCTCTTTTCAAAACATCCTGTGACAGCATTTGTTTTAAGGTGACATATTCCAATCCTTCATTGGGTATTTCAATTCCCACCAGTTTTTTGCCGGGAATCGGCGCATCAATTCTTACCTGTCCGGTTCGGGCTGCCAAAGCCAAAGCCAAATCGTCCTGTAAGGCATTAATTTTGGATAGCTTTGTTCCTTGGGCAATTTCCAGGCAATATTGAGTAAAAGCCGGACCTAAATTAACTTCTGCTACTCTGGCGGTAATACCGAAACTCTCCAGAGTTTTTTCTATTGTCTGGGCATTTTGCTTCATATCCCCCCTGTCAGCTCTTTGTGTAGGTGCGGCAGCCAACAAATCCAATGGCGGATATTCCCAGACAGTTATTGTGCCGGGCAGGTTGCTGATGGGAGAAATTCCTAATTGACCCACCGCCTGATTGTCTGCTTTTTTGGCTTTAACAGGTGTAACACTTTTTTCATCCGTATGGGTAATTTCTCTTGCCTGATTGATAACCGGAGCTTTTATAGGCAGTTTTTCTGCAAAAAGCGGTTTCTTTTTATCTGTTTTTGTTAAGGATGAAAATGCTGAAAATATTAAATCGGCAAATTTAACAATTTCTTCAATTGAAGTATTAAATAGAACAATCAGGCCGATAAGAAGCATGACCGATAAAAGGATAAATGATCCGATATCGGCAAGTGATGAGGAAAAATTTAACCAGATATATTCTCCGATATCGCCGCTTTGCGATAAACCAAGTAGGCAGAGAAAAATAAGAATAAGTCCTATAGGGATGTTTGGCCTTAATCTGATGATTTTAAGATTGGCCAGAAGTAAGGCCAGGGAAATAAGAATAAAAGGCAGTAGATATCGCAGGACGCCGAAATACTGACTAAGGACAATGGTGATTTGATCTAATACCGAACCATTCTGGAAAAAAGACAAAAGCATGAGAAGGGAAGAGGCAAAAATGAGCATAGCCATAATGGAAAAAATAGTTCCTTTTCTCGGGGTTAGAAATTTTTTTCTGCGGCGGCGGTATCTTCTTCTTGACATAGGCAGTAGCTTATTATAGCAGGAATAACCTCAAGTTTAATAACTCTCCAGTTTAAACATCCTATAGTAAATTATAGAGTTTGTCAAGCAAATAAATAGATATTTAGCTCGTGATCCGCCGGCTGGCGGATTTTACGTGCTAAAATAAATTATGGCTCTTAAAAAAATTGTAACTGTTAATAATCTCTATAAAGTATTTACCCGCAGGCAATCGACTTTTAACTTCTTTGCTAAAACAAGGAAAGTAACCGCGGTCAATAATATTTCCTTTAATATTTTTAAGGGAGAAATTGTCGGGCTTTTAGGGCCAAACGGAGCCGGCAA
>MFJA01000059.1:8854-9788 GCA_001779055.1 Candidatus Gottesmanbacteria bacterium RBG_16_37_8
TCCATATCGATATTCGGTAAGAACTTTATAAATAACCGTAAAGAAATTCTAAAAAAAGTAAATTTTTCCTCTTCCTATACTCATCTGCCCTGGCGTCTGACAGTTTGGGAAAATCTTTATGTTGTCGCCCTTCTTTACTCAATTCCCGATCCTAAAGATAAAATTATTAAGATTATGAAAATGCTCAATCTGTATTCCAAGAAAAATCAGGAAGTCGGCGAGTTGTCATCCGGTTGGACAACCAGGCTAAATTTAGCCAGAACTTTTCTAAATGATCCTGAGTTTATTCTTCTTGATGAACCGACCGCCTCCCTAGATCCGGAAGGAGCAGATGAAATCAGGACACATATATTAAAACTGAGAAATAAATTGGGAACAACCAGCATCTGGACTTCTCACAACATGGCAGAAGTGGAAGAAGTTTGCGACCGGGTAATTTTCCTAAATCACGGAAAGATTATTGCCGAAGATACGCCGGAAGGATTAGCCGGCCGCATCAGACACGTTCGGGTGAGTCTGATGATAAAAGATGGTCAGAAAAGACTTTTAAAGATCGTCAATAATTCAGGCTGGGCTGCCAAATTGACGGACAGATTTATCAAAATAGAGCTTCCTGAAGACAAGGTCCCGCAATTATTAAATTCTCTCTCCGAAAAAATGATTGTTTACACGGAAATATCAATTGATAAGCCGACACTGGAGGATTTTTTTCTGGAAACCGCCAGAATAAAGGAGAATTAGAATGGAAAAAATAAATTGGAATGGTGTAATTGCCATAGTTGTCAGACATCTGTTTACCTGGAAAAGAGATTTAGACCGGGTAGTCGATGCTTTCTGGTGGGCAACCACTGATTTAATTTTCTGGGGTTTAACCAGTACCTATTTAAGGCAATTTTCCCAAGGATATGACCTGGTGGTTGTTTTTATCGGCGGT
>MFJA01000059.1:9856-10935 GCA_001779055.1 Candidatus Gottesmanbacteria bacterium RBG_16_37_8
GAACAGGAATTTAATTAATCTTTTTACTACTCCCATAAGTTTAATTGAATTTATCATTGCCACACTTATTTTGGGTTTAATTAAACTCCTAATGGTAATCTTGTTTATGGGCTTAATTGCTTTTTTTCTTTACCGATTTAATATTTTTTTCTACGGTTGGTATCTTCTGCCCGCCATAGTTAATCTGACTTTAGTGGGTTGGTGGGTTGGTTTTATCATTGATGGGCTTATTTTCCGCTACGGTTATAAAATCCAGGCTTTTGCCTGGGCTTTTATTTTTGTTCTCTATCCTTTCTCGGCGGTTCTCTATCCGGTTGAAATCCTGCCCCCATGGGCCAGACATATTTCTGCTGTCTTGCCGACCAGTTATATTTTTGAGAATATGAGGGCAATTCTGTTTAGCGGAAAATTTAATGCTTTGGATATTTATATTGCCCTGACTCTAAATCTGATTTATCTGATTTTATCCACAATCTTCCTTAAACTAATGTTTAAAAACGCCCTTCAAAACGGCAGATTGATTAAGTTAAACTAAAAAGTTTCTTTTGTAGTAAAATATTTTTTATAAATAACAAATGGTAAATAATAAAACTCATCCCGAATACCAGTATCTTAATTTACTCCGGGATATTCTGGATAACGGTGTTTGGAAGGTTAGTCACTCCACCGGCGTCAGGTTAAAAAGCGTCTTCGGTAGACAGATAAGATTTGATCTCTCCCGTGGTTTCCATCTTCTGACAACCAAAAAAGTCTTTATCCGGGGTATTATTCATGAGCTTATCTGGTTTCTATCAGGCTCATCCAATATTAAGTATCTGATTGATAATAATGTCCATATTTGGGATGAGTGGGCTTATAAAAAATATAGCTGGGTGATGGAAGCAAAACAGCAAAAGCCGGTCAGTTATGAAGAATTTATTAAAAAAATTAGTCAAGACAAAAAATTCCTGGCCGGTTGGGGAGAATTGGGTCCTGTTTACGGAGTGCAGTGGAGGAGATGGCCGGTCGATGCCAAAAGGACCGTTGACCAGCTGGGCTGGGCTATTGAAAAAATAAAAAAATACCCTCAAAAAAAACAT
>MFJA01000059.1:11020-18484 GCA_001779055.1 Candidatus Gottesmanbacteria bacterium RBG_16_37_8
GTATAACCGGTGACAAATTATCTCTCCTTCTTTATCAGAGAAGTGCTGATTCCTTTTTGGGAGTTCCTTTCAATATTGCCAGTTATGCGCTTCTAACCCTGATGCTGGCCCAGGTAACCGGCTATAAACCGGGAGATTTTGTCCATACTTTCGGTGATATCCATATTTACGAAAATCATATAGCGCAGGTGAAAGAACAGTTGAAAAGAAAACCTAAGGAAATGCCCCGCATGATAATTGATAAATCTGTAAAAAATATTGATGATTTCCGTTATGAACATTTCACCCTGGAAGGGTATGATCCTTTCCCGCCAATCAAAGGTGAGATAACCGTAGTAGGAGGTTTTTAAATATGGTTCAATTCAAAATTTCCGTCATCGCTGCCATTGGCAGTAACAGGGAGCTGGGGAAAAATAATAAACTCCTCTGGAACATTCCCGAAGAAATGGAGCATTTTAAAACAATAACCATGAGCCATCCTGTTATCATGGGGCGCAAAACTTACGAGTCAATCGGGCGCCCGTTACCGGGCAGATTAAATATTGTTGTCACGAAAGACAGCAAGTTTAAACCAGAAGGTGTCACAGTTGCTCATTCCATAGAGGAAGCCATCAGCATCGGAGAAAGCAAAGATACAAAGGAAATTTTCTTTATCGGCGGCGGGGATATTTATCATCAGGCTATCAAGCTGGCTGATAAACTATACCTGACCGTAGTTGAGGGGAAATTTGATGCTGATACTTACTTTCCCAATTATTCGGATTTTAAGAAAGTTCTCTATAAAAGGGAAGGAAGTTTCAATCAATATAAATACACTTTTTATGAATTATCCAAACTCTAATTAATGTTTCCCATAAGAGACCATAATCCTTCTCAAAAACTGCCGCTAATTAATTTCCTGATAATTTTATTAACCTCCTTTGTTTTTTTTCTGCAATTAACAACTCCTGATATGGAACAGTTCATTTTCAGATTTGCTCTGATTCCCCGCAACATTGATTTTGCACATCCGGTCAGTCTTCTCCCTTTTATTTACTCCATGTTTCTCCATGGTGGATGGCTGCATATTATCTCCAACATGTGGTTTTTATGGATTTTTGGTGATAATATTGAGTCCTATTTAGGTCATTTTGTTTACCTTCTTTTTTATTTGCTTACCGGTCTTGCAGCCGGATTTGCCCAATATATATTAATGCCCAACTCACCAATTCCCACCCTGGGCGCATCAGGAGCAATAAGCGGCATTTTAGGAGCCTATCTGGTTCTCTATCCCAAACATAAAATTGATACTCTGGTTTTTGTTTTCGGCGGATTTCTGCAAAAAGTGCAATTGCCCTCCAGCATCATGCTTGGCTATTGGTTTATTATTCAGTTATTTTCAGGTATTGGCAGTTTTGGAATAGGTTCTGAGGGCGGTGTTGCCTGGTGGGCCCATATCGGAGGTTTTGCCGCCGGATTTTTACTTATTCAACTATTCCGCAATAAAAAATCAGAGAAAGAAAATATTATTAAAGGGGAAATTGTTGCTTAGAATGTTTTTTCTGTTATAATATTGACTTAATTCTATATATATGAGAAAAATTATCATTTCTCTCGTTCTAACAGTTACCCTTCTTGCGCCGCAATATATTTATCCGCTTAAATCTTTTGCCCAAACTGAAACTCCAACACTGACTCCGACATCTGCAGTTTCACCAACTGTAACTCCAACATCAACCAGTGTAACCTCAACACCGGGACAGCCGACAGCTACCAAAGTACCGGTAACACCCACAGTCAAAAGATCGCCGACTCCTCAATCAACACCTACAGTTACCCAAACTCCCAGCCCGACACCAACTCAAACTCCCAGCCCGACACCAACTCCGCCTCCTTCTTTTGTCCAGAAAGCCGGCGGGCCGTTAGGATTTTTTTTAATTCTTTTGGGCCTTGTTGTTTTAGGGGCAACTTTCTATCTTCATAAAAAGAAAAAGACGCCAACCGTCTGATCCTATTTACTGCAGTTTGGCCAAATTCCCGCTCCTCCGGTTGAAAGTTTAAAAGCAGCTGTTTTGATTGATTCATCACCGTTAAACCGGAGGTCCGGATTGGTATCGGCATTCATCGCCTTTCTTGTTGAAATCCAGGATGAAGCCGAAAATTGATATAGTCCTCCGTATGTTCCGCTGTTAGCTCCGCTATTTAATCCCGATTCGCAGACGGCAATTTTTTTGAGGGTGTTTCTGTCAACGCTGAATTCTCTGGAATATTTCTCAAATAACGAATCTAAGTGGCTTGGTTGTAATTTGGGAGTCGGAGTAATTGTTGGCGTAAGTGTCGGAGTAGGTGTGCGGGTGGGAATTGGAGTTTCGGAAATGACTATGTATTCCAAATTATAATTTTGGGAAGCTATAGCTTTAACATTTAAATCGGCAGTTTGACTGATTACTTTTGTAAAGTTATTAATAATAATGGATTGGACTAAAAAAATATAAGCAAGAAGGGTAATAATGACGGCCAAACTGTAGAATTTCAGTCTCATAAATAGCTGTTATATTCCCTGATTAATTTCACCTGACTGTCATCAAAAGATTTTTCTTCTTCCATAATCTTTATTAGATCGGAAAGGATCACTCTTTGTCTTTTCAGTTTATTGAATTCTTCTACCTCTGTTTTATCTTTTAAGAGATTATTAAAGGAAATAACTAACGGATTAAGTTTTCTGTCAAGTACAGTCAATAAACTTTGATAATTTTTCTTATCAATTTCGTTATAGCCCAAATATTCCTCGCGGGTTGCTGGTATGGCAAAAAGCTGGACAGCTATGTTAACGTAATATTGCCTGTAAGGACCGGTAACCACAAATACTCCGCTATGGTAAAGATCGGGATTTAAAAGATTTTCCCGGTGGCTGGTACTGTTCATAAATCCTCCGACAAAATCTTCAGCTGAAACTCCTCCCATACCGATATTTTCCGAAGCGTAGGAATAAAGATAACCAACAACAGGCATAACGGTAATCAGTTCAATATTTTCATAAGGATCCTGATGGGAAAAATTCTGGTATTTGAGAATTACTTCCGCTCTCATTTTGGCTGCCAGCATCAGCTTGTCGTTAATATAAAGCGGCGGGCTGTTTTTCTTATTTCTTTCAATATTGACATATTTGACGATATCGGTTGGGTTTATTGCCTGAGCACCTAAGACATTAAAGGTCAAATTGGGAAGGATAAGATTAGGCAGAAGTTCAATCGTAGAAACTCTGGGAATATTAAGTGCTGTTTTTGTTTTTTCTGAAGTTCTTATATTGGAAAAATATGAAAAGGTCAGGATGGGGAAAATAAATAGAAGAAATAAAGATGTGATTTTTTTATTTTTCCCCTTGCGACTTACTCTTTTTACTCTCATACATGGATGACAACTGCCAAAATGAGCGGTCTTCTGTGGGTTTCTTTAAATGTGAATTCCTCTAAATTTCCCTCGATTTGTTTTCTGACAAATTGCCAATCGATGATTCTGCCTTTTTTAAGTTTCAGGCTGGAAGTAATTATTTTTTTGGCTCTCTCAATTAAATCTTCCGATTGTTTCATGTAAATAAAACCCCGAGAGATTATGTCAGGTTCAGCTGTGACTCTGCCGGTTAAATGGTCAACCGGAACAATTACCACCACAATTCCTTCATTGGCCATTGTCTGACGGTCTCTTAAAACCACATGTCCGATATCGCCAACTCCCAGACCGTCGATCATCACGTTTTTCAAATTTATTCTTTCGGCAACTCTTATTTTTCCGGGTGTTATTTCCAGAATATCACCGTCGAAAGGCAGAAATACCTGGTGTTGTTTATAGCCCATATCAAAAGCCAGCTGGGCATAATGTTTCATCTGTCTGAAAGTGCCTCCAATAGGCAAAAGCCAGGACGGATTAGTAAGTCCAATCATCAAAGCCAAATCATTTCTGGCTCCGTGGCCCGATACATGGAGGGCATCAGTAATCTCCGAATAAGCGACTCTGGCGCCCGAGGCTGTCAAGATATCTATTAAGGTATGGACTGCATTTTCATAACCGGGAATTGGATCAGCTGAAAAAACTACCACATCACCATTTTTGATTCTGACATATTTATGTACTCCTTCAGCTATTCTTGATAAGGCAGAATTCGGTTGGGCCTGACTGCCGGTGACAATTAAAGTTAATTCCTTGGGATTATATTTATGAATTTCTTTTTCCCTTACCGTATAGAGATCACTGATTTTGATATAATTCAGTTTTTTGGCAACATCGACATTTTTTTCAATCGATCGGCCTAAAAAGGCAATTTTACGGTTATTTCTCAATGAGACATCTATTGCCTGCTGGATTCTTGATATGTTTGAAGACTGGGTAGTAAAAATAAATTTGCCGTGACAATTTCTGATTTCCTTCTCCAGGGTATCCTCAATTGCCCTTTCTGATAACGTATAGCCTTCCGATTCCACTCTGACACAATCTGATAACAGCAAAGTGATACCGGAATCAGAGGCTTTGGCAATTTTTACCACCTCTGTTTTTTTACCGTCAATTGGCGTCCAGTCAAATTTAAAATCACTGCCGTGATAGAAGTTGCCAACCGGTGTTTTTATAAATAAATTAGCTGCATCCGGTATTGAGTGGGTAACATGGATAAATTCAATTTCAAAAGGACCGATTTTTAACTTATCTTTCTCGTTAACTACATTGATATTATGCTGCAATCCAAAATCCTTGACTTTTACCTCGGCCAGTTTGGCAGTTAAAAGCGTTCCGTAAACTGGAACTTTCAATTCCGGCAGGATATAGGGCAAAGCTCCGATATGATCCTCGTGTCCGTGAGTTAAAACAATGGCTCTTATCTTGTCTTTTTTATCCCTTAAATAGGAAATATCAGGAATTACAAGATCAATGCCAAACATTCCTTCATCGGGAAATCCCACTCCGCAATCCACAATTAAAATATCGGAAATTGTCGGAGGGTTGGATCTGTATTCATAGACGTACATATTCTTGGTGACGTTGCCGATTCCGCCAAGAGGAATAATTCTTATAAGTCCCTGTTTATCCCGATAAATGGGAGTAGGTGTTTTATTAAACATAATTAATTATTTGAAATTTTTTACCATGTCGGCAGAAATTGTTTGACGTTTTCCTCAGTTATTATAATTTTACTTATTTTCTTTTCTATAATCTGTCTGGCTACTTTTCTGCACACTCCGTCAATAGTTCTTTCCAGAGTTCTTATCCCTGAATCAAAGCCAAGCGGTCGGACAATTGTCGGCCAGACACTGTCAATAATTGATAATTGGTCGGGAGTAAGTCCTGTTGATTGGAGCACTTTGGGGAAAACATAAGATTTGCCGATAATCGTTTTTTCATCATCGCTATAGGAGGGCATCTGAATAGGTTCAAGTCTGTCCAAGACTGCTGTTGAAATGTTATTGGTATTATTGGCTGTAGCAATAAAAAGCACTTCCGATAGATCAAACGGATAATCAATATAGTGGTCTATAAAAGCAATATTCTGTTCCGGATCAAGAAGTTCAATTAAAACTCCCATAATATCCCCCCGGGCGTGTTCGGCAACCCGGTCAAGTTCATCAAGCAGTATCACCGGATTTTTCGTTCCGGCACGTCTTAATGCTTTTATCAGCTGACCTACCTCGGCATCGGCATGAACCCGGGATTCACCCCGTAAATCTAAGGCTGACCCCATGCCGCCGAAGGGGATTCTGATAAATTTTCTTCCCATAGCCTCGGCAATTGATATGGCTATTGTTGTTTTACCGGTTCCAACCAACCCGACAAAAAATAAAATCGGAGCTCTGGAAAAACTATGATTTTTTTTTTGCGGATCTTTTTTGGCCTGTTCCATATTTAATTTCATAACGGACAGATATTCCAAAATCCTGTCTTTTAATTCTTCCAAGCCGTAATGATTTTTATCAAGTATTGATTTGGCTATTCTTATGTCAAGAATATCCTCACTTCTTTCTTGCCAGGGTAAGACGGTAATCCAATCGATATAACTGGCTACCATATCAAACTGGTTAAATTGACTGTGATATTTAAAAGAAAGTGCTGCCCGGTCGATCATGGTTTGGGCTTTTTTACGAAGATCTTCAGGCAAAGAGGATTTGCTTATTTTTTCCTGCAAAAGGTGAAGTTCTGCAAATTCTCCTGAAGTCGTGCTATTGTCACTCATAAGTTGATTATATCAGGAAGATTTTAGAAGCGTCTTCTTTTGGGAAACTGATCCCTTCTTGGTCCTGATTGCTGTCTTTGCTGAGTTTTTTTGTTGGCGTCTTCGCCAAAAAGCATCGATAAATTAATTCTCCCTTGATCATCAATCTCGGCAACTCTGACTGTTACTTTTTGGCCGATTTGAACAACGTCTGCCGGATTAGCAACAAAACCTGTTGTCATTTGGGAAACATGGACCATTCCTTCGCGGCCCGGAAGTATTTCTACAAATGCTCCAAATGACAGAATTCTTTTTACCAGTCCTTCATACACTTCACCGGGAGTGACTTCTTTGATTATTCCGGAAATCCATTTATAAGCCATATCAACTTTTTGCGGTTCGGTTCCCGAAATTGTCACAATCCCGTCATCATTTACATTGATATCACAACTTGTTTCCGCAATAATTTGCCTGATAACCTTTCCTCCTGGCCCTATAATCTCACCGATTTTTTCTTTAGGAATAGTAATTATCGATACCCTGGGTGCGTACTTTGATAAAGTATCGCGGTATTTGGGAATAACTGACAGCATTTTATTTAAAATAAACGATCTGCCTTCTTTTGCCTGATCAATTATTTTTTTAATAAGTGCATCTGTAAGGCCGTCTTTTTTCACATCCATTTGTATAGCCGTAATCCCGTCGACGGTTCCGGCAACTTTAAAGTCCATGTCACCGCAAAAATCTTCCATTCCCATAATATCCGATAAAATAACTTCTTTATCTTTATCTGAAATAAGTCCCATAGCAATACCAGATACCGGATTTTTGATTGGTACTCCTGCATCCATCAAGCCTAAAGTCGATCCGCAGGCTGAGGCCATTGAAGTTGAACCGTTGGATGACATGACCTCTGATACCAGTCTGATGGTGTAGGGAAAAGAAGTTTGAGCAGGTATGACAGGCAGTAATGCTCTTTCAGCCAGTGCTCCGTGACCGATTTCTCTTCTGGAAGGGTATCCGACTCTGCCTGTTTCACCTACAGAGTAGGGTGGCATGCTGTAATGGTGCATATATCTTTTGGCTGTTTCTCCCTCAGGACTCTCGATCAGCTGTTCTAAAGAAGGGGATCCGAGGGTTGTTACAGTCAACACTTGAGTTTCTCCCCGTTTAAACATCGCGCTGCCGTGAGTTCTTGGCAATAGTCCGACTTCACATTCGATTTGTCTTATCTCGTCAGGTTTTCGTCCGTCTACCCGTTTGCCCTTTTCTAAAATATTTTTTCTTAT
>MFJA01000059.1:18492-39864 GCA_001779055.1 Candidatus Gottesmanbacteria bacterium RBG_16_37_8
AGATAATCAACAGCTTTTTCAATATCCTTCCGGTCATACTTTTCAGTATATTTTTGAGCAATTGATTCTGAAAGAACTGACAGTTCATCACTCTCTTCCTTATTTACTTTGGCCAGAATCAAGTCTCCAATTTCTTTTCTGTAGTCTTTATCAATTAATTTTTTTAATTCGGAAAAATTTTCGTCTTCCACAGTCTGGATTTTTTTCTTGCCGATTTCTTTAACCAATTCATTTATAATAGAGATAATTTTATTTGTTCCTTCTTTCGCTTTTGATATCCCTGAAAGAATTATTTCTTCTTTTATCTGGTTGGCTCCCGCTTCAAGCATGACTACTTTTTTCTCAGTTGCCGAAACAACCAAATCCATTTCTGAAAATTCGAGTTCTTTTAATCCCGGATTTAAAAATAGACCCGATTCTCCGTTTCCGGTTGAAACAAATCCGACTCTGACTGATCCTATCGGACCGCGCCAGGGAATAGGTGAAATAGCCAAAGCAGCACTCGTTGCCACAATTCCTAAAATATCCGGTTCATTCTCACCGTCAACTGACAATACCGTAACTATGACCTGTATGTCATGGTGATAATTCTGATCAAATAAAGGACGAATGGATCGATCGATCAGTCTGCCGCTTAATACTGCATCATCGCTTGGACGGCCTTCTCTTTTTACCCAGCGGCTGCCTTTTATTCTGCCGCCTGCATAAAGACGTTCTACATATTCGACAGTCAAGGGGAAATAATCAAGTTTTGATTCTTTGGCTGAAGCAACCACAGTTGCGATGACCATGGTATCTCCGTAGCGTGCAAGAACGGCTGCAGTTGCCTGTTGTGCAAA
The DNA here is from genome assembly GCA_001779055.1 of Candidatus Gottesmanbacteria bacterium RBG_16_37_8. Lineage (GTDB taxonomy): Bacteria > Patescibacteriota > Microgenomatia > 2-02-FULL-39-11 > 2-02-FULL-39-11 > 2-02-FULL-39-14. Next base: position 19,332 of record MFJA01000059.1, read on the forward strand.
CCGGCCAACTTCAAGGGTTAATGTCCTTCCGCCAATTTCAGTTGATTTATTAATTATTTTCATTAAGTTTGTATAAAATTCAGGAGTATGTCCGAAGAATTCACTATTTTGGTAAATTCAATTTTTTTATAATATCTTTATATCTTAACTCATCCTTACCGGATAAATAAGTGATTAATCTCCTTCTTTTAGAAATCATGCCTAAAAGCCCCCTTCTGGAATGATTATCTTTCGGATTTCCTTTGAGGTGATTGACCAGTTTATCAATTTTATGGGAGAGTAAGGCTATTTGGACTTCCGGACTGCCGGTATCGCCCTTTTTAGTTGCATATTCATTGATAATCTTTATCTTATTATTTGGATCAAGTGCCATATATAAAATTCAATCCGCCATAATTGAGGCGGAAAAGGAGATTTCTCTTTTAAATTTGTAGCTTATTATACCGTACTATCTGAAAAATCTCAATGGGAATTAAAGAAGGTAAGAACTCAGACTCCTGATATAAAAATGTCATCGCGAAGCTACGAGGTAGCTGTGGCGATCCCGACGGGATTGCTTCGCTATGCTCGCAATGACAAAATCGTATCAGAAGAGTGAGTTCTCACTATAGAAGGGTTGATCCTTTGTAGATTTTTGGTTTTAACCAATCCGGAGGTGTCTCAGGTGGTTTATCAGCTTCTCTGGTTGACGGTTGTTGTTGAGGCTGAGGCTGTTGCTGTTGTTGCTGGTTGGTTTTTCCGAATGGAGGTTGGGAGGTTGGAGGTTGAGGTTGTGTCTGAAATTTTGATTGACTTTTTGATTTAAATGCGGATTGAGGTGACATACCTGTCTGTGATGGGTAAGGTGCGGCTGGACTTGTTTGAGAGGGGGATGCCTGCCTTCCAAAAGGAGTTCGCAAAGGTTTTTCAAACGGAGAAGTCATCCTTTTTGGGGCAAATTGATCCTGTTTTTTGTCTTGTTTGGGAAATTGCGGTACAGTCTCAGATTTACTTTCACTGGTTTGGACTTTTTTGGCTCCATATTTCATAAGTACAGCAGCTGTTTCAAATGTTCCAGCTGTTGTTGTTGGGGATGAAAAATTATCGGTTTCTGCGATAATTCCCGTTAATAAATTAGTCGCCATATCCGGCTCGATTGGTAACCCCATTTGCTCCATTAAGCCTAAAATTAGTTCTGACATGGAAGTAACTGTCGGGTCAATCAGATTTACCTTTCCAAAAGAGGAATTACTATTATCATAATCGATATTAATTACTGGTTTTTCATTGAATAAATTTTGATTAATGCTATGAATTTGACCTAAATCGGTCGGATTGGTGCAGCCTATTGTTACTATTGCTTCATAATTACCGCCGCTGAAGTTGTAACGCATCATTTCTGAAGTGATTGTTGGATATCCTTCCCGTGGTTCAATAACCAGGTTGAAAGTATCATTTTCAATATTGTAGCTGACTTTTTCTATTGAACCTTCCTGATAGGGGAATGAGATAATCAGATTTCGGCCGTTTTGAGAATTAAGAGCAGTAGATATCTTGTCAATTCCGATTAGTCTGTTAAATTCAACCGTCATATCCATAGGACTGACAATAGACACTTGCTTACCGGAAGCCGATAATGACAAATAAAGTGATAAAGCTGCAGCTACTTTATCAATAGTAGAATTGGCCGGAATGGCCATCAGAATACTTCTGGAGTTTTCCAGTATAGTTCTGGCTTGATTGACTTGATCTGGATTAAGATTGGTCATATGAAGACGCTTTTAAAAAACCCCACTTTTCAATGGGGTAATCTTAGCCTATAGATATTATACTATCACCTGTCAAGATTTCTGCTTTTTGGGCAAGTCCTATACCGATTTCTTCTCCTTTTTCTGCTTTGGTAATATCTTCTTTAAGATGTTTTAATGATTTAATTCTGTTTTTTCCGATATCTTCATTATTGCGTTTAATTTTTATTTGATCTCCTTTGGCAATTCTGCCGTTAACAACTTTTGCTCCGATGATTGTTTCACCCTTAATGTCAAAAAGTGCCGCTACTTTCGCCTCGCCTAAAATGGTTACTAAATTACCTTTCTTAATTGCATCACAAACCTCAACGATTTCATCAAATAGTTCATAAATAATGTTATAAGTTTTTATCAGCACTTTTTCTGATTGAGCAAGTTTAAGAACTTGAGATGAAGGAGTATGGTTAAAACCGACAACCAATGCTTTTGCTGTTTTAGCCAGTAGAATATCTGATTCATTTATTGGTCCAACACCTTTAAGAATAATTTCTACGTCAATATTTAAACCATTGATGATAGCTTCTAATGTCCCTTGTGTATCTGCTTTTATTATCAGTTTTATAGATTTTTCATCTGTCTGATTAGATTCGATCGCAGTTGAAAGAGGTTTTTCCTTTATTTTTTCAATATCCGGATATTGTTTCTGAGTCAGTTCGATTTCCTCTTTTTTATATAGTCGGCTGCCTACTTCAGGAAGATTCTTCCAGCCCAGAATTTCTGCAGGATCTCCGGGATTAACTTCATATAACGGATTGCCTTGCCAATCATTTAATGCTCTTATTTTGAAATCCTGATTCTCATAGGTGACGACATCTCCAATCACTAATTTGCCGCTTAAAACCACAATAGTTGCTGTTATGCCTTTAAATTTCGACAGTGAAGATTCAATCACTACTCCTTGAAACGGACTATCTATATCCGATTTAATTTGGTAGAGATCAGCTAAAAATACTATGGTTTCTAAAAGATTGTCCATTCCTTCTCCGGTTTTTGCTGATACTTTAACCAGCGGAATATCTCCACCATACTCTTCAAGCTTAATTCCTGCTTTATTGAGTTGTTTTTTAACTACTTCAAGGTTGATATTTGGCAAATCAATTTTATTAAGACATACAAGAGAGGTAATTTTAGCATTTTTGATATGATCAATAGATTCTATTGTTTGAGGTTTAATTCCATCATTAGCCGCCACAACTAAAATAGCAATATCTGCAACATTCGCCCCTCGACTGCGCATTTTTGCAAATGCCTGATGTCCTGGTGTATCAATAAAGGTTATTTTAGCAGCGTATTTGGGATGTTTCTTTTTTATGGATTGCGGTAGATCTACTTGATAAGCTCCTGTATGTTGTGTGATACCACCGTGTTCTTTTGAAGCTAAATTTGTTTTTCTGAAGTAGTCTAGAATAGATGTTTTTCCATGGTCAACATGTCCCAGGATAGTGACAATCGGTGGTCTTAATGTAATGTCTGGTTGTTTTTTTGCAGTTGTTTTTGCCATAAATAGGGAAATAGTCGATCTTTCTGTTTATATATAAGATGATACTACCCACTTTAAAAAGATAATTAATTATCAAGAATCGGTTTTTTTAGCTTTCTTGATATCCTTATTTTCTTTTTTATCCTCTTTAACTTCTTTTTGTTCTATAGCTTTTTTTTTGATATTTTTTACTTTTTTCTTTACTGTTTCATCTCTAGTAGTTTCTACTGCTTTCTTCTGACTTTTATCTTCTGTTTTTTTCTCTCTTTTACTTTTTTCTTCCTCTTCTTTTGATTTAATATCGATTTTATATCCTGTCAATTTAGCTGCTAATCTGACATTTTGTCCGTCTTTTCCAATGGATAAAGATAATTGATCTTCAGGTACAAAAGCTACAGCAATCTTTTTCTTTTCATTTATTACGATTTCAACATCTTTAGCAGGGGATAATGCTGCTGGAATAAATATTTTAGGATCTTCATGCCATTGAATAATATCAATTCTTTCCATTCCACCGAGTTCATTTATTACAGCTTGTACTCTGACACCTTTTTGACCGACACAGCTTCCTACTGGATCTACACCAGATTGGGTTGAGGAAACAGCAATTTTTGTTCTATTTCCAGGTTCTCTAGCAATCTCTTTTATTTCAACTGCATTATTATTAACCTCAGGTACTTCCCGTTTAAATAATGCTGCAACCAGATTTTTATGAGCTCTGGAGACAACGATTTCATTCCCCCTCATTGTTTGTCTGATGGATTCAATATAGACTGTTAATCTTTGATTTAAACGGTATCTTTCATTAGAGATTTGTTCTTGGGGAAGCATTATTCCTTCAGCTCGGCCGATATCAATAATAACATTCGGACCATCAAATCTTAAGACCATGCCATTAACGATTGTCCCTACTCTGGTTGAATAATCAGCAATTATAGCTTTTTTTTCTGCCTCTCTTATTCTTTGTAATATTACCTGTTTTGCTGTTTGGGCAGCTATCCGACCAAATCCTGCCGGAGTAATATCTTTTTTATCTTTAAATACTCTTGCTTCTCCGCTATTGGCATCTATAGTTATTTCCAGTTCTTCGATATCTTGTCCAGCATAATCTTTCCTGAAAGCTGCCAGAATTGCCGCTTTTATAGTCTCCAGTACCACATTGGGGTCAATTCCCCGTTCTGTAGCGACTTGATTTAAAGCTAATGCAAATTCACTTCTTACTATTGCTGGCATAATACTCTAAATATAAAAATTGGTGGGTAAATCCCACCATATACAAATCTCTATAACTTGTTAAAATATTATCATATTAACATCCGCCTTGCAACATACACCCTTTCACCTCTTGACTTTTTTCTGTATCATGATAAAATTTTGGTAATTTCATAAGGATTGAAGGCGTACGTCTGTCAGTGTACGCTTATTTTGTTGTTTCTATTTTTCCTTATTCCCGATGCGTAAACAAAAATCAGAATCCCAAATTAATCAGCCTAATAGACAAAATTGGGGTAAAAATATTGATGTTTTACCTCAACTTGATCTGACAAGAGTTCAGATAGAATCATATCAGTGGTTTATTAATAAAGGTATAGATGAACTACTGCAGGAGATATCCCCAGTTGAAGATTTTACTGGTAAAAACTGGAGTCTAATATTTGGCAAACATTATTTCGAAAAACCCCGTTATACTCCTAATGAATGTTTAGAGAAAGGTTTAACATTTGATTCTCCATTAAAAGCTGAAACTACTCTTCTCAATAAACAGACTGGAAAAGAAGTTCGGCAGGATGTCTTTTTAGGAGATATTCCTACAATGACAGAAAATGGGACCTTCATTATTAATGGAGTAGAAAGATGTATTGTTAATCAAATTGTTCGTTCTCCAGGAGTTTACTTTACCGGTGATACAGACCCGACCTCCGGTAAAATACTTTACCTCGCTGAAGTAAGACCGCTATTCGGTTCATGGCTTGATTTCTCAATCTCAAGAAATAATGTATTGTTGGTTCGTATCGATCGAAGAAGAAAATATGCTGCAACAACATTATTACGTGCAATGGGTATAGCATCTGATGAAGAAATTATTAAATTGTTTAGGGATATTGATAACAATAATCTCATAATTGGTAATACTTTATTAAAAGATCCATCTAAAACTCAAGAAGAATCAGTAATTGAAATATACCGTAAAATGCGTCCTGGAGAACCTACCGTTCTTGATAACGCACAAGAATTATTCCGAAACTTATTTTTTAATATTAGGCGTTATAATTTAGGATCGGTCGGACGCTATAAAATAAATAAAAAATTAAAATTATCAATTGAAAATATTACTGATAATTGGATTTTAACTTTAGAAGACATCGTAGGTATTCTCCGTTATCTTATCAATTTAACAAAAGGTAAAGGAATAATTGATGATATTGATCATTTAGGTAATCGTCGCATCAGACGAGTGGGTGAATTAGTAGCTAATAATGCATTTAAAATCGGCTTAATGAGATTGGAGAGATCTATAAAAGAGAGAATGAGTTTAGCTCAGACTCAGATGGATATAACTCCAAGTCAAATAGTAAATGCTAGACCAATTATTGCTACAATAAATGATTTTTTCCGGACGAGTCAGCTTTCAACTATTTTAGATCAGACTAATCCATTGTCAGAGATTGATAATTTGCGAAGGTTAACAGTAATGGGTGTAGGAGGTATTTCACGGGAAAGAGCTTCATTTTCAATAAGAGATATAAACTCTTCGCAATATTCCCGTATTTGTCCAGTAAGAAGTCCAGAAGGGCCCAATATTGGCTTAGTCACTTATTTGGCTCTTTATGCTCAAATTAACGAATATGGCTTTATAGAAGCTCCTTATCGCGAAGTAGTTTATGATGAAAAAGTAAAAAAACCAAAAGTTTTAGATAATATAATTTATTTATCAGCTGATGATGAACAGGATTATTACATTACACATGCTGGAGTTCAGATTGATTTAAAAGGATATATAATTTCAGATAGGTTACCGGCTAGATATAGAGGAGATTTTTTGGAAACAGATGCTAAAAACATTCGATTTATTGATGTAGTTCCTAGACAGGTGGTTGGTACAGCAGCGTCTCTTGTTCCATTTATCGCTCATGATGAAGCAAACCGTGCTCTTATGGGTACTCACATGCAATGTCAAGCAGTACCCTTAGTAAAACCAAATTCACCTATTGTTGGTACTGGAATGGAAGAAGTAATTTCACAAGCTTTGAGAAGAGTAGTTAGATCTCCAGAAAATGGTAAAGTCACATATGTAGATGCTGTTAAATTAACGATAAAAGGAGATAGTGGTAAAGAACATAACTATTCAATTGAAAAGTTTAAAAGAACAAGTCAAAATACTTGTTTTTCTCAAAATCCTTTAGTTTCTTTGGGAGAAAAAATCTTTAAAGACCAAGCTATAATTGACGGTCCAGCTTGCGAAAAAGGTGAACTGGCTTTAGGCCAAAATCTTATTATAGCTTATGCTTCTTATGATGGTATGGGTTATGAAGATGCCATTGTTATATCAGATAGATTAGTAAAGGAAGATATTTTTACATCTATAACAATTGAAGAGTATGAAACTGAGGTCGTAGATACTAAATTGGGTCCTGAAGAAACAACACGTGATATTCCAAATGTTGGTGAAGAAGCTCTTGCAAATCTAGATGATAAAGGAATTGTTGTCATAGGTGCCGAGGTTGGTCCAAATGATATTTTAGTAGGTAAAATCGCTCCAAAAGGAGAAACTGAATTAACAGCAGAAGAGAGATTATTAAGAGCAATTTTTGGTGAGAAAGCACGTGAAGTTAGAGATACATCATTAAGAATGCCTCATGGCGAAAAAGGAGTTGTTATTGATGTAAAGATACTTGATCGGGAAAAAGGAGATGAATTGCATCCTGGTACAATCAAAAAAATAATTGTCAAGGTAGCGCAAGTACGCAAAGTTGTAGTTGGAGATAAATTAGCTGGCCGACATGGTAACAAAGGAGTAATTAGTAAAATTGTTCCTCAATCTGATATGCCATATTTATCAGATGGAACTCCTGTTGATATTATAATTTCACCTTTGTCAGTTCTAAGCCGTATGAATTTAGGACAATTATTAGAAGCACATCTCGGTTGGGCTGCCCAGAAGGGTCAATATAAAGTAGCTGTACCTGTATTCGAATCAATTAAAGAAGAAAAAATAATCGAAGAATTAAAAAAATATCATCTTCCAGTAGAAGGGAAAACAATACTTTATGATGGCAGATCCGGAGAGCCTTACAAAGAACCAGTGGCTGTAGGAATTGGATATATTATGAAATTAATACACATGGTTGAAGATAAAACACATGCTCGTTCAACCGGTCCATACTCATTGGTCACACAACAACCATTAGGAGGTAAAGCACAAATGGGTGGTCAGCGTTTAGGTGAGATGGAAGTTTGGGCTCTTGAGGCTCATCGTGCAGCTTATACTCTTCAGGAAATGTTAACTATAAAATCTGATGATGTTGTTGGTCGCGCTAGAGCTTTTGAAGCTATTGTCAAAGGGACTGATATACCAGCTTCAACAATTCCTGAATCTTTTAAAGTATTAGTTAAAGAATTACAAGCACTTTGTCTTAATATTATTCCAACAGGTACAGTTACTTATGCTAGAAAAACAAATCTCAATAATGAAGAAGAAGAAAAAACTGAAAAAGAAGCTAAAGAACTGGCCAAAGAGTCAGGAGAAGAAATTGTAGAAGAAAATTCAATCAAAACAGATAATTCAAATACGTCTAAAACCATACAACATGAGGAATAATATTATGGATAAAAAAGGCAATTTTGGTAATATTATCGATTTTGAAGGATTGCAAATCAAACTAGCTTCACCGTACGATATATTATCATGGTCTTATGGTGAAATAACTAAACCTGAAACAATAAATTATCGTACTTTAAAACCAGAAAAAGATGGTTTATTTGATGAAAGAATTTTTGGTCCTACAAAAGATTGGGAATGTTATTGTGGAAAATATAAACGAATTCGATATCGGGGAATAGTCTGTGACAAATGTGGAGTCGAAGTAACTCAAAGTAAAGTTAGGCGTGAAAGAATGGGTCATCTTAAATTAGCAGCTCCAGTAGCACATGTGTGGTTCTTCAAAGGAACACCTTCCAAACTGTCATTAATCATGGATATTACTCCCAAAGCTTTAGAAAATATCATCTATTTTGCTTCTTATCTAGTAACTGAAGTAGATAAAGTTGGATATAAAAAAGCTCAAGATCATCTAAAGGATACTTTTGAAAAAAGGAAAGATGATAGACAGAAAATTTATCAAAATAAGATTGTTGAAGTTGAAAAACAATACACAAATCAGAAGAAAGAGATGATCAAAAAAATTAAAAATAAAGAGACTAGAGACTTAACTATTCAAGAATTGGAATTTCGTAAAAAACAACAATTAACTATGCTATCTGAGGAATTTGCATCCGAAGAATCAACTGCTAAAGAAATTTATTCTACTATATCTGATTTAGTAAATCGTTTGAAACCATTAACAGTCATCTCAGAAGATGAATATTTGAAATTGAGAGAATACAACGTATCTTCTTTTTTGAAAATTGGAATGGGTGCTGAATGCATACTTGAAATTTTAAGAAAAATGAATCTGAATAAAATAATTATCGATTTAAGAAAAGAAGCTCAAGAATCATCCGGTCAGAGAAAAATTAAAGCAACTAAAAGATTAAGGGTTATCGAAAGCTTGAAGAAAGCAGAAATTGATCCCTCCTGGATGATAATTTCTATTTTGCCCGTGATTCCTCCTGATTTAAGACCAATGGTTCAATTAACTGGAGGAAAATTTGCAACATCCGATCTTAACGATCTTTATCGTCGAGTAATCAATCGAAATAATAGACTTAAACATCTGATTGAGTTAGGTGCTCCCGAAATCATTTTAAGAAATGAAAAAAGAATGTTACAGGAAGCTGTTGATTCTCTAATAGATGCCAGTCAAAGACCAAGCGGTAGAACAGCTGGTGGTCAGGTATTGAGATCCTTGTCAGATATGTTAAGAGGAAAACAAGGTCGATTTAGACAAAATTTATTAGGAAAAAGAGTCGATTATTCAGGTCGATCAGTTATTGTAGTTGGTCCAGAATTAAATCTCTCTCAATGCGGTCTTCCAAAGGAAATGGCTTTGGAACTTTTCAAACCTTTTGTTCTTAGAGAATTAATCATGAGAGGTTTAGCCCCAAACGTTAAAAGTGCGAAAAATATTCTTGAAGGTAGAGAAGCTCAAGTATTTGATATTTTAGAGGAAATTACTAAAAATCACCCGATATTATTAAATCGCGCTCCAACACTTCATAAATTAGGTATTCAAGCTTTTTATCCTATTTTGATCGAGGGATCAGCTATTCGTATCCATCCTTGTGTTTGTGCAGGATATAATGCTGATTTTGACGGTGATCAGATGGCTGTTCATGTACCATTATCTCAGTCTTCTCAAAAGGAAGCCAAAGAATTGATGTTACCAAGCAATAATTTATTAAAACCTGCAGATGGGACTCCGATAACAATACCTAATAAAGAAATGGCACTCGGATGTTATTACTTAACCAGTTTACCAACAGCCGATAATATAATCCCAGATGAAAAATTACCAATCTATTCTTCTGAAAAAGAAGCGATTTTAGCCTTTCAAACATCAAAAATAGAATTAAGACAATCTATAAAAGTACTTATAAATAATAAATTAATTAGAACATCAGCTGGCCGTGTTCTATTCAATGAAATATTACCTCCAGAGTTAAGATATTTTAATGACAATGTTAAAGTTGCAACAATAAAATCCTTAATTACTAGAGCTTTCGATCTCTATTCCAAAGAGGAAGTTTCCACCTTGATAGACAAAGTTAAAGATCTCGGCTTTTTTGGAGCAACTATTGCTGGCGGTGTCTCAATTTCTCTTTTTGACAATATTATCATACCTGAAAAAAGCAAAATGATTAAAGAAGCTGAAGAAAAAGTTAACCAGGTAGAGCAGAATTTTCAGCAGGGTTTAATAACCAACGAAGAAAGAAAAAGATTACAAAATGAAATTTGGATAGATATTACTGAAAGGTTAGCAGATTCAACTTGGGCTTCAATGAGTGACGATAATCCCGTGAAATTAATTATCAATTCAGGTGGTGCTCGAGCCTCAAAAGATCAATTGAAACAATTATCAGCCGTCAAAGGATTAGTTGTTGATCCTTTAGGTAAAATTGTCGAGCTGCCGACAAAATCGAATTACCGTGAAGGTTTATCTATTTTCGAATATGTCACATCAACCAGAGGATCCAGAAAAGGATTAACAGATTCTGCATTAAAAACAGCTGATGCTGGTTATTTAACTAGAAGATTAATTGATGTTGCTCATGATGCAATAATTAGAGCAGACGAATGTTCAACTAATAATGGATTTAAAATAAACCGATCTGATAGAAGACAAACTTCTTTGGAACTTCGAGTATTGGGTCGGGTTCTGGCAGAAGATGTCATTCTAGCTAAATCAAAAAAAGCTATCCTAAAAAAAGGCGAACTGATAACTGAAGATAAACTACCACTTTTTAAAGATGTAGAAAGTGTAATAGTTCGTTCTCCATTAACTTGTGATTTAAAAAGCGGTCTCTGTGCAAATTGTTATGGTTTGGATTTGTCAACAAAAAAATTCGTTGAAATCGGAACACCGGTTGGGATTATTGCTGCCCAATCAATCGGAGAGCCAGGAACTCAGTTAACGATGCGGGTAAGACATGCCGGAGGAATTGTTGGTCTTGACGTTACCCAAGGATTACCTCGTGTTGAAGAACTTTTTGAAGCTAGAACTCCTAAAATTGCCTCTCCTGTATCCGAAATTTCCGGTAAAGTCATAGTTGAAGAGATGGAAGATGGATTCAATATTTCCATAAAAAGTGTAGGTATCAAACCGGTTGAGGAAAAAAGCTATTTCGTTACTAAAACCAGTGAATTAAGAGTAAAAACAGGAGATCTTATTTCTGCAGGAGAAGCTTTAACTACAGGTTCTTTAGATATTAAAGAGGTTTTACAAATAAGAAGTCTCCTTGATACTCAGAATTATCTTCTATCAGAAATTCAAAAGGTCTATGAATCCCAGGGTATCCCGATTCATGATAAACATTTTGAAGTGATAATTAGAAAAATGAGTGATAAAGTCAGAATTGAAACAGCCGGAGATACTAGTTTATTACCTGGTGAGCTAGTAGATAAAGCGACTTTTGAAGAAGAAAATGCTAAAATTCTAGCCTCAGGTGGTGAACCGTCAACCGCTCAAGTAGTTATTTTAGGAATAACCCGTGCTTCACTCTATACACAATCTTGGTTATCGAGCGCCTCCTTCCAGGAAACAACCAGTGTATTGACTGATGCAGCTCTTTCCGGACGTGAAGATAGGTTGCTGGGCTTAAAGGAAAATGTTATAATCGGCAGACTTATTCCAGTTACTGCAGATAGAGCTGCAGTCAATATTTGACTCTGATAAATTTTAAAATACATTCAGAAGTTCGATTCTTATAAATAGGGAACGACTAATGCGTTTCCATTTTTTTTAATAGAATACAAAATATAATTTATGCCTACAATTAATCAATTAATTAAAAAAGGAAGAAAGAAACTAACTAAAAAAGTAAAAGCAACTGCTCTAAGGAAGTATTTCAATGCCAAAGATAGGGAAATGAAACAGATTCCCGCTTCATTTAAAAGGGGAGTAGTGACGTTAGTAAAAACTATGACTCCCAAAAAACCCAATTCTGCTTTAAGAAAGGTTGCCAGAGTCAGATTATCCAATAAACAGGAAATAACAGCCTATATTCCAGGAATAGGACATGAGTTAACAGAACATGCTATTGTTTTGGTCCGGGGTGGTAGAGTCAAAGATTTACCTGGAGTGAAATATCACATTGTCAGAGGGAAATTTGATACTTCAGGAGTATCTGGACGTCAAAAAGGCAGATCAAAATACGGTACTAAAAGAGGGGGGACTGGAAAAATAGCTATCCCAGTAATAAAAACAGCTCCGGCAGCTGAAGTACCAGCTGCACCTGCTGCCTGATTTTAAATACATAAAAATATTATATTTAAGTTTGAAAATTGTTTATTAAGAATTAATAATTTTAAATAAATGTCACGTGCAGGAAAAATAAAAAAAAGATTAGTCGAGTTGGACCCAATTTATAATAATAGGTTATTAGCCAGATTTATTAATCGGGTGATGCGGGATGGTAAAAAAAGTGTTGCTCAAAGACAGGTTTATAAAGCTTTAGAAATAATTAAAAGTAAGAATTTAGATCCTTTAGAAGTTTTTCAAACAGCTCTCCAAAATGTCAGTCCCAGGATGGAAGTAAAACCCCGTCGAGTAGGTGGAGCTTCCTATCAGGTTCCAACTGAAGTAAGAGGAGAAAGAAAAGTATCACTTTCAATCAGATGGATTATCGAAGCTTCTCATAAAAGACCAAATAAAGAATATCATACATTCGCTGATAAATTATCATCCGAACTTGTAGACGCTTATCACAATTCAGGTGAAGCAATCAGAAAAAGAGACTTTATGCACCGTTCAGCCGAAGCTAATAAAGCATTTGCCCATTTTCGTTGGTAATCCCTCCCCCTAGTTTATTTTTTTAAATTTATGGCTGGGTTAATTACAGTAACAAAAAATAGAAATGTTCCTTTGGATAAACTCCGTAATATCGGAATCATTGCCCATATCGACGCCGGCAAAACTACCACCACTGAAAGAATACTTTACTATACCGGAAGGACTTATAAAATCGGTGATATAGATGAAGGAACAACTCAAATGGATTGGATGCCTCAGGAAAAAGAAAGAGGGATAACTATAACCTCAGCTGCTACTACCACTTTCTGGCGTGATATCCGAATAAACATTATTGATACCCCTGGACACGTTGATTTCACTGCTGAAGTAGAAAGATCTCTAAGGGTTTTAGATGGAGGGATAACTGTTTTAGATGCAGAAGAAGGAGTTCAATCCCAGTCTGAAACTGTTTGGCATCAGGCTGACAAGTATAAAGTTCCCCGAATTTGTTTTATTAATAAAATGGATAAACTGGGAGCTGATTTTCACCGCACGGTCAAAATGATCCAGGATCGTTTGGGAGCAAACCCGGCAGTGGTGAATTTACCTATTGGTAAAGAACAGGAATTCAAAGGGGTTGTTGATCTTTTAGAAAGAAAAAGTCTTATTTGGGGCAGTGATGAAATGGGAGCCAAATATGAACTCAAAGATGAAATACCTGATGATTTGAAAAAAGATGTTGAAAAATATCGTCATCAATTAATTGAACAGATTAGCGAAACGGATGATAAATTATTGGAACAGTATCTGGAAGGAAAAGAACCGTCACTTGATGAATTAAAAAAAGCTCTCCGTCAGGCTACTATTGCTTATAAATTAGTCCCTATTTATGCCGGTTCTTCCTTAAGAAACAAAGGTGTCCAGCCTCTGCTTGATGCCATTGTTGATTACCTTCCTTCACCACTCGATGTAGCCTCAATAAAAGGAGTTAATCCCAAAACCGATCAGGAAGAAATGCGAAAAACTGAAGCAAGTGCACCTTTTTCAGCCCTGGCTTTTAAAATTCAACTGGATCCTCATGTCGGCAAATTGACTTATATCAGAATTTACTCCGGAAAATTAGCTTCAGGTTCTTATGCCTGGAACTCAACAAAAGATAAACAGGAAAGAGTAGGCAGAATTCTTCTTATGCATGCTAATCAGAGGGAAGAAGTATCGGAAGCCCTGGCTGGAGAAATTGTAGCAGTAGTCGGCTTAAAAGAAACAGGTACAGGTGATACTTTAAGTGATCCACAAGCTCCCATACTTCTGGAAAGAATTACTTTCCCCGAACCGGTTATTTCTCTGGCTATTGAACCCAAAACCAAGGCTGATCAGGAAAAAATGGGGTCTGCTCTGCAAAAACTGGCCGAGGAAGATCCGACCTTTATCATCAAATCGAACCTGGAAACCGGCCAAACAATCATCTGGGGTATGGGCGAACTTCATCTAGATGTGCTCGTTGACCGTATGAAGAGGGAATTTAAGGTTGCTGCTAATGTTGGCGCTCCGCAGGTTGCCTATAAGGAAACAATAAAGTCAAAAGCTGAAGGTGAAGGCAAATACATCAGACAAACCGGAGGTCGCGGTCAGTATGGTCATTGTCTTTTAAGAGTTGAACCTAAAAACAGGGGTGAAGGTTATGAATTTGTTGACGCCATCAAGGGAGGTGCTATTCCTAAAGAATTTATCCCATCCATCCAAAAAGGAGTTAAAGAAGCTTTGGAAAAAGGAGTTTTGGCAGGATACCCTCTGGTTGATATTACAGTTACGCTTTACGATGGAACCTATCATGATGTTGACTCATCGGACATTGCCTTTAAAATTGCCGGAAGTATGGCTCTCCAAAATGCAGTCAAGCAAGCCAATTTAGTTCTCCTTGAGCCTATTATGAAGGCAGAAGTAACTACTCCTGACGAGTTTATGGGAACAGTCATTGGCGATCTTTCCAGCAAGCGTGCCCAAATTTTAGGTACAGAAAAAAGAGGAAAAGTCTCAATTATTACAGCTTTATTGCCTCTATCAGAGTTGTCAGGTTATGCTACCACCTTAAGATCGCTGTCTCAGGGAAGAGCCACTTATTATATGGAACCATCCCATTATGAAGAAGTACCCAAAAATATTACTGAAAAAATTGTCTCCGCCACCAACCCCCAAGTCGTCCGCGGCTAATAATTGACATATTTTTTACTCCATTGTCGCCTTGGTCAATACGGAAAAAGCTCTATCAATATCAGCAGCTCTAAAAATTAAACTAACTTCAGTATAAGTTGAAACCATTTCCACCATGTTAATTCCTTCAAGGGCAAATAATTTAAGTATGGAGTAATAAGCACCGGGATTATCAACAGTTTCCTCGGGTAGCTTAATGGAGATAGATGATAAGTTTTCCAGTTTAGCAGTTAATGTTTCATTTTTAAATATTTGCGCAATTTCCTTTTCCATATTACCGCTGGCGATAATGGTTGATTCTGATACTCCTTGGGATAAATTCAAAAAGATTTCTTTCTTGCTGCCGATATTTAAAAATAGTTCTTGCACTTTTTTAAGTAAGGTTTCTGTATTTAGGTAAGTATATTCCGAAATATTGGATCTAACTGTTATATCTCCTAAATTGCTGAGAATATTAATCTTTTTATATTTTTTGTTTAATTTATGGCCGATTCTTTTTAGCGCCGCAATGATTGCACCGTCATTTATATCTTTCTTTACCTTTTCTTCAACTTGAAGGTGTATTTTACGTGCCAAAGCTGATAAATTAATGATTTGTTCGCTTAAAGCTTCTGTAAGATATGGAGACTGTTTTACAATCTCATAAACGGCATCAGAAATTGAAATCATGTCCGAAATTTAACATTATTATCTAAATTTTGTCAAGATTTAGTTAAAATTTGACTTTTCATGCGATAAAGCCATAATTAACCCTATTCTTGAAATTTATCAAACATTATTTGGAGGTAAATAATATGACAAAACTTAAATCCGAATGTCCGATATGTGCTGAAACGATTTCTGTTGCCCAAAACATTGAAGCATCTGAAATTATTCAGTGTCCCGGCTGTCACAACAGGATTGTAGTCTCAAGTGTCAATGGAGACAAAGTGGTGCTTAAAGAGGCGCCTAAGATTGAAGAAGATTGGGGGCAATGAAAAAATGAAGTTAAAAACCGGCCTTAAATTAGCCTTACTGCATTCAACCATCAGAGAAGATGAAAAACTGATAATCCGGGAAGCGGAAAAAAATCATCTTGATCTGACAATTTTAGATGCCAGATATCAGGTTTTCAATCCTCATAGTTGGCAAAATTATTTTGATGTGATTCTGGAAAGATGTCTGTCAACTACGGTCGGTTTTCAAGCGACACTTTTTTTTGAACGACTGGGGATGAAAGTAATTAATTCCTCAATAGTAGCCAATAACTGTGACAACAAATTTTTAACATCATTACTTTTGTCTGAGCATAAAATTCCCACTATTCCTTTTGCCTTAGTTTTTAATGAAGATCAAGCCAAGCAAGCTGTCAAACAGCTCGGCGGTTACCCGCTAGTCATTAAACCAGTCTCCGGTTCATGGGGGCGGCTCTTGGCCAAAGTGAATGATGATGACTCTTTGGAAGGGATCATTGAGCAAAAACAAGTTTTAGGTTCCCCAATGCAGAAAGCTTTATACCTGCAAAAGTATGTTAATAAACCCGGTAGGGATATTAGAGTTGTTGTGATAGCCAATCAAGTTGTTTGCGCCATATATCGGGAAACGAGCCATTGGATTACTAATACCGCCAGAGGTGCCCAAGCAAAAAATTGTAAAGTTGATCAAAAACTATCTGAAATTTGTGTAAAAGCGTCCTCTGCGGTAGGCGGAGGGATTTTGGGCATTGATATCTTTGAAACAGATAAAAGGTTCCTCGTCAATGAAATCAATCACACTATGGAATATAAAAATGTCCAACGGGTTACCGGAGTTAATGTTGCAGCAGAAATTATTCACTTTTGTCAGGAGGTAGCAAAGTCATGATCACAGTAAGTGTTGTTGGCGGATCGGGATACGCCGGTGGAGAGTTGCTGCGGCTTCTTCTTCAACATCCGAAAGTAAAAATTAAGGAAGTAACTTCGCGCCGTTACGTCGGTGAATCAGTGACTCTTCATCATCCGAATTTAAGAGGACAGACCGATTTATATTACAAGAATATTGATAAATTAAGTTCCTGTGACGTGCTTTTCATCTCTTTACCCAATGGAGTATCCATGAATTATATGGATAAATTTACTAAATTAGCCAAATATGTAATTGACTTAGGTGCTGATTTTCGCCTTAATTCAGAATCTTCTTGGTCAAAATGGTATAAAACAGAACATCAGAAACCTGATTTTCTCAATAAATTCGTTTACGGCGTTCCTGAACTGCATAGAAATGAAATTATAAAAGCCAAATTAGTAGCCGGCCCGGGCTGTGAAGCTATAGTTACCATTCTGTCATTATTTCCTGTTGTTAAACATAAGTTAATTAATTTAGACAAAATTATCATTGATGCCAAAATGGGCAGTTCTCAATCCGGAAGCAAAGGAACAGATTCTTCACACCACCCTGAAAGGTCGGGTGTAGTTCGCACTTATATGCCATCCGGACACCGTCATACCGCGGAAATTGAGCAGGAATTATCTTTTGCAGGATTTAACCCAAAAGTCAGTATTACGGCAACTGCCATTGAAATGGTTCGAGGGCTTCTAGTGACTATTCACACCTTCCTAAATAAGTATATAGAAGAAAAAGATATCTGGCAGGCCTACCGTACAGAATTTGCCAAAGAGCCTTTTATAAGGATTGTCAAAATGAAAAGCGGATTCTACCGTTTTCCTGAACCCAAAATTCTGCAGGGCACAAATTATTGTGACATCGGATTTGAAATTGATAAGTATACCAACAGGTTAGTAATAATCGGTGCCATAGATAATCTGACTAAAGGTACCGCCGGCAATGCTGTCCAGTGTATGAATTTAATGTGCGGATATGATGAAAAATTAAGTTTGGAATTTACAGGACTTCACCCGATTTAAATTATGCAAAAAATCAATGATATTTTTCAAAACTATAAAGGAATTATCGATACTACTTTAAGAGAAGGAGCACAGTATCGTTATTCCTCTTTTAGCTTGTCCCAGCAAATTCTGATTGTAAAATTCCTATCTAAAATAGGAGTAGATCGGATAGAAGTGGGCAATCCCGTAATCGATGAAGTCAGGAAAAATATTGTCAGGTTGGTTCAAATTCCCCAAAGACCTAAAATACTTTCTCATATCAGGAATAGGTTTTCAGATATTGACTTGGCAATTGAAAGCGGAATAGATGGAGTAAATATTTTATGTACTGTTGATCCGGCAAGACTTAAAGCTATGCATCTTTATTTGGCCCAATATTTGGAAAATTTAAGAAAAAATATTCTTAAAGCTCAGGCAAATAAACTAGAGGTCAGGGTTAGTGTTGAAGATTTTTTCCAGGCAAATGAAGATGTGGCCATGAAAGTATTTCAATTTAGCCAAAATTTGAAGGTTAACAGAATTGGTATTGCCGATACTTTGGGTGTAGCTATGAGTTGGGACATTGAAAAAAGGCTGACAAGACTTAGAAAATTCCTTTCAACAGACATTGAAGTCCATTTCCATAACGATCTGGGACAAGCCAATAGTAATGCAATTAGCGCAATTAAAAGCGGAGCCAATTGGGTTGATACGACTCTTTTAGGAATAGGGGAGCGAAGCGGAATTACTGCTTTGAGTACTTTTTTAGCAGCTCTATATATTTTTGACCCTGAAATCTCCAAAAGGTATCGATTGCAGTATGTTACGCAAGCGGAAAATACTTTAGCTGGGATGATCGGTAAAGAAGTGCCTTTTAATTTGCTTACAAACAGGGAAAATGGCTTTGCTCATAAAGCCGGTATTCATTTGCATGCCTTGGTGAATTTCGGCCCGGAAACCTACGAGCCGATTTCTCCGGGAGTGTTTGGAAATGTCAGGCATTTGGTTTACGGTACAGAAATTTCCGGTAAAACCGACGAAAAAACTGTCAAAGATTTTTACCAAAAATACGGGAAAAGCTGATATGGACCAGACTATTGCCGAAAAAATTTTCTCCAGTCACTCGGGCAAAAAAGTCTTTGCCGGTGATTTTGTTTTAGCGGATTTAGATTTGGTCATGGCCCACGATACAACTTGCGCCTGGGCACTTGATCCCTTTTATAAAATAGCCAAAAAAGTTTGGAACAAGAAAAAAATATTTATTCCTTTTGATCATGCTTATCCTGCTCCTAATACGGAAATGGCGAAACTGCAAAACGCCATCAGAAAATTTGCTGATGAACAGGAAATCCCCATAACTACTGACGGAGTTTGTCACCAAATTATGTCTGAGAGATTTATCAATCCGGGTAATCTGATATTGGGTGCCGATTCACATACCCCTACCGGCGGAGGATTAGGCGCTCTCACTATCGGAGTGGGGTCAACAGATGCTGCTATTGCCATGGCCACCGGTAAATGTTGGTTTAAAGTACCTCCAACAGTCAGGATTGAAATTAACGGTAAACTTCCATCCGGGGTATTTTCCAAAGATGTAGTCTTAAATGTGGCCAAAAATGTCGGCTCCGAAGGTGGAAATTATAAAGTCTTAGAATATGGAGGGGAAACTGTCCGCTCTTTTGATGTACCGAACAGATTAACTCTGACTAATATGTCAGCCGAGATGGGTGCCAAAGCAGCCATAGTCGAACCGGATAAAAATACGTCTGATTATCTGGAGAAAAATAACCGTTCCTATAAATTCAATAAAAATGAAATGGCGAGCGATCAAAAATCAAATTACGAAAAAGTGATGCATTTTGATGTTTCTAAGCTTGTGCCGTTAATTGCCAAGCCTCCTGATATTGACAATGTCGTCAAAGTTTCAGATGTTGAAAAGGAAAAAGTTAAACTGGATCAGATTTTCATCGGTTCATGCACCAATTGCCGGATTGAGGATTTGGACATTGTTCATTCGATGTGGAAAAATCAAAAATTACACCCGGGTCTGCGTGTCATAGTTACTCCGGCTTCTAAATTAGTTTATCTTCAGGCTTTGCAAAAAGGCTATCTTGCCTTTTTCCTGAAATTAGGGGCTGTTGTAACTAATCCCGGTTGCGGTCCTTGCTTGGGTCGGCATCAGGGAGTGCTTGCTGATGGTGAAGTTTGCGTTTCAACCAGTAACCGCAATTTTACAGGAAGAATGGGCAGTCCCAAAGCTTTGATTTATCTTGCCAGCCCGGCAACCGCCGCCGCCTCAGCCATAACCGGTTTTATTACTGACCCGAGGCAATATTTATTATGAACTGGCTGTTTGGAGATAACATCAATACTGATTTGATTACACCGGGAAGGTTTAACATTACTACCGATCCGCACAAATTAGCTTCCATCGCTTTTATCGAACATCGGCCGGAATTCTCAAAAAAAGTAAAAACGGGTGATTTTGTTGTGGCCGGAGAAAATTTCGGCTGCGGCAGTTCCCGGGAAACTGCGGCTATTGCCTTAAAATATTGCCGTATTCAAGCTGTTTTGGCCAAATCATTTGCCCGTATCTTTTTTCGC
>MFJA01000059.1:39901-42874 GCA_001779055.1 Candidatus Gottesmanbacteria bacterium RBG_16_37_8
CGTTGATACGAACGGTATTAAGCCGAATGACCATTTAACCCTTGATATTAAAAATCAGCTTTTAATAAACAAAACCACCAAAGACAGGAAGCAAATAGCTATTTCCTCAATGATGCTGCGGTTGAATAAAGAGGGAGGAATTATTCCTTATTTGCAAAAATACGGATTAAATCATCTGTCAGATTTGGAGAAATTTTAGCATGTATTACCTTTGTGTTATCAAAGGTGATGGGATTGGACCGGAGGTTATTTCTCAGTCACTGCTACTTTTAGAGGAGATTGATTGTAAATTTAACATTACCGAAGTTTTAGCAGGCTATCAATGTTATTTAGATCATGGCACTCCTCTACCTGATGAGACTGTTAAAAAAAGTAAACAGGCTGATGCCATCCTATTTGGCGCGGTGACTACACCCCCGAATATTGAGAATTATTTCAGTCCGATTGTCAGATTGAGAAAACTTTTGGATCTTTATGCCAATGTCAGGCCGTTTTTTTCCTTACCGATAAGTGTTAGTCGGAAGAATATAAACTTTGTCATAGTCCGTGAGAATACTGAAGACTTATATATCGGTCGCGAAAAGCTGACAAAAATAGGCGCAGAAGCTGTAAGAATTATCACCAGAAAGGCATGTGAAAGAATTATCAGATTTGCTTTTGAACTGAGTATTAAACAAAAAAGGAAAAAAATTACTGTTGTTCATAAAGCCAATATTTTAAGACTGACTGACGGCTTATTTATTAAAGTTGCTGAGGAAGTGCATAGGATCTATCCAAAGATTGAAATGGATTACATGCTGGTTGATTCCTGCACTTTAAATCTGGTCAGAAAGCCTGAAATATTTGATGTTATAGTCACGACTAATATGTTCGGAGATATCTTATCTGATGAAGCAGCCGGGTTAGTTGGCGGATTAGGCATTGCCGCTTCGGCAAATTTAGGTAACCATAGAGCTCTTTTTGAACCTGTTCACGGTTCGGCGCCAAAATATCAGGGGAAAAATACAGTCAATCCTCTGGCCACTTTTTTTTCAGTCTGTTTCATGCTTGATTATCTTGGAGAAGCTGAAAAATCAAGGGTATTAAAAGAAGCGATTTTTGATGTCATAAAAAAAAGAACAGTTACGGCTGATCTGGGAGGTCAAGCAAAAACTTCAGAAGTTACCAAGGCAGTTATTAAAAGTTATCGCAATATTTATGATCATCATTAAAGTCGGCGGGGGTAAAGCAATCAATTGGGATTATCTTGCAGAAGATTTATCATCAATTAATGAGAAGTATATTATTGTTCATGGTGCCAATGCCTTTATGAAGGAAATTTCCAACAAACTGGGAATTACCCAAAATTTGATTACTTCTCCATCCGGGCATATCAGCCGCTATACTGATGCAAAAACTCTGGAATTATTAACTATGGTGTATTGTGGCCTTGTCAATAAAAAAATTGTCTCTTGTCTTCAAAAACATAAGATAAATGCCGTAGGCTTATCAGGAGCTGACGGCAAATTATGGTTGGGGATAAAAAAAGAGACGATCCTCTCTAAAGTCGGGACTAAAACAAAAATTATCACTGACTCTCTGACAGGGAAAGTTGAATCAGTTAATGTAGAATTAATCAGTATGCTTCTTGATAAAAACTATACGCCTGTCATTACCATACCGGCTATTACTAAAGATGGTGAGCTTATTAATGTCGATAATGATCGGGCTGTCTCAGTCATGGCCAAAGATCTTCAAGTCAAGACTCTGGTTTTTCTATTTGAAGAATCAGGTTTGTTAGAGAAATTTAATGACCCAACATCCAAAATTGATCGGATAAATAAAGATGATCTTGAAAAGTATCTGGAGAGTTCAGAAGGTCGAATGAAGAAAAAATTATTGGGCGTAAAAGAGGCATTTGCGTTTGGTGTAAAATCAGTCTATTTCGGAGATGGCAGAATTGAAAAACCTGTTTCACAAGCATTAAAAGGAAATGGAACAGTCATCAATTAAAATGAATCAAAATAATAAAGTTACAGATTATCTGGTAGCATCTTACCCCAATCGAGGCATAACTTTTGTCAAAGGAGAAGGAGTCTATCTTTTTGACCAAAAAGGGAACAAATATCTCGATTTAGGATCAAACTACGGCGTCAATATCTTCGGTTACCATCATCCCGGAATTACTGAAGCTTTGCACAAACAGTTGGATCAATTACTAAATTTGCATGGTTCGTTTTCCAGTGATGTCAGATCCCAAGCAGCTCAAAAATTAATCAATCGTTGTAATGGCAAGTTATCCCGGATATTCTTTTCTAATTCGGGAGCTGAGGCAATCGAAGCTGCCTTAAAATTTGCCAGAGTCTCAATAGGCAAGTCTCATTTTATCGCCATGAAAAATTCATATCATGGTAAGACACTTGGTGCTCTCTCCGCCACAGCCGGAGATAAATATCGAAGCCCTTTTTTGCCACTTCTTTGGGATTTTTCTCATATAGATTTTGGCAATATAGAAGCCTTAAAAGCTCAAATAACAGAACAAACAGCTGCTATTATTCTCGAACCGGTACAGGGTGAGGGTGGTATTTATGTTACAAGTAAAGAGTATTTCAGGCAAATTCAGGATATCTGCCTCAAATATAATATATTGCTCATTATAGACGAAATACAGTCTGGAGTTGGAAGAACAGGAACATTTTTAGCCAGTGAACAATTTAGTCTCCAGCCAGATATTCTATGTTTGGGTAAGGGGTTAGCTGGTGGAATTCCAATTGGAGTTACTCTAATATCAGAAGTTATTGCTTCCAAAATTCCGGTCCATCTTCACACATCGACCTTCGGGGGTAATCCTTTAGCTTGCGCGGGCATATTGGCAGTTTTAAATGAATTTGAAGATGGAAAAATATTGTCAGAGGTAAGGAAACTGGGTGATTATTTCTTAAAGCAGTTAAAAACCATTAAAAATCAGCAGATAGTTGAAGTCAGAGGCTTGGG